>JAVBNC010000124.1:0-23309 GCA_031551765.1 Desulfovibrionaceae bacterium
AGGGAAAGGGGATGGGATCCAAGGGAAGGGGAAAACCCCTTTTTCCCAAAAGGGGTTTTCCCCTTCCCTTGGCCGCCGGAGGCATTCCCGCATGAAAATAGGCGTACTTCAGATCAATCCTGTGGCCGGGCGCGTGAAGGAAAACGGCGCGGCTCTTCTGGCCGCCGCGTCCAAGGCGGCGGTTTCCGGAGCGGAGCTGTGCGTGGCTTCGGAACTGTCGCTGTGCGGCCACCCGCCCACGGACCTTTTGCTGCGGGGCGCCTTTGTGGACCTCTGCGGCAAGACCTTGCAGGAACTGGCCCTGGAATGCCTGGCCAAGGGCCTGCCGCCTTTGCTGCTGGGCGCCCCGGTGGCCAACCCGGTGGCTCAGGGCAAGCATATCCACAACAGCGCGGTGTTGCTGCGGGACGGCAAGGTCAGCGTGGTGGGCCGCAAGGTGCTGCTGCCCTGCGAGGGCACCATGGACGACATGCGCTACTTTGAACCCGGCGTGGCTTGCGGGCTGTTGCAGTACAAAGGTTGGCGTCTGGGCGTGACCATCGGGGAAGATATCTGGAACGACCGCACCTTTTGGCAGGGCCGCCGCACCTTTGACCAAGACCCGGTGGCGGAACTGATGAGCGGCGGGGCGGACGGGCTTATCAACCTGACGGCCGTGCCATACCACACGGGCGGCGCGGTGCGGCATGAGCGCATGCTCAGTTGGAGCGCGGTGCGCTACCGCGTGCCGCTTCTCTGCGTCAATCAGGTGGGTGGCCAGGACGGGGTGATTTACGAAGGCAGAAGTGCCTTTTTCAATATGTTCGGCGCGGTCACGGCCAGGGCGGCGTCTTTTGCGGAAGACGTGCTGCTGGTGGACCTGATCCAGCCCGGCGAGGAACCGGTGGCGGATACGCGGGACGAAGAGGCCGAACTGTGGCAGGCCCTGGTGCTGGGCACCAGGGATTTTGTGCGCAAGTGCGGGTTTAGCTCGGTGCTGCTGGGGCTTTCCGGCGGGCTGGATTCTTCTCTGGTGGCGGCCGTCGCAACGGAAGCCCTGGGGCCGGGAAACGTGCTCGGCGTGCTGCTCCCTTCCCCGTACACGGCGGAGGAGAGCGTCAGTCTGGCGCGGGACCTGGCCGGGGAGCTGGGCATCAAGACGCACACCATTCCCCTGGCTTCCCTGATGCAGAGCTTTGAAGAGACCCTGGCCCCCGTTTTCGCGGGCAGGGAAGAGGACGTGACGGAAGAAAATATCCAGTCCCGCATCCGGGGCACCTTGCTCATGGCCCTGTCCAACAAATTCGGCCATATGCTGCTGAACACGGGCAACAAATCGGAAGGGGCCGTGGGCTACTGCACCCTGTACGGCGATTCCTGCGGCGGTCTGGCCGTGATCGGCGACCTGTACAAAACCCAGGCTTATTCCTTGTGCCGCTGGCTGAACAAGGCCAGGGGCCGGGCGGTCATTCCGGAAGGGATTCTGACCAGGGCTCCTTCCGCGGAGCTCAAGCCGGGCCAGACGGACCAGGATTCGCTGCCGCCCTATGAGCTGCTGGACAAGATACTCTACGACCACATCGAGCAAAGCATGGACAAGGACAGCCTGGTGCAGGTGGGTTACAAAGCGGAGACCGTGGACCGGGTGCTGGCCTTGGTGCGCGCTTCCGAATTCAAGCGCCGCCAGGTGCCCCCGGCCCTGCGGGTCAGTTCCCGCGCTTTCGGGGCGGGCTGGCACATGCCTGTCGCCAAAGGCAGATAGCTGTCGAAGTCAATTAGAGCAGTTTCGCTTTGAGATTGTCGCTTAGAGCAGATTAACATTGAAAATGTTCAACTGCTCTAAGAACGAGAGCAGGGCTCTGCCCTGCTTCGACTTTTTGATGGCTTCGACAACTACTCCGCATCTACCCCAAGGCGTTTTCCAGCAAAATGCGGACGTGCACCGGGTCGATGGTGATGTCGGCCAAGGGGCCGTCCCGCAGGTGACTAAAGAGATCGGGGTTGTTTGCCGGGCAGGATGCAAGTTCCAGATCTTCCACTACCGCGTGGTAGCGCAGTTTCAACAGGCGCACGGCGTGCAGGTTGTTGTAGCTGACGTAGCGGTTCCCGAAAAACTCCACACATACGGACTGCGACGGCTGCAGCAGCGTCAGGGTGCTGTTGGCGCCGTGTGCCATGACGGAGCAGGCCGCGTTGGTCATGTAGCGGAGCTGCTCTTTTAGGGACAGCTCTTCAGGCGTCATGGTCTCGAAATCGAAATCCCGCAGCACGGCCAGCAGTTCGTCCTCGTTGCTGATTTTGCGTGTTCCTGTACGGCGGACGTAGCAACATTTCGCGCCTGGCAGGGAGGGACCCACGGCGTTGAGCAGTTCCTGGCGCAGGAGATCCGTCAGGGGCATATTTTCGGGCAGGCTGAAACCGGACAGGCGCTGGGGCAGAATAAGCCGCCGCACCCGGTACGCGCCGTTGCCGGGCAGCAGACGGCCGGCCGGGATACCGAGAAATTCAAGGGTTTGCGTTGCCGCCGGGCTGAAGGGCACGATGTACGCGCCCTGGTAGCCGGTCTTCTCCAAAGCCAGCAGTTTGGGCAGGCTTTCCGTCATCCAGTGCCACAGGTTGTCCGCGCCCTGCGGGAACAGGGGTACGGCCTCTTCCATTTCCGCCGGGGTTTCCAGGGAAGTCAGGCATTTTGCGGCGATGGCAGGCAGATGGCGCTCGTTGGAGAGGTAGGCGCAGGATTCCAGAAAGAGAAAAGGCAAGGTGTTCCCGGCTTCCACGGGCAACAGCACCTGGGACCCGGCCCCCAGGTAGAGGCAGTCTGAAAGGCCGTGAAAGGAAAGGCCGAGCCGCTTGAGCGTGAAGCTGCGGCCGCGCAAGGGGTAGCGGCTCAGGTATTCCGGGGCGAAACAGGGCACGCAGGCGGCCGGGTCAAAGGTAAAAGGCATCTCCCCCCCAGGTGCGCCTTTTCAGAGACGCGCGTTTCTACGGGGTTTCTGGGGTGGCGCTCCGCCGCGCCCTGGTTTTCTTGTATGATTCCCGCACCTGGAACGAGACGATCTTCCGGTTCCGGTACTGCCCGTATTCCGCGATGAACGCGTTCAGGTCTTGGTAAGGACCGGCCAGGTGGCCGGGGCGCTTGGAATCCGCGAACGCGTACCAGACCCCGTCCCGCTGGAACACGGCCATCCAGTGCAGGCGAAGCGTGTTGCCCTGCACGGTGAGCGGGGCAAATTCCAGCATCAGGTAGCGGGCATTCAGGTCCGGGCGTATCCGCTGCAGCGTCTCCACGGCAAAGCGGGAGAGGTCCACGCACACCCCGGAAGGGTGCTTAAAAAACGCTTCCGGCTCATAAATGGGCACGGGGCCGCTTTTGCCGCGCTGCGATTCGGACAGACGCATGGCCCGCTGCATATCGTAGCTGAAGCGGCCGCCTATCCAGGCGTTCACGTCTTCAGGCTCTCGCCAGAGCTTCAGAGTTTCGGCGTACGAATCCGCCACGGCATAGGCGAACGAATCCGCCCGATGCCGTTCCGGGGCGTCGGAAAGCGGGTCCGCGCCGCCTTTCGCGGCGCACGCTCCGAGAACAAGGCACAGTGCGAGAAGCGCGGTTCTGACCATGCCCTAGCCCTGGCAGACTTGAGAACTGGTCAGCATGGGCATGCCCGCGTCTTTCAGAATGCCCATGGCCTTGTCCACGTCGTCAAAGCGGAAGATCATGACCGCGTTTTCGCCTTTCTGCAAAAATGCGTACATGTATTCGATATTGATGCCGTTTTTGCCCATAATCTGCAAAATGGCGTCCAGGCCGCCGGGCTTGTGCGGCACTTCCACGGCCACCACGCTGGTAAGGCCCACGGTAAAGCCGTTTTCCTTCAACGCGGCTTTGGCTTTGTCCTGCTCATCCACGATCATGCGCAGAATGCCGAATTCCGAAGTATCCGCAAGGGAGAGCGCCCGGATATTGATGTTGGCGGCGGCAAGCACGTGGGTCACTTCCGCGAGACGCCCGGCCTTGTTTTCCAGAAATATGGAGAGCTGTTCAACTTTCATGGGTGCCTCACAGGGAGAAGGGTGCTCACAACAAGGGCGCTGGGGCGCCTACATAAAGTCCGGATCAATGGCCGCGTTGCCGTTGGCCAGCATGAGTTTGATAAAGTGCACGGAACGCTGGTCCACGGGAACAATGGGGAACTTCTGCCTGCAGGCGTCGCAGGTGACCAGACTGGCCTGCGGCGGGGAAACCAGGGGGATTTCCCGGCGGCAGAACGGGCAGGTGTAGAAAAAGATCAGCTCCAGGCTGCTGGGCGCCACCGGGTTTACGGGACGGACGGAGGTCATTGTTCCTCCCACAGGCTTTGCCCGGTCATTTCCTTGGGCGGTTCAAGGCCCCACAGCCTCAGGATGGTGGGCGCAATATCGCCCAGCTTGCCGCCGGGCCGCAGCTTTTTCATTTTTCCGTCGTCCAGCACGGCCAGGGCCACCTTATTGGTGGTGTGCGCCGTCTGCGGCTTGCCTTGCGGGGTCAGCATTTCTTCCACGTTGCCGTGGTCCGCGGTGACCAGCACGCGGCCGCCGCTTTTCAAAACCGTTTCCAGCACGCGGGCCGCGCAGGCGTCCACTGTTTCGCAGGCCCTGATGGCCGCGGGAATGACGCCGGTATGGCCCACCATGTCCGGGTTGGCGAAGTTGCACACCGCAAAGGTATAGCGGCCGCTGTTCCATTCCTGGATAAAGGTGTCAGCCACCTGGGCCGCGCTCATTTGCGGCTTCAGGTCATAGGTGGCCACTTCGCGCGGGGAGGGGATGAGCCGCCGCTCCTCGCCGGGGAAGGGCTCTTCCCGGCCGCAGTTGAAAAAGTAGGTCACGTGGGCGTACTTTTCCGTTTCCGCTATACGCAGCTGGGTCAGCCCCATGCCGGAGACGACCTCGCCCATGGAACGGGAGACGTCCGGCTTTTCAAAGGCCGCGGGCAGGGGCAGGGTGCTGTCGTAGGGCGTAAAGGTGGCAAAGGCCGCCAGTTTGGGAATGTTCCCCCGTTCGAAACCGCTAAAGGCCGGGTCATAAAAGGCGCGGGTGATCTGGCGCGCCCGATCCGCCCGGAAGTTGAAGAAAAACAGGGAATCCCCGTCGCGTATGGTGCGCACGGCGCCGTCCGGGCCGGGGCAGACGCGGGGCTTAAAAAATTCGTCGGTCTCGTTCTTGGCGTAAGCGTTTTCCAGCGCGGCCACAGGATCCGGGGCTTTTTCGCCCTGGCCGTGCACCATGGCGTTCCAGGCCAGGACGTTGCGTTCCCAGTGCGAATCCCGGTCCATGGCGTAGTAGCGGCCGGTGACCGTGGCTATACTGCCGTGGCCTATGCTTTTCATGAACGCAAGCAGTTCGCGCGCAAAGCCCGCGCCGCTGGTGGGCGCGGTATCCCGGCCGTCGGTAAAGGCGTGGACCACGGCGGGCACGCCCTTGGCCTTGGCCGCTTCCAGCAGGCTTTTCAAATGGTGGATGTGGCTGTGCACCCCGCCGTCGGACAAGAGGCCCATAAAATGCGCGGCCCCGCCGGAGGCTTTGGCCTTGTCCAGCACATCCGCGATGACCGGGTTGGAGGGGAGCTTGCCCTCTTCTATGGCGATATCGATCAGGGTCATGTCCTGATAAATGATGCGGCCCGCGCCCAGGTTCATATGCCCCACTTCCGAGTTGCCCATGAACCCGGCGGGCAGGCCCACGGCGCGACCGGAAGCTTCTATTTCCGTGCGCGAGGGGTGGGCCAGAATTTTATCCAGAGTGGGGGTGCGGGCCAGACGCGCCGCGTTGCCCGGACCTTCCGGGGCCAGGCCCCAGCCGTCCAGGATAAGCAGCAGAGTGGGTGTGAGTTTTTGCATGGTGGTATCCCTTGTCAGGAAGGCCGGCGTTCGTCGCGAATAACTTTGGCTTTGGGCCAGAGTTCGTCCAGGCGGTACAAGTCGCGGACTTCCTGCAGGAATATATTAAGCACGACGTCGTTCAGGTCCAGTAGAATCCATTGCCCGGTCTGGTAGCCTTCCATGCGCAGGAATTCGAGCTTGGCGGCGCGGCATTCGGCCAGAATGTGGTCCGCAAGCCCTTGGGCGTGGCGGGGCGACGAGGCGGAGACGATAATAATCGTATCGGTGAAAGAAGTAAGCGAGGAAAGGTCCAGGGCCAGAAGGTCCAGCGCTTTTTTATCGGTGAGCCAGCCAAGCAGGGAGGCGGTTTTGGTTTCCGTGGGACAATCGCTGTATTTATGGGCGGTTTGCATAAGCTGCAATGTGTGCTCCAGGCTGTATTTGAATATTTTTACGACTATAGCGCAAGCCGCGTGGTTCCGCAATTGATAGCGCCTTTCGGCAGGGGCTTATTTGAAGGCAAAAGCGGCCGCTCCCGGCTGGAAGCTTGACCCTGCCCCCTGATTGGGGCAGAACCACCTGATTATTCATTACGCGCCGCCGTGCCGGGAGGGAGCCGAGAATGTTCAACGTGCATATGGAAATGCTGCCCCGTGAGGATATGGAAAAGCTTCAGCTTTCCAGGCTGAAAAATCTTTGCGAACGGGTGTACGCCACGGTTCCCCACTACCGTAAGGCCTTTGACAATGCCGGGATTTCCCCCGGGGACGTACGCGCGCTTTCCGACCTGGCCAACCTGCCCTACACGGAAAAGCAGGACCTGCGCAATTCCTACCCCTTCGGCATGTTCGCGGTGCCGCGCGACACCATCGTGCGCATCCACGCTTCCAGCGGCACCACGGGCAAGGCTTCCGTGGTGGGCTACACCCAGCGGGACGTTGACACCTGGGCGGAAGTGATGGCCCGCAGCCTGGCCTGCGCGGGCATGACCTGCAAGGACCTGTTGCACAACGCTTACGGCTACGGCCTGTTCACCGGCGGCCTTGGCGCGCACTACGGCGCGGAACGCCTGGGCGCCACCGTGCTGCCGGTTTCCGGCGGAGCCACCAAGCGCCAGGTGCAGCTGATGCGCGATTTCGGCGCCACGGCCGTGTGCTGTACGCCGTCCTACATCCTGTTCCTGTACGAAGCCGCCAAGGAAGAGGGCATCGACATCAAGTCCCTGCCCCTGCGCGTGGGCATTTTCGGCGCGGAGCCCTGGACCGAGGAAATGCGCGCGGAAATAGAGGAAAAGCTGGGCATTGACGCCCTGAACATCTACGGCCTTTCGGAAGTCATGGGCCCCGGCATTTCCATGGAATGCCTGGAAGCCAAGAAGGGCATGCACATTTTCGAGGACCACTTTCTGCCGGAAATCATCGACCCGGCCACGGGCAAAACCCTGCCCCACGGCGAAACCGGGGAGCTGGTGCTGACCACCCTGACCAAGGAAGGCATACCCCTGGTGCGCTACCGCACCCGCGACATCACCTGCCTGGACTACACCCCCTGCGTGTGCGGCCGCACCCACGTGCGCATGGGCCGCATTCTGGGCCGCAGCGACGATATGCTCATCATTCGCGGGGTCAATGTCTTTCCGCAGCAGATCGAAGGCTTGCTCCTGGAAATGGAAGGGGCTTCCCCGCACTACGAAATCGTGGTCAGCCGCGAAGGCACCCTGGATGTCATGGAAGTCAAGGTCGAGTTCTCCGAAGAAATGTTTGTGTCCGACGAAGTGCGCCTCATCCAGCAGCGCGAGCGGGACCTGCAGAAGTCCATCAAGGATTTCCTGGGAGTGACCGCCAAAGTGCGCATGGTGGAACCCAAGACGCTGAAGCGCTTTGAAGGCAAAGCCATGCGCGTGACGGATTTGCGGAATCAGGGATAAATAAAATCAGGGGAAGGGAGAAACCTTATGCCCCCGGAGGGGGCCGGAGCGGTCTTCCGCGCAGGCCAGGCCCGCCAGGGCCTATGGAGCGCAGGGGCCGGGCGTGATCCGGCTTTGCCGGTCACGCATCTACCCGGCCCCGGAGCGGAAAGGGGAAAGTTTCTCCCTTCCCCCGGCCCCCCTCTCTCTTCAAAGAACTTTGTCGGGGTGGGTTGGTGTATTTGGCCGGGGCGGGTGCCTCGGTTTTTTTATGCCGTCTCTGCGGGAGGCAGGGCCGCTACCGTGCCGCCCCAGGCCAGGAGATGCTTTTCAATGAAATCCAGGGTGGCGGCATGCTCTTCCTTGCCGTTGCCGCTTATGGTCATGGGCGCGCCAAAACTGATGTGCACCGGCAGTTCCGGCCGTATGGGGCCGTGGTCCTTGAGCAGCCCGAACAGGCCGTTCATGCCCCAGGCGTCCGTGCGCAGGGCCAGGGGTATGAGCGGCACGCCCGCCTTGCGGGCCAGCTTGGCGCCCATGGAATTGAAGTGCTGCGGGTCCAGTTCCACGCTGCGGGTGCTCTGCGGGAACACCACCACGGAAACGCCCCTGGCCAGACGCTCGCAGCCGCCTTCCATCACCGCCGCGAAATCCGCCTTGGGATTGGAGCGCGAAACCACAATGGGGTTGCGCGCGCGCATCACGTGCTTGAAGATCGGGTAGTTCAACAGGCTCTCTTTGACCACGAAGCTGATGGGACGGTAGGGCTGGAGCAGGCTGGGCAGCACAAAGGTTTCCAGGGTGCTCATGTGGTTGCCCACGAACACGCAGGGGCCTTCCAGGTTTTTGTAGTGGTCCAGGCCCTCAAAGGTGGCGCGCACGCCGCTGCCTTCCAGGGCCGTCAAAATGTCCAGGCTGGACTGGAACCACTTTTCGTCCGTGTACACGCCCGACTTGGAGTAGTCCGCGGCTTTTTTCAGAATGCCGCACATATACCAGTAAAAGGAAAGTCCCGGAAAAAGCTTGCGGAAAGGGTGGATAGTCGCTTCCGGGGTTGTGTAGCCGTTACCGGGAAAAGGGCCGTTGTGCATGAGTGTTCCTTGAGTAAACGGCTACTTGCCGCTTTTTCTGGATTGCAGACGTTTCCACCAGGCGGCCAGGCGGGCTTCCTCACCGGCTTCCTTGGGATAGTAAAAGCGTTTGCCCTGCACGGCTTCCGGCAGATATTCCTGGTCCACCCAGGCTTCCGGGAAGCTGTGCGGGTACTGGTAGCCCTTGCCGTAGCCCCAGTCCTTATGCATTTTGGTCACCGGGTTGCGCAGGTGCAGGGGCACGGGCTGCGGCCCGGCCACTTTGACTTCCCGCGCCGCGTTGCCGTAGGCCGCGTAGCTGGAATTGCTCTTGCGCGCGAGTGCCAGGTAGACCACGGTTTCCGACATGGGGATAAAGCCTTCCGGCATGCCCACGAACTCCACGGCCTGCTGGCAGGCCACGGCCAGGGGCAGGGCCTGGGGGTCCGCCAGGCCCACGTCTTCCGAGGCGGAAAGAATGAGCCTGCGGCAGATGAAGCGCGGGTCTTCCACGCCTTCCAGCAGGCAGGCCAGGTAGTAGAGGGCCGCGTCCGCGTCGCTCCCGCGTATGGACTTGATCAGCGCGGAAGCCAATTCGTAGTGGCTGTCCCCGCTTTTGTCGTGGCGCATGACCAGGTCGGGCAGGGCTTCGCGTATGCCTTCGACCGTCTGCTTTTCCGGCGGGAGGACGGCCGCGTATTCGATCAGGTTCAGCAGCGTGCGCGCATCCCCGCCGGACAGGGAAGCCAGCATTTCCAGGCTTTCCTTTTCCAGGGCCAGGTCCTGGGCCTGCGCGCCCCGGGCCGCCAGGTCCAGCAGTTCCGCCGGGGTAAGCGGGCGCAGCCGCAGCACGTGCAGCCGGGACAATAGCTGGCGGGTGATGCTGAACGAGGGGTTTTCCGTGGTGGTGGCCAGCATGGTCACTTCGCCGCTTTCCAGCAGCGGGAGGAAAAAGTCCTGCTGGGCCTTGGAAAAGCGGTGCAACTCGTCCAGCACCAGCACGTCCGTGCCGCTGAGTATGCGGCGTAGTTGGGTGAGCCCAGCTTCCGGCGCGCTGATGCGGGTGACCTTGCGGCCGTGCGCGTGGGCGAGCAGAAGCGCCAGCGTGGACTTGCCGCAGCCCGGCGGGCCGTACAGCAAAAGGCTGGGCAGGCGCTTGGCCCGCAGCAGGTTTTCTATGCGGCCGCGCAGGTGTTCCTGGCCCACAAAGGCGTCCAGCTCTTTGGGCCGCAGGCGTTCCGGCAGCGGGGCGATAATGGTCACGCAGACATCCTCAAAACGTTTTGCTTGTGCAACGTGCGCACGTCACTGCGGAATGTACGCTAACTTTTGTGATGGATCAATTTTTTGCGGACGGGCCGTCTGAAAACGAAAAAAGCCGCTAATAAGGCGGCTTTTTTCGTTTTCAGGCGGCGTGAAGAGGGCATGAGCGTGTCCGCGCGTCATGCCCACAACAAGCCTGGGCGGTCAGCTGTAGTCCTTTTGATAACCGGCCTGGATCACGTCGTCCGGCAGTTCCTTTTCCCAGCGGGCCACGATGAAGGTGGCAATGGCGTTGCCGGCCAGGTTGGTGCCGGTGCGGCCCATTTCCAGGATACGGTCCACGCCCATGATCATGAACAGGCCTTCCATGGGCAGGTTAAAGGCCACCACCCCGGCGGAAAGCCCGATAAAGGCCATGCCCGGCACCCCGGCGGACCCCTTCTGCACAATGACCATGAACAGGATCATGGAAAGCTGGGTCTGCAGGTCCATGGGGATATGGTACATCTGGGCTATGAACATCAGGGCCATGCATTTGTACAGGGCCGCGCCGTCCAGGTTGAAAGAATACCCGGTGGGCAGCACAAAGCTGACAATGTGCTTGGGTATGCCGAACTTTTCCAGCTTTTCCATCAGCAGGGGCAGGGCGGCTTCGCTGGAGCAGGTGGTAATGGCGATAAGCAGGGGTTCCTTGATGACGCGCAGCACCTGAAAGGGGTTGAGCCGCATGAAGAAGCAGGCCGTCCCCAGTATGAGCACCACGAAAATGACCACGCTCAAATAGAGGGTAAGCACCAGCTTGCCCAGGGGAATGACCAGGGCCAGGCCGTACTTGCCCACGGTCCAGGCGATAAAGGCGAACACGCCGAAGGGGCTGACCTTCATGACGTAGCCGGTGATCTCGAACATGATCTCCGCCAGCCCTTCCATGAACCGGTACACGGGCTGCGCCTTTTCCCCGATAGCGGTGATGGCCAGGCCGAAAAAGCAGGAAAAGAACACGATCTGCAGCAGGTTCGCGGTGCTCAGGGCTTCAAAGATGTTGGTGGGAATGACGGCCAGAATCAGGTCCGTGGTGGAACGGAACGCGGGCGCGGCCTTGCCCGCCGAGTCCGGCGCGGCGAGCTGGATAAGCTCCACGCCCGTGCCGGGCTTGACGACGTTGGCCAGCACCAGGCCCAGAACCAGGGCGAAGGTGGAGGCAAAGGTGAACCAGATCAAGGCCTTGCCGCCGATACGGCTGACTTTTTTAAAGTCCCCGGTGGAGGCGATGCCCACGGTCAGGGTGGAGAAAATGAGCGGCACCACGACCATTTTGATCATTTTGATGAAGGCGTCGCCCACGGGCTTGATGGCAACCCCGTAAGAGGGGAACACATACCCGAACAGAGCCCCCAGCACGAAGGCCCCAAGAATGTATTTTGCCGGTATGCCGTGTTTTTTCTTTTTTTTGGGGGTCGCCGGAGTATCGGCCAGCTCCGGCGCCACAACCACAGCAATGTTGGTTCCTGACATAAAATCCCTCCTGTTGCGCCCGCGTTAGGCTGCGGACATAGAGTTGCTGTCTTTATCCTGCCGGATCGCTCAGGCGAGCTTTTCCAGGAACGCGCGTAGATTGGCCATGCCCTGTCGCAGTTCTTCCATGGAGGAAGCGTAGGACATTCTGGCGAAACCGGCGCACATAAAGGCAGTGCCGGGCACCAGGGCCACCAGGCCGTGTTCCAGCAGCGTGGTGCAGAAGGTGATGTCGTCCGTAATGGCCTGCCCTTCAAACGTTTTGCCGATGCAGGGGCGCACGTCGATGAACACGTAGAACGCGCCCTTGGGTTTGCTCAGGCGCACGTGGGGCATGGTGGAAATTTCCCCGTACACGTAGTCCAGGCGCTTGGCGTATTCCGCCACCATGCGGTCGGCGTCCGGCTGAGCGTGGCGCAGGGCGCCCACGGCGGCCCACTGCGAGACGGAAGAGGCGCAGGAGGTGTTATGTCCCTGGATATTCCCGATTTTCGCGATCAGCTTGGCGGGGCCCACGGCGAAACCTATGCGCCAGCCGGTCATGGAGTAGGTCTTGCTGACGCCGTTGATGGTCAGCACCACGTCGCGGGCTTCCGGCGTATCCACCAGCGGGTTGACGTAGCGGGTGCCGTCGTAAGTCAGCTGCTCATAAATTTCGTCGTTGATGACGATGAACCCTTTCTCTTTGGCCAGCAGGCAGAGTTCGCGCATGAACTCGCGGCTGAACACGGCGCCGGTGGGGTTGTGGGGCGTGTTCAGCATGATGGCCACGGTCTTGTCCGTCACGGCGGCCTTTATGTCTTCAATGCGCGGCATGAAGTTGTTGGCCGTGGTGTCCACCAGCACGGGCACGCCGTCGAACACGTCGATCTGCTCCACATAGCTGACCCAGGCCGGGGTGGTCACGATAACCTCGTCGCCGGGGTCCACCAGGGCGGCTATGGTTTCGAACAGAATGGGCTTGGCCCCGGCGCCCACCAACACTCCCTTGGGCTCAAAGGTCAGGCCGTGGCGGGCTTTGTAATAGTCAATGATCGCGGATTGCAGCTTTTTCAGGCCGGGCGTGGCGGTATATTTGGTCTCGTTGTCCTGAATGGCTTTCAGCGCGTATTCCTTGGCCGCGTCCGGAGAAGGGAAGTCCGGTTCGCCCGTGGTAAAGGAAATGACTTTTTTGCCCGCCGCTTTCGCCTGGGCGGCTTTGTCCGCCATGGCCCGCGTGGCGGAAGGTTTCAAGCGGAGTATCCGTTGTGCAAAGGGAATGGTTGCTTCTGCCATGAGGGGCTTCCTTTACAATGGGTTACAGTGTACGCGGCCAAGCTGCCGGGAAGGCGGGATAAAATTATTGCGCGGGAAAAGTTTTTGTCTCGATGACGGCTTTCAGTAAAATATTTTTTATTAATTTACAATAGAGTAAAAAATATTTTAAAAAAACACCCGGCGTAATGCTCCCCGCTGGCAATCGGCCGCGGATACGGCTATAGAACCGTCAGCGGCAAGGAAACGGTATCTGCCGGAACCACAGACCCACAGGGGTGACGATGCGACGGAATTTTTTCGCGGCCTTGAAAGAATTCATGGCTTCCGCCAAAGGAACGCGGCGGACGTTCGTGAGTCTTTTACTGGAGCAGCCTGAAAGCGCCGCGTTCATGACCATTGAAGACTTGGCCAAGGCCGCGGGCATTAGCGCCGGGATGATCTCCCGGATTATCAGGGAATTGAATTTTGATGGGTTCGCGCACTTTCAAAAGGAACTGCGCCGCGAAGTCAGGAAAGATGTTTCCCCGGTGGCCAGGTTGAAAAAACCGGCCGCCATCCAGGAAGAGCTTCAGGATTCCTTTGTCAAGGACCAGGAAAACCTGCGCAACGCCGCCCTGATGAATTCCGAGGAAACTCTGCTGAAAGCGGCAACTCTAGCCGCCACGGCGCCTTCCGTCCATGTGCTGGGCTTTCGCAGTTCCTATCCTTTGGCTTTTTTCATCGCGCACATTCTTGAGCAGATGCGCGACGCGGTCACGCTCATGGATTTCAGCACAGGCCGCCTGGTGGAACACCTGCTGGCGCCCCAGCCGAACGACCTGGTTATTGTGGTCGCCTATCCGCGCTATCTGCGCTCCTGCATTCTGGCGGCGCAGGAAGTCAAACGGGCCGGGAGCCGTCTTCTGGCCATCACCGACAGCCTTTCCTCGCCGCTGGCCCTGTGCGCGGACGTGGCCCTGGTCGCCCCCTACGAGGGGACCAGCTATTTCAACACGCTGGTCGGACCTTTCAGCGTGGTGAACTGTTTTCTGGCGCAGACGGTAAAAGCGTTGGGAGCGGACAATAAAGAGCGCCTGGAACGCCTGACAAAGGCCCAGGACCGCTGGAGCCTGCTGATAGACAGCAAGGACGCCTGGCAGCTTACCTTGCCGGAGGACTGATACGGCGGAAATTATGGATTGGGCGGGATGGGACGGGCGGAAGCCCGCGCCCACCAGCACAGCCCCAGGCAGAGCAGGGCGGCGGTTTCCCAGCGCAGCACGCGCGGGCCAAGGCTGACGGGCTCCATGTCGCTCTTGCGCAGTAGCGCGACTTCCTTGTCGCTGAACCCGCCTTCCGGGCCGAGCACGAACAGGCTGTCGCCCTGGCGCGAAATATCTTCCAGGCTCAGCACGCGGCCCTTGGTGTCCCCTTCCCAAAGCAGATAGGCGTGTTGAAAGGCGGAACGGCTTTGCGCCAGTTCCGTTACGCCGCCGGGCAGGGTGCGCAATTCCGGCAGCCAGGGGTTGTTGCTTTGCTTGGCCCCGGCTTCCATCTGCGCCTGCCAGGGTTCCTTGCCCGCGTCCGGCACCTTGGCCTGGCTACGTTCCGCCTGCCAGAACCACAGTCCCCCGGCTTCCAGTTCCACCGCTTTTTCCAGCAGCCAGCTGCGCCGGATGTCGCGCATATACCCCAAAGCCAGGGTACAGCGCGCAACGGGGCGCTCATGAACTTGGATATGCTTGGGGGAGAGGGAAACCGTGCGCTTGTCCGCGCTGGTAATTGCGAACACGCCTTCCCGGCCCCGGCCGTCCAGAAGGCGTATTTCCGCGCCGGCGGCGAGGCGCAGCACCTTGGTCAGATGCTGCGCCTCGCTGCCTTGCAGGCAATAGGGCTCACGCCACAGGTCCGGAGCCAGGAAAAAAGTGCGCATGGAAGCCGGGCTAAAACTTCATCCTGGCCGTGCCCTTGGCGTAAAACGGCAGGGCCACGCGGCTGGCGGGCAGTTCCGTTTTGGCCGCGCGCACGATGAAGGCGTCTTGTTCCGCGTACTTGGCGTCCACGTAGGCCAGGGCCACGGCATGGCCCAAAGAGGGCGCGAACGAGGCGCTGGTAACCACGCCCGCTTCCGTGCCGTTGGGCAGCGCCACCACATCGTAGTGCCGCGCGCTGCGGCGGCCGGGAATGGACAGGCCGATCAGCGCCTTGCGCACCTGCGTGGCTTTTTCTTTGCCCGCATAAGGCGCGGCGGAGGTAAGCATGGAGCCGTACCCGGCTTCCGCAGGGGTGTGTTCGGTGTCCAGGTCCTGGCCGTACAGGGGCAGGCCCACTTCCAGGCGCAGGGTGTCCCGGGCGCCCAGACCCGCAGGGGCCACGTCCGGCTGCGCCAGGCAGGCGCGCCACAGCTCTTCCACTTTGTCCCAGGGCAGGTACAGTTCATACCCCAGTTCGCCGGTGTAGCCGGTGCGGCTGACCAAAAGTTTCGCGCCGTTAAAGGTCGTGTGCTCCAGGCCGAAGTAGGGCAGGGCTTTCCAGTCCCGGCCGGGCAGGATAGTTTCCAGCGCGGCCAGGGAACCGGGGCCTTGCAGGTCTATTTTCCCGGTCTGGGCGGAAATATCCTCAAAGGGAAGACTCTGCGGCAGGCGGGAGTGGATGGTGGTGAAATCCGAAGCCTGGCAGGCCCCGTTGACCACGATCATGAACTCTTCGTCCGCCAGGCGGTAGACGATGAGGTCGTCCATGACCCCGCCGTTCTCGTTGAGCAGAAAGCCGTAACGGCAGCGCTGCGGCTTGAGGGTTTCCAGGTTCACGGTTACCGCTTTGCCCAATGCTTCCGCCGCGCCCTTGCCCTTGAGCAGGAATTCGCCCATGTGGCAGATGTCGAAAACGGACGCTTTGGAGCGGGTGTGCATGTGTTCGGCGATAATGCCGCCGGGGTACTGGATGGGCATGTCCCAGCCGGCGAAAGGAGCCATTTTGGCGCCATTGGCCTTGTGCCAGGCGTTGAGCGGGGTGTGCAGCAAAGCGGTCATGGGCGGGTGTCTCCTTGTCAGCGCTTTTCCGCCGTAGCGGAAGCGCCGCGTTGCATGGTGTCCGTCCGCGCCTTGCGGATGGCTTTGAATTCGTCCACCAGACTGACGAGTTTGCCGTAGTTCCGCCGTATCTCGTGCCCGCGCCTGGAAAGCGTTTCGTCGCGCTTTTCAATATAGTTGCGGGTGAGGTACGAGTCGTTGAGAATTTTCTCCCCGATGGCGATAACGTTGGAAACCAGGGTGTCAAAGTAGCTGACCACCTCGAACTTGAGGGAATGCAGCTCCTTGACCACTTCAACCAGCATCTGGTGATAGGAAATGCGTGTGCCTTTATACTGTCTGTCCCGCAAATCTTCAAGCAGCCTGATTTTCCTGGCCTGCTGGATGTAGCTGTATTTGGCTATCACTTCCTGGTACAGGTCGTTCATGCTGGAAAAGGTCTCGAAGCGCTCAGGGGAGAGCAGGTAGGTATCCAGCACCTTACTGATGTTCCCGAAGAACTCGTCACCGTACCCGATAATCCGACGCTGGTGCTTGGAAAGCCAGGCGTAGAGGAATTTGAGCCGCTTTTCCTCGCTGTCGGTGTTCTCCACCAGCTCGTTCCGCTTATAGATGATGCGGCCCGTGTAGTCCCCGCGCACGATGTCGTTGAGGCGCAGGAACATGTTGGACGTGTCCCGCAAAATGTTGACGTCCGTCAGCACCTTGCCCGTGATGGGGTGGATGACTTCCTGCGCTTCCATGGACAGGGCGCGTTCCTGGCGCACGTTGTCCGGGTCGAAGCGGTGCTGGCGGTAGCGCACGCGCATGATCACGATGCGTTTTTCCGTGTCCACCAGGTAGCGGCCTTTGCGCAACACGCCAAGCACCTCTTCCTGGTCCGGGTCCAGCGCCACCAGGGCTATTTTTTCCACGCGCGGGTACTGTCGGTTTTCCGCGTCGTTCCAGATGGTGGTCAGGGTGCGGTCCGACTGGCCCAGCACCCGGATGAGGAATTTTTCCCCTATCTTGTGCAGGCGCCGGGCAAAAAGCGCGGCGGAGGTGCGCCGTTCCGAAACCACCGGGAAACCGTACAGTTCCATCAGGTGTTGGTACACGAAACTGCGGTTGCGCTCGTACTGGATATTGTCCCCGACGCTGAAGCGGTTGATGCGCAGGCCGTAGCGTTTAATTTCCGTATCCAGGTCGGAGGGGAGGGAAGCGAAAATGCCCGCGAGATGAAAGTGACGGACTTTACTGTGGTTTTCTTGCAAAGCCATGACCTGGGCCCTGTCCATTTCCAGCAGGAAAGGCAGAAGAGCCGGGTAGGCCGTAAGGCTGGTAACGTCCGTCCTGGAAAACTGCGCTCGCAGTTTGTCCTGCATTCTTCTGGGCAGGCGGCTTTGAATAAGCTGCGTATTGCGGGCCAGCGCGGCGCTTTCCCTGGCTTTGTCCGTTATGTCGTGCACGGAATGCAGGTTGTCGTACTGGAACACTTCGCTGAAGTAATCCAACGGCCGTTCCAGCGCGACAAGACTAAAGCCGGGCAACAGCTTATGTTCCCATAAGTCCGCTTCAAAAGAGGGCAGAAGCTCCCTGGGTTCCACCGGCGGGTAGTCCGGAACTTCGCAATAGGGCCTGAGCAGGCAATGGCGGATGTGAATGTAATCCAGAAATTCCTTCAGATCCCGTAAGTGGTTCATTAACGGGAGGGCGCGCGCCAGGGATTCGTCCTTCCAGGCGAATTTGGTGCGCGAGAATGCCTTTTGCCAGGAAACTTTCACAACGCCGTGCCTTTTGTTTCTTTGCTGACCTAGTCAAGGATACCAGATTTTTAAAAAAATTCTACAAAATTTTTTTGGATACAACAGCGCAGTACGGCATTACCATTGGCCTTTGCATAGGGAAACGTCCGCGCCGCTCCGGAGAAAGCCACGCGTGCCTCCGGAACGCGGCGCGTCCATGCCGTTATCTTTCATCTAACGGTTGAAAGATGGACAAGACTCCTGTACTCCCTTAAAGAGACTGGCTTGTAGCTGGTTCGATTTTTTTCACCTATGGACCTCCCATGCGGCAGACATCGTTCACCCGGATTCTCGGCATCTTGTGCAGTGTGCTTGACGCTTACTCCGCAGTGTTGTTCCTGAAGGAAGACGGCAAGGAGGACGCCGCGCACAGCCTTGTGGCCTCTTTCAGTCTGGGCGACAACGTGGAGCCCGCCACCGTGGTGCAGCCCGGCAAGGGCCTGGTGGGCTGGATAATCCGCAACGGCGAGCCGCTGCTGGTGCCCAACTTTGACCAGCGCCAGAACCACCTTGGCTATTACCGGGACAACGAAGAACAGCGCATCAAAGCCTTTATGGGCTGCGCCCTGCCGGAAGGCCGGGGCGCGCTGTGCGTGGACAGCAAGCGCCAATACTCTTTTTCCGAAAAAGACCAGAAGCTGCTGCACCTTTTCGCGGGGCTGCTGGATTCCCTCTGCGCGGAAGCCACGCTGGACGAAGGCCAGCAGGCCGCGCTACGCTACCATCAAGCCCTGAAAACCGTGTACAGCCTGCGGCGGGAGCATTCGCGCTGGGGCGAGTTTTTGCGTCAGTTCCTGCTGCTTATGGCCGCCACCAGCGGCTGCGGCTATAGCGTGTTCTGCGTGACCGACCCCAGCGGCGAGGAATACCTGGTGGAAGGGGAAAATTCTCCCCTCCTGCTGGGCAAAGGCAAAAAAGCCGCTAGCTTCCCCCTGACCAGCGGGGCCATCGGCTGGGTGTTCCGCAACGATGTGCCGCTGTTCAGCGGCGGGGCGGCGGGCCTGCCGGAAGCTTCCCTGTTCGGCAAGGGCGCGGCGCTTCCCCACTTTCAAACCATCATGGCCCTGCCGCTTATTATCCAGCGCAAAACCAGGGGCGTGCTCTGCCTGGCCAACGACACTCCCTTGCCCCTGACGGAAGAGCTCAAGGAATTTACCCGGATGGCCTCGGAACATCTGGCGCTCTTTCTGGAGAACCTGTATGTCAAATGTCGGCTGCGCGACGTGTGCCAGACCATGGCCCGCGAACCTGAGCCGGACGCAAGCAGCGAATAGCCGCGTGTTTTAAGCCACGGCGGTGTGAGGGCGCATGTTTCGAAGACTTTTCAGTTTCCTGGGCAAAAGCCTGGCCATGGACCTGGGCACGGCCAACACCCTTTTGTACACCCGCGCCCAGGGCGTGGTGCTCAACGAACCCTCCGTGGTGGCTCTGGACGCGGAACGCGGCCACGTGCTGGCCGTGGGCCGGGAAGCCAAGGAGTTTCTGGGCAGAACCCCCAAGCGCATCCGCGCGGTGCGTCCCATGCGCGACGGCGTTATCGCGGATTTTGAAGTCACCCGCGAGATGATTGCTTTTTTCATCAAAAAAGTGATCAAAGGCTTCCACTTTTCCCGGCCCAGCATCGTCATTTGCGTGCCCACGGGCATTACCCAGGTGGAAAAACGCGCGGTCATAGAGTCCGCCCAGCAGGCCGGGGCCAGCGACGTGATGCTGGTGGAAGAACCCATGGCCGCCGCCATCGGCGCGGACCTGCCCATTCACGAACCCATGGGCAACATGGTGGTGGACATAGGCGGAGGCACCACGGAAGTGGCCGTCATTTCCCTTTCCGCCGTGGCCTATGCGGAATCCGTGCGCGTGGCCGGGGACGCCATGAACGCGGCCATCCAGCGTTATTTTCAGAATGAGTTTCAACTGCTCATCGGCGAAAACATGGCCGAGCGCATCAAGCTGGCCGTGGGTTCCGCCTATCCCCTGCCGGAACAGCTGGTAGTGGAAATTTCCGGCAAGCACCTGGTTTCCGGCACGCCCAAGTCCGTGCGCATCACCGACGGCCATGTGCGCGAAGCTCTGGCCGACCCGGTGCGGGTTATTATCCAGGCCATACGCAAGGCCCTGGAAAAAACGCCGCCGGAACTGGCCGCGGACATAGGCGGCAACGGCATACTCCTGGCCGGGGGCGGCGCGCTGCTCAAGGGGCTGGACACGCTGATACACAAGGATACCGGGCTGACCGTTTCCATTGACCGCGACCCCCTGACCACGGTGGTGCGCGGCACGGGCCGCACGCTGGACGACAAGAAATTTTACAGCAAGGTATACATTAACTGAGGAAACGCTGAGTAATGAGGTTTTTTTGTTTTTGCCGGGCTGACGCGGGCAAAGAGCGAAAAGGCCATTACGCGGCATTTCCCACGCCCGCCCGCATATGTCTCAAACGCCCGGCAAGCTCACACCCATGTTCGCGCAGTACATGCGCATCAAGGAAGAATATAAGAACGCGCTCCTGTTTTACCGCATGGGCGACTTTTACGAGCTGTTTTTCTCCGATGCGGAGACCGCCGCGCGGGAACTGCAGATAGCCCTCACTTCCCGCAACCCCGGAGCGGAAGAGCCCGTGCCCATGTGCGGCGTGCCCCACCACGCGGCGGAAAACTACCTCAGTCAGCTTTTGGAAAAAGGCTACACCGTTGCCGTCTGCGAGCAGATTGAAGACCCCAAGACCGCCAAGGGCCTGGTCAAGCGGGCCGTCACCCGCGTGCTCACCCCGGCCACGGCTGTGGAAGACGCCAACCTGGAGGCTAAGGGCCACAACTACCTTGGCGCGTTTTACTGGGACACGGAAAACAGCTGCGGCGGCTTTGCCTGGGCGGAATATTCCACCGGGGAATGGTCCGGGCTTTTTTCCAAGCGGGAAGCGGAACTCTGGCAATGGGTGCAAAAGCTTGCCCCGCGCGAACTGCTGCTGCCGGACCCCGCGCCGGAAGGATTCCGTATCCCGCAAAGTCTGACCCTGGGCGGCATTCAACCCGTATACGTCCCAGCCAGGGCCTTTTTTGATCTGAAAGGCTCCGGTGAAAAAATCCTGGCCGCGCAGCGGGTGGCGGAACTGGGCGCGCTGGGCCTGGCGGACAAGCCGGAACTGGCCCGGGCCTGCGGAGCGCTGATCAGCTACCTTTTGCAGACGCAGAAGCAGGACCCTTCCCACCTTTCACCCTTTGTGCCGCTGAACCTGGCCCGCCACCTGATCCTGGACGAGATCACCGAGCGCAACCTGGAAATTTTCCGCCGCCTGGACGGCCGCAAAGGGCAGGGCACCCTGCGCCATGTGCTGGACCACACCAAGACCCCCATGGGCGGCCGTCTTCTGGAAGAGCGCCTGCGCCACCCCTGGCGGGAACGCGGCCCCATGGAGGAAACCCAGGCTGCCGTGGCCTATCTTGCCAAGCACGACGAGACGCGCAAGGCCCTGGCCGAGGCCCTGGATTCCGTCTACGACCTGGAACGCCTGTCCACGCGCATCCACCTGAACCGGGCCGGCCCCAAAGATTTTGCGGCTCTGCGGCAGAGTCTGGCCGCCCTGCCGGCCGTGCGGGAAAGCCTGATGCGGCCGCCCGCCGGCCCCAACTACCCCACGGCGGACGAAACGGAAGGCCGCTCGCTTCCTCCGTCCATGCTGGGTCTTCTGGAGCACTGGGACGAATTGAGCGAATATTCCGACCTGCTCAACCGCGCCTTGGCGGACAACCCGCCCCATCTGGTCACGGAAGGAGGGTTGTTCCGGCCCGGCTTCAACGCTACGCTGGACGAATTTCTGGACCTTGCCGAACACGGCGAGCAGCGCCTGCAAGCCCTGCTCGAGCGGGAACAACAGGCCACGGGCGTCTCCAAGCTGAAACTGGGCTACAACCGCGTTTTCGGCTACTATTTTGAGCTGACCCGCAGCGCCGCCACGGAGTTGCCCGCGCGCTTCACCCGCCGCCAGACCCTGGCCAATGCCGAGCGTTTCGTCACGGACGAGCTGAAAGGGCTGGAAGACAGGCTTCTTTCCGCGTCGGAACAGCAGAAGCATTTAGAATTCAAGCTGTTCCAGGAACTGCGCGCCTCCATTGCCGCCGCCCGGCCGCGTCTGCTGTTCATGGGCAACCTGCTGGCCGTGCTGGACTACTGGCAAAGCCTGGCCCAGGCCTCCCGCCGTTGGGGCTGGGCCAGGCCCGAAGTGCACGAAGGCTCGGACCTGTTGATCCGCGAAGGCCGCCATCCCGTGGTGGAAGCCATGCAGGGCAGGGGGGCCTTCATTCCCAACGATTTGCGCATGGACGCGCGCCGCCGCCTGCTGCTCATCACCGGCCCCAACATGGCGGGCAAGTCCACGGTGCTGCGCCAGACGGCGCTGATCTGCATTCTGGCCCAGATGGGGTCGTTCGTGCCCGCGTCCGAAGCCAGAATCGGCATTGCGGACCGCATTTTCTCCCGCGTGGGCGCTTCCGACAACTTGGCCCAGGGGCAGAGCACCTTCATGGTGGAGATGATGGAAACCGCCCGCATTCTCCGCCAGGTCAGCGCCAAGAGCCTGGTTATTCTGGACGAGATAGGCCGGGGCACCAGCACGTTTGACGGCATGGCCCTGGCCTGGGCCGTGGTGGAAGATCTGGCCAAGCGCGGCCGGGGCACCGTGCGCACCCTGTTCGCCACCCACTACCACGAGCTGACCGCGCTGGAAGGCCGTATCGACGGCCTGCACAACATGAATATCGCGGTGCGCGAGCACGGCGGGGAAATTCTTTTCCTGCGCCGCCTGGTGCCCGGCCCGGCGGACCGCAGCTACGGCATTGAGGTGGCGCGCCTTGCCGGGGTGCCCTCCGGCGTGGTGCAGCGCGCGCGGCATATCTTGGAAACCCTGGAAAAAACCCGCGCCGCCGGAACACGGCTGGAAACCGCCAAAAGTGTGCGCCAGCTTCTGCCCGGCGTATCCGCCCCGGAAGAAAGCGCCCCCAAGCCCCTTCTGCCCGAACCAACCGCCAAGCCGCCAACCCCGCCTTTTGTCCAGGCCCTGCGCGATCTGGACCTGAACCACGTAACCCCCATGCGCGCCCTGGAACTTATCAACGAATGGAAACTCCTCTGGGGAGGGGAACAGTCATGAATACCGCAGCCAAACGCTTTTCCTTCTATGCCGTCGTCCTGCTCTGCGTCTTTTCCGCGCTGGCTTTCGCCTGCGGCAAGCGGGGCGCGCCCAAGCCCCGGGTCACCAAAGACCTGTTCGCCTTTTCCGAATCTTCCGTCGCGGTCAGCGGCACTTGCCTGGCCGTGCAGGGCAGGGTCAACGGCACCATCAGCAACGTGGAGCAGATCACCATTGAACTTGCGCCCATACGCGGGCCGGAAGACTGCCCCGGCTGTCCCTTCAACCCCGCCGAAGCCGGAGACTACACCGTGACCAGCGCCAACCTGGACCCGGACACGGGCAGCTTCTATTTCTCCTATTGCCCGGTCATTCAGGCCCCGTCGCACCGCTGGCGCCTGGTGGGCCGCAACCTGTACCCGGGCCTGCCCTTCGCCCTGACCAATCCCCGCGTGGTGGTCATGACGCCGTAGGGATGGGGATAAGGATGCCTCCGGCGGGGGGGGGGGGGGGGGGGGGGGGGGGGGGGGGGGGGGGGGGG
>JAVBNC010000004.1:0-10732 GCA_031551765.1 Desulfovibrionaceae bacterium
CCCCCCCCCCCCCCCCCCCCCCCCCCCCCCCCCCCCCCCCCCCCCCCCCCCCCCCCGCGTCATATAACCACCGGAGCACGCATGGGCTGGACGCTTTCCACGTTGGCGGAAAAACTGGGACTGCGCCTCCAGGGCGACGACTGCGAAGTGACGGGCGTCAACACCCTGGAAGCGGCAGGGTCCGGCGATATTTCCTTTCTGGCCAACGCCAAGTACGCCAAGTACCTTCCCCTCAGCAAAGCCGCCGCCGTCATTGTCACGGAAGAGCACGCCTCTTCCCTGCCGCGCGCGCTGGTCAGCGAAAACCCCTACCTGGATTTCAGCCGGGCCGTGGCCCTGTTCGCCAAGCCCCAGGGCTCCTTTTCCGGCATCAGCGAAAGCGCGTACATCCACCCGGAGGCCGCGCTGGAAGAAGGCTGCACCGTTTACCCTTTTGCCTACATCGGTTCCCGCGCCCGCATCGGCAAAGGTTGCGTGATTTTCCCCGGCTGCTACGTCGGGGAAGACTGCGTGCTGGGGCAAAACTGCACCCTGTACCCCCATGCGGCCCTTATGGCCGGCACAGTGCTGGGCAGCGGCTGCGTGCTGCAGCCCGGCGCGGTGCTGGGCGCGGACGGTTTCGGCTTTATCCGCGAAAAGGACCGGGTGCAGAAAATCCCGCAGATCGGCACGGTGCGCATCGGCAACAACGTGGAAATCGGCGCGTGCAGCGCCGTGGACCGCGCCGTGCTGGGCGTGACCAGCGTGGGGGATGAAACCAAGCTCGACAACCAGGTGCAGCTGGGCCACAACGTCACCATGGGCAAGCGCTGCTTTATTGTTTCCCAGGTGGGCATTTCCGGCAGCACCAAGGTGGGGGACGACGTGACCATGGCGGGCCAGGTTGGTGTCGCCGGGCACCTCACCATCGGCAACGGCGTGACCATAGGCCCTAAATCCGGCGTGGCCAAAGATATTCCGGACGGCACCACCTGCGGCGGCACCCCGGCCGTGGAAGGGCGCACCTACATGCGCACCCTGGCTCTCATGCCGAAATTCCCGGACATGTACAAGCGCCTGGGCCAACTGGAACAGGAACTGGCGGAGCTGCGCGCTCTGCTTGAAAAGGACCGCTCATGAGCCAACAGCCCGCCCTTTGCGATATCAAAAGAATTCTGGACATACTCCCCCACCGCTACCCCTTTCTGCTGGTGGACAGGGTCGTTGCCTGCGAGTTCAACAAAAGCATTTCCGCCTACAAATGCGTGAGCATCAATGAGCCCTTTTTCCAGGGGCATTTCCCGCGCCAGCCCGTCATGCCGGGCGTCCTGATCATGGAAGCCCTGGCCCAGGCCGGGGGCATCATGGTGCTGCTCGATATTCCGGCCGAAACGCTGCAGGATAAGCTGCTGCTGTTCACCGGCATGGAAAACGTCCGCTTCCGCCGTCCCGTGGTGCCGGGCGACCGCCTGGACCTGGAATGCACCATGATCCGCCAAAAGCTGCGGCTCTCCAAAATCATGGGCCGGGCCCTTGTGGACGGCGTGCTGGCCGCGGAAGGGGAACTTACCGCCGCCGTCATGAACCGGGAGGATATGTAATGGCCGCCATTGTTCACCCTGCGGCCTTTATCGACCCTTCGGCCGAACTGGCCGACGGCGTGGTGGTCGGTCCCGGCGCGGTCATTGAGGCCAACGTCCAAATAGGCGAAGGCTGCCGCATTGACGCCTACGCCTCTGTCAAAGCCTACACCCGCATGGGCAAAAACAACCGCATCCACTCCTACGCCATGGTGGGGTGCGAGCCGCAGGACCTCAAATTCCACGGCGAGGTTTCCTGGCTGGAAATGGGCGACAACAACAACGTGCGCGAATTCTCCACCCTGAGCCGGGGCACGGAAGCGGGCGGCGGCATAACCCGCATAGGCGGCGACAACCTGTTCATGGCCTACACCCACGTGGGCCACGACTGCACGGTGGGCAGCCGGGTCATCATGTCCAACAACGCCACCCTGGCCGGGCACGTGACCGTGGACGACCATGTCATTCTTTCCGGCCTTTCCGCCGTGCACCAGTTCACGCGGCTGGGCCGCCATTCCTTTGTGGGCGGCATGAGCGGCGTTTCCCAGGACCTGCCGCCCTTCACCCTGATGACCGAAATACGCGGCACCCTGCGCGGCATCAACCTGGTGGGCCTGCGCCGCGCGGGTTTCAAGACGGATACCATCAACGCCCTGCGCGCCGCGTACCGCACCATCTGGCTTTCCGGCCTGCCCCGGCGTGAAGCCCTGGAAAAAGCGGAACAGGACCACACCGCCGTCCCGGAAGTGCTGGAGCTGGTGGAATTCATCCGCAACAGCCCCAGGGGCGTGCTTGCCGCCGCCAAAGACGCGGACGAGTAGTGGGTCGCAGGGTTGGTATTGAGGCTGTGCCATGACGGAGCCTATCGGCATTATCGCGGGGAGCGGGGAATTTCCCCGTATGGCGGCCAGGAGCGCGCGCGCCCAGGGACGGCGCGTGGTGGTCTGCGGCTTTGTCGGGCACACGGACCCGGCCCTGGAAGCGGAAGCCGACGCCTTCACCCTGCTCCACCTCGGCCAGTTGGGCAAGCTCATCGAGTTCATGAAAAGCCAGGGCGTGCGCGAAATCTGCCTGGCCGGGGCCGTCAGCAAGCCCAAGGCCCTGGACCTGCGGCCGGATTTGCGCGTGGTCAGGCTGCTTTTCAGCCTGCGCGGCAAGGGCGACGACGCCATTCTCCGCGCTCTGGCCGGGGAGCTGGAACGCGAAGGGCTGCGCGTGGTGCAGGCTTCCCAACTGGTGCCGGAACTGCGCGGCGCGGCCGGGGCGCTCTCTTCCCGCCAGCCGGGCGAGGAGGAATGGGAGGATATCCGCTTCGGCTGGCCCATAGCCCAGACCCTGGGCAAGCTGGACATAGGCCAGGCCCTGGTGGTGCGCGGCGGCATCGTGGTGGCCGTGGAAGCCATGGAAGGCACGGACGAAACCCTGGCACGCGGCGGCCGCCTGGGCGGCAAGGGCTGCACCCTGATCAAGATCTTCAAGCCCGGCCAGGACGAGCGCCTCGACCAGCCCGCCATAGGCGCGAAAACCATTGAGGTCATGGCCCGGCACGGATACGCCTGCCTGGCCTTTGAAGCGGGCAACACCCTGTTCTTTGAGCAGGAAAAAGCCCTGGCCCTGGCAGACAAAGCGGGTATCGCCGTCATCGGCCTGCCGCGGGACTGGAACGGCGGCGGCGACGCCTAAACGCGAGATTTTCTGGTGTAAAAGAAAAGGGTACGGCCGGTTGCCGCACCCTTTTCTCGTCTTCACAAATCGGACCGCGTGCCGCAAATCGCTGTGCCTGACGTCCAGCTTATGCGGACTACACCTGCCCCTTTCCCTCTTCCGGAAACACGCTCACGCTCCCGTCAGCGGCGAGGAACAGCTCTTTAGGCCTCCCCAGACCCGCGAACTCATGGGGACTCAGGGTGCAGGCATAGGCCCCGGCGTTGCGCACGCACAGAATATCCCCCACGCGCGGCCGGGGCAGCCGCACGTTCACGGCCAGGCGGTCTAGAGCCGTGCACAGGGTGCCGGAGACGCTCACTCCCTCCTCCTCTTCGCCCTCCCGTCCGGGAATATAGACGGGAAACGCGCCCGGGCCGCTGTACAGGGGTTCCAAGGGGCCGGAAACGGGATGGGGGAGGGAATCCAGCAGGTTCATGACAGCGGGGCGCAGAAAATTGTTCAACGGGCCGGGCGCCAGCACAAAGCGGGTGCCTCTGGATTCCTTGACGTCCGTGATCCGGGTGACAAAGGTCCCGGCGGCGGAAACCAGGTAGCGGCCGCTTTCCGCGAAAAAGCGCACCCGGTCCGGCGTTGTGACCCCGCCGTCCGCAAAGAGCGCGGCAAAGCGGGAGGCAAAGGCCGCCCAGTCTATGGGCCGGTCCGAGGCGGTGTAGGGCACGCCGAATCCGCCGCCGAAATTAATGAAGTCCAGGTCCAGTCCCAACTCCGTTTTCCAGAAGCGGGACAAACCCAGCACGTGCTCCATGTACGCGGCGAGCACGGCATGGTTCAGCACCTGGCTGCGCAAATAGATGTGGATGCCGCAGACCCGGACGTGGCTGAGCGAGGTCAGAAAGTCCCGCCGCGAGGCCAGGCTTTCCGCGTCCACGCCAAACTTGGCGGGCGCTCCGGGCAGCAGCGCGGGGGCCGTGCCAGGCCCGAAGGAGAGGTCCGGGTTGAGGCGCAACCCCACGGAAACGCGGGTGCCCCTGGCCTGGCAGATGCGCTGGATAAGCGCGAGCTCCGTGTAGGAATCCGCCACCAGCACGCAGCGGCCCAGGCTGTGCGCGATTTCGGATTCGCGCTTGCCGGGGGCGGAATAGAGAATCTGGCCCGGCACCATGCCCGCCCGCTCCGCCTTGTCCACTTCGGCGGCGGATGCGGCGTCCGCGCCCACGCCGGAACGGCGCATGAAGGCGCAAACGGCCGGGTGGGGGTTGGTCTTTACGGAGTACAGCAGGGTAAAGCCGGGCAAAGCCGCCTGTAACGCGGCCAACTGAGCGGCCATGGCCTTTTCTTCATACACATACAGCGGGTAGCCGTACTCGGCCGTCAGGGTTTCAAGCTGTTCCAGGCGCATACAGCGGCTCCCAAAGCGCGGAAAAGGCGCTTGTGCCGCCGGGGTTCCGGCGGAGGAAAGGTTGGTCTCTTGTTCCAGCGGCCTGACGGACGCACTATAGCTATATAATTTTGTTTGGTATAGCAGTAACATATCAGTTACACTATATTATTCAATAAAAAATCAGAAGTGAACCGCCTCACCCCCCAATTTTACGCTACACAGCGCGTTATTTTGTCTGTATACAAAAACCGGGCGCGCCATTCTTCGGAAGCGCTTTACGCGCTTCAAAATATTTTTGAGACGGAACACTGAGACATACGCGCACCATGCCCTACAAAGACCCCAAAACGACCTACGCACGCCACGCCATGATCTTGTCGGCGGTCAGCGGCCTGCTGATTTTTCTGGCGCTGCTCATCAACGGACTGGAAAAAAACCTGGTCATCTGCGCGCCGCTTTGCCTGGTCGCCCTGGTCTGCCTGGTCAGCAGCCTGCTGGCCCGCTACAAGAACAACGGTCTCACCGCGATTATTCTGATCAGCCTGGCGCTGATGAGCCTGGGCATATACCTGCTGTTCTTCTACGACCGGGGTGGGCAGGAAAAGCTGTTCTGGTTTCTGCTCTTTCCGCCCATGGTCATGCTCTGCCTGGGCACGCGCTACGGCAATATCTTGTTTTTCCTGTTTTTCTTCTTTCTGGCGGCGGCGTTTCTGGGGCCGTTCAGCCCTTACCTGGCCAACAGCTACCCCCTGTCCCTGAGCCTGCGCTTTCTGGCGGCCATGTTCGGGGCCTGGATTTTTTCCTGGCTTTTGGAACGCGCCCGGCAGAGCACGCAAATAGCCCTGCAAAGAGCCATGGAACGCCTGGAGCATGAAGCGCTGACAGACCCCCTTACCGGGCTTGGCAACCGCAGGGACTTCCAGGCCTTTTTTGACTGGGTGCAGGCCAAGGCCATACGGGAACAGCAGCCCTTCTGCCTTGTCTTCATCGACATCGACCACTTCAAAGACGTCAACGACCGCCATGGCCACGACGTGGGCGACGCCGTGCTGCGGCATACGGCGGATCTGCTCGGCGAACGGATCCGGGCCGGAGGTCGCTTGTTCCGCTGGGGAGGCGAGGAATTCGCGGCGCTGCTGCTGGGAACGTCTTTTTCGGAGGCCCGCAAAGCCGCGGAACGCCTGCGCCAAAGCATTGAAGAACACCCCTACCGCGACGGGGAACTGTGCGTCCGCTACACCATCAGCCTGGGCCTGTATTGCGGCAGTTTGGACGAAGAGCTGGCAAAGCAGGTGGAACGGGCCGACGACCTGCTGTACAAGGCCAAGCATTACGGCCGGAACCAGGTGCAAAGCGGCTGCCTGTATGTAAAGCCCGCCGGGCCGGAGCCGGAGATGCCGCTTCCCGCCGGGAAAGAGCTTACGCAAACACCTTCATGACCACGGCGCCGGACGCCACCATGGCCACGGCCGCCACACGGGCCGGGGTCATGGTTTCCTTCAAAAACACCACGGCGATAAGCACGCCGAAAATCACCGAAGTCTCCCGCAGCGCCGCCACCAGGGAAATGGGCGCCAGCGCCATGCACCAGACCGAAAGGCCGTAGGCAATGGCGCTGCAGATGCCGCCGGTCAGGCCGTATTTCCAGCGCACTTTGACGTAGCGGAAATAATCCCCCTTTCGCAAAATCAGGCTGACAATAAGTATGGGAAAGGCGTTCAGGAAAAAGACCCAACAGATATAGGAAAGGGGGTTGCCGGAAAGGCGCACCCCGCTGCCGTCCACCACGGTATAGCCCATGATGACCAAGGCATTGGCCAAGGCCGGGGCGGTGGCCCGGAGACTGAACTGCCCGCGCAGCACGCAGTCCACGGCCAGAGTCAGAATGCCCAGGGAAAGCAGGCCCACCCCGGCCCAGCCCCCGGCGGACAGGGAATAACCCAGCACAAAGGCCGTCATCAGCGCCGTGAACAGGGGGGAAGAGCCGCGCATGATGGTGTAGGCGTAGCTCATGTCCGAGCCTTTGTAGGCGTAGGCGATGAACAGGTAATAGAACAGGTGGATGGTGGCCGTGCCCGCCAGATACGGCCAGCTGGCCGGAGCGGGCAGGGGCAGAAAAGGCAGCAGGAACAGCACGGCCAGGCCGCCGCCCCCGGTTTTCATGGTGGTTTCGAAAAGCTTGTCCGAACCGCCCTTGATGATGGCGTTCCACACGGCGTGCAACAGGGCCGAAGCCAGCAGTATGGCGATAACGGCGGTTGTCATGCGCTCATCTCCCTTTTCATCACAACCGTTCCAGAAAAAACAGCGAACGCGGTTCCAGCAGCACGGGCCGGGCCGGGCCGACCTCGCTTCTGCGCAGCGCCAGCTCACCCTTGGTCAGGCTGTGCAGGGCGCCTTCTTCCTTGCTGGCGTCGCGCAGGGCCAGTATATCACCCAGCACGCGCGAGCCGCAGCTCCAGTGGGAAATGGCCGGCAGGTCGGAAAAGGCGAGAAAACGGTGGAAACGCAGCACAACGGCCCTGCCGCTGTTCCCTTCCAGCGGGCCCTCCGGCAGATGGCGCTCCAGAGCTCGCCAAAGCGCGGCCATGTCCGCCCCGCCCTCTCGCTCCCCCTCGGGAAGGCGCAGCCGGGCGTGGTTCAAATCTTCCGGCAATCCTGTAGCCGCGAGGGTTCCCTGCGTAAAGGGACGCGTCACCCGCAGGGGGAACTCCCGTTGCGCCGCGGCCAGCATGTGCTCCGCCAGCCAGTAAAAATCGGTCTCGTTGCGCAGGGTCGCCTGCCACAGGCGCTCGTGGCGGGGAAGTTCCGCCAGCAGGCCGGCGAACAAGTCCCTGGCCTTGCCCAGCGTCAGGCCGTGCACCAACTGCAGCGCATTGAGCACCGCGTAGATACCGCAAAAAAAATCCAACTGGCCTTGATAAAAAATACGCATGCGTCTCCCGGCAGCGTCCTGCAACGCAAAAAGAGAGCTTGCCCACATTGTTCCGGGCCGTCAACCCCGCGCGGCGTTTGCATCTTGCCTAATGCCGCCCTGCTCTGCTATATCTCTTGGTATTCTCTGTCTGGATACCCTGCGGAGAACCGCCGCGTTATAGTCGGGGGACTATCTTGCGCGGAACGACCGGAGCGCCGGCTTGTTTTTCATAGTCGATTCCTATTGTAGACGATTCAGGAGGCTGCATGTCCGGCAATGACCGTTATCAAGTTGGCAGGGTGGACTTTTTCGAGGTGCGCAACCGTAACGAGGCGCGGGTGGTGGAAAAACTGCGGGAAGCCCTGGCGGAACTCGGCAACCCCGAGCTGCCGGAAAAGGTGTTGCGCGACGCTTACGCGCTGGCCCTGAACCAGCTGCCCGCCCGCTACACGCAGTCCGGCACCATCGTGCTGCGGGAACCCATCCGGGAAAGCCATTTGCGCGAAGCGGTGGGCAAGGCCCTGAGCCAGGTGCTGGCCTACCCCAAGAGCTGATTTCGCAACTCCGGCCTTAAGGACCGCCATGATCACCGTTGACCTGCACAGCCATACGCTGCACTCCCACGCCAAAGACAGCACGGCGGCCATGTGCGAAGCTGCCCTGAACAAGGGCATGACCATTTTCGGGCTCTCGGAGCATTCCCTGCGGCCCGCTGGTTTCAACTACCCCACGGACTACCAGCCGCGCCTGGAGCTGGGCTTTCCCTCCTATATTATGGAAGTCCAGGAGCAGCAGCAGGAACTGCTCGGCCGCATGAAAGTGCTGCTGGCCCTGGAAATGGACTATATCCCCAGCAAGCTGGCCTTTGCCAAAAAAGCCTGCAAAGCCTACCTCTACGACTACGTTATCGGCGGGCTGCACTTTCTGGGAAACTGGGGCTTCGACTTTTCAGCCTCGGACTGGGACCAGCTTTCCCTGGATTCCTGCTTCAAGCACTTCGCCCGGTACTACAAAGACCTGGAAGCCATGTGCCGCACCGGCCTGTTCCAGATAGCCGCCCACCCGGACCTGATCAAGCTGTTCCGGCCGGACGCCTTCCGCCAGTGGCTGGAACGCGACGACGCCCGCGCCCTTATCCACAAGGCGCTTTCCGCCATGAAAGAAATGGGTATGGCCATGGAACTCTCTTCCGCCGCGCTGCGTAAGGGGCTGTTCGAACCCTACCCCGGCCCCGTGCTCATGGAAATGGCCGCTGAACTTGAGCTGCCCATATCCTTCGGCTCGGACTCCCACGCCGTGGGCCACGTGGCCTACGCGTTCGAGGACCTGGCCGCCTGCGCCCTGCGCTTCGGCTACACGGAAAGCGTCTGGTTCTCCCAGCGCGTCATGCAGCGCAAGTCGTTCATCTGACCCTTTCCGTCTTTCCGCCATGACCGTGATCCCCCTTATCAGACTGGACAACGTTTCCGTCACGCTCGCGGGCAGAACCGCCCTGTCCGGCCTTTCCTGGCGCCTGTTGCCCGGCGAGCATTGGGCCGTGCTGGGCGCCAACGGCGCGGGCAAGTCCACCCTGCTCCGCGTGCTGCGCGGCGAAACCCGGCCGGACCAGGACGGGAAAGGCCGCTGCTTCTGGGGCTTTGACGGTACGGAAGACCCTTCCCCGCTGGTGGTGCGGCCCGTCTCTTCCCTGGTTTCCGGCGAACTGCACCGCACTTACGTGCGCCAGGGCTGGCGCATCAACGGCCTGGAACTCGTTCTCTCCGGGCTGGTGGACAACTACCTGCCCTCCTTCCACACTGAAGAGGAAAAGGAACACGCCCGCCAGGTGGCCCGCAGCCTGGGCGCGGAGCACCTTCTGCCCGTCATGGTCACGGCCATGTCCCAGGGCCAGCTCCGCCTGGCGCTGCTGGCGCGGGCGCTGGTCACTTCCCCGAAATTGCTGCTGCTGGACGAAGCCTTTGACGGCCTGGACAAGAAAGCCCGTCTGGCCATGGGGGAAGCCGCCGCCAAAGCCGCCGCATCCGGCGCCAGCCTTGTCTGTACCGCGCACCGGCGGGAAGACATCCCCCCCTGCGTCACCCATCTGCTGCGCCTGGAAAACGGCCGCGCCGTGTTCAACGGCCCCATAAGCGAAGCCCCGCCGGAACCGCAGGCCAAGGAACGCCGCGTGGCCTTTGCCCCACCGCCGCCCCCGTCCTTTGCCCTGACCAGCAACGATGCGCCCATTCTGGAGCTTACCCGCGCCGACGTGTACGTGGACCGGGTCAAGGTGCTGCACAACATCACCTGGCGCGTGCTGCCCGGCGAAAACTGGCACATTTCCGGCTCCAACGGTTCCGGTAAAAGCACGCTGCTGCGCGCCCTGGCCGGGTTGGAGCAGGTGGCCCTGGGCGGGACCCTGCGCTGGTTCGGCCGCCGCCACCCCCCGCTGCCGGAGCTGCAGCGTTCCGTCGGCTATCTCTCCGACCGGCTTCAGGCCGACTACGGTTACGATCTCAGCGGCCGGGAGCTGGTCTGGTCCGGTTTTGACGGCAGCGTGGGCCTGTACCGCGACATCAGCGCGGAGGAACAGGCCACGGCCCAGCGCTGGATAACCCTGCTCGGCCTGGACCACGCCGCGTCCGCGCCCCTAAGCCAGCTTTCCAGCGGCACGGCCCGCCGCTTTTTCCTGGCCCGCGCCCTGGTCATAAACCCCCGCGTGCTGCTGCTGGACGAGCCCTGTTCCGGCATGGACGCCCCGTCCCGCCGCCTTTTTTTCTCCGCCCTCAGCGCGGCCATGGCCCAGGGCATCCAGTGCGTCTACGTCAGCCACCATACCTCCGACCTGCCCCCCGGCATCACCCACGAACTGGCCCTGGAAAACGGCCGCGTCAAGTTTTGCGGGCCGCTGCGGGCCTCCTGACGCCACTTGATTTTTTGTGGCAGCGCATTAGATTTAGCTGTCGAAGCCATCCAAGAATCAGAGCAGGGCTCTGCCCTGCACCCGCCAGGGGTTAGCACCCCTGGACCCCGTTCAGGGAGGGTGAGGAAGTCGCGCTTATCTGGGGTGCGTGCCTATGTTACATAATCAATGGGGCGCTGCCGTGGTTGTACGGTACCGCTATAATCAAAGAGAAACGGCCCCATACCCCCTGCCAAAGTTTTTTGGGGAAAGGGATGGGGGTCCGGGGGAAGGGAAAACCCCTTTTTTCCCAAAAAGGGGTTTTC
>JAVBNC010000172.1:0-8128 GCA_031551765.1 Desulfovibrionaceae bacterium
CGCTGATGTGAAAAGGTGAAAAAAAGCGGCGTCGTCATTGTACGGCGCCGATTCATCAACGAGAACCGCCCCGCCCCCCCTGTCAAAGTTCTTTGGAAGAATGATGAGGGGTCCGGGAGAAGGGAGGAACCATTCTTTCAAGAAAGGTTCCTCCCTTCTCCCGGGAAGCCGCCACGCCATGAGCACCTTCACAAAAAAAACAAGGCGGGAAGCATGCTCCCGCCTCGCTTTTTATACGTCTTTGCCCGTCGCTACATTGTCTTGACGAAAGGCGGCAAATGGGCGCGGCGGGGCAGAATGAAGAAGGTATAGATCAGGCCGGAAGCGATGTACCCGGCCATGAACAGGAAGCCCAGCAGCTTGTACGCGGAAACGAGGAGCACAAACAGCAGGATGGCCGTGACCATGGAGCTGAAGGGGTGCGCGGTGATGAACCCGTATTCCTTGAAGGAATTGTAGCGCACCCGGCTGACCATGAGAAAGCCCAGGAAAATGGTCAGGCCCAACACAAAGCCCGGCAGGGCCCGCAGGGTAAAGTTGGGCAGGTAAGGGGTGAACAGCACCAGGGTGGCCAGGGTGCAGCCCGCCGCCGGGATGGGCAGGCCCACGAAAAACTTCTTGGGCGCGCTGGACGTGGAAATGTTGAACCGGGCCAGACGCAGCGCGCCGCAGGTGGCAAAGAGGAAGGCGGCGGCAATGCCCAGGCGGTTGAAGGAATGCAGGTGCCAGACGTAAGCCATGAAGCCGGGGGTCACCCCAAAGGCCACCAGGTCCGCCAGGGAATCGTACTGCACGCCGAACTCGCTGGCCGTGTTGGTCAGGCGCGCCACCTTGCCGTCCAGCCCGTCCATAAGCGCGCTGAAGAGAATGGCGGCGGCGCAGTGCTCTATCTTGCCGCTGGCCGCCCAGATAATGCCCAGGAACCCGGCGAAAAGACTGGCCGTGGTGAAGAGGTTGGGCAGAATGTAGACGCCCTTGTGCACAGGGCCTTTTTTCAGCATAAAGCCTCCGCGAAATGGTGCGCGTCAGGCGCTTTTCCGGCTTGCCAGAACACTTTCCCCGGCCACAACCTTCTCGCCCACGCGGACCTTCCATTCATAGTCTTCGCCCAGGTAAAGGTCAACTCGGGAGCCGAAACGGATCAGCCCGAAACGCTCGCCGCGCTTCAGGCCGTCGCCCTCTTCCACCCGGCAGACGATGCGCCGGGCGATAAGGCCCGCTATCTGCACCATGCTCATGCTGCCGCCCTCCGCGCTTTCTAGGAGGTAGGCGCAGCGCTCGTTGTCCGTGGAAGCCTTGTCCCGGGCCGCGTTGACGAAGGCGCCGGGGTAGTAGGCAATGGCTTTCACCGTGCCCCACACGGGACTGCGGTTCACGTGCACGTTGCAGACGTTCATGAAAATGCTGCAGCAGGAACGGGGCTCGCCGCTGAAAGGGTCCGGCCGGGTTTCAATTTTGATCACCCGCCCGTCCGCCGGGCTGGTCACCAGACCGGGCGCGGTTGGCGTCACCCGTTCCGGGTCGCGGAAAAAGTGGCCGGAAAACCAGGTGACCAGCAGGAACAGCGTGGCCATGAACCAGCAGCCGATGACGGCGAACACCAGGGCGCTGAAGGCGCTGAGGAAAATAAAGGGGAATCCTTCCGGGGCGATGCCTATGGAGGGCTGGCGCATGGAATCTCCAGTTTAGGGGGTGCCGGTTCCGCTTCCCGGACAAGGGAGCGGAACCTCGTATAATAAACTATAGCCATTTTTCCCGTTTTCTGCCAGGGAGAAAATGCCCGCGCGGGGAGGCACCCTTTCCCCGCGGGCCGCTCCCTCCCGCGCCCGGCTTTTCCGGGGCGGACGGGCGGACCATTTTTCGTGACCGAGGCCCTATGGATACCCTTACCCATCTCGTGGCCGGGGCGCTGACGCCCCTGGCATTCAGGCACGCTCCCAAAAGCCGCCTTCTTATACCGTTCGGTATAGCTTGCGGCGAATTCCCGGATATCGACATTCTGGCGGGCACCTCGCCGGAGGCCCTGCTGGTCATCCACAGGGGCATTACCCACGCCCTGGCGGTGCAGCCCTTTTCCGCGCTGCTGCTGGCAGCCGTCTTTTACCCCCTGCTCAAAAAACGCGACGAGGCGGGCAGCTGGACCTTCGGCAAGACCTGGCTGCTGGCTTTTCTGGCCCTTCTCGTGCATCTGTTCCTGGACTGCATGACCACCTTCGGCACCCAGGTTTTCCTGCCCTTTTCCAGTTACCGGGTGTCCATACCGGCCATGTATATCATTGACCTCTTGCTCACCCTGCCCACGCTGGGGGTGCTGATCATGCTGCTGCGCCGGGGCGGGGCGTCCGCCCTGCCGGAACAACGCATGCGGCCCGCGCGCCTGGCCCTGGCCTGGATGCTCATCTATCCCTTTCTGGCGCTGGGCACGGGCCAGGCCCTGCAGGCTCACCTGAACAGCCGCTACGCCCGTCCCGCAGAGGCCAACGGCATACAGCGCATTCTGCTCACGCCGGAACCCTTCGCCCCGCTGTATTGGAAAGTCATCGCCCAGAAAGAGCGCAGCTACGGCATGAGCAGCGTGCTGCTCACCAGTCCGGACGCGGACCGGCCTTTCAGCGAGTACGAGCGGCCGGACCCGGCCCTGTGGCGCCGCCTGTGCGACACCCTGCCCCTGTTCGCCAAGTACGCGGACTTCGTCTCCTTTCCCATCCAGACCACGCGGCAACTGCCCGACGGCAGCACCCTTGCCGTATTCCGGGACCTGCGCTACGAAGGCACGCTGCCCGGACTGATGAAAGCCATAGGCAGGACCGACGGCCTCTTTCTAATGGAAGTGACCCTGGACCAGGCCGGAACGCCCCTGGCCTACCGCTTTCTGCGGCGCGGCAAGCTGGCGGCCGAGACGCCCTGGACCCCCATGCCCGCTGTTCCGGGGAAGAGCTGAGTCATGGCGACAAAAAAACGCAAGCCCCGCCGCCCGCCGCCGCCCCTGCCCGCGCCGCGCTGGTCCTCCCGCCTCTACCTGCGCCTGGACCCCTCGCGCGTGGGCATGTTCCGCTTTCTGCTGGAAGCCGAGGACAATCTGGGCTACATGACCGTGGTCGACCGCTGGGAAGCCGTGCTCCAGGTGGTCTTCTCCCCGCACCAGGAACGCTCCTTGCGCCGCCGCCTGGAAGACATGCGGGAACTTTTGCCTTTTACTTTTGTCGGGCCGTTAGCTGTCGAAGCCAATGAAGAGCGAAAGCAGGGCTCCGCCCTGCACCCGCCAGGGGGGTGCCCCCCCTGGACCCCGCGACAGGGGTAGGCTTCGCGCGCGGTGGGCATCTAAGCGACTGCGGACACAAAGGAAACGTTTCAAGCAACCGGACCCGTCATTAACGCCCTGAATGGGTTCCAAGGGGCGCGCCCCTTGGCGGGTGAGTCCAGAGAGGGCGGAGCCCTCTTTGGCCGCCGGAGGCATCCCATACAAATTGGCTTCGACAACTTATTCTGCTCATCCTGCAAGCGAAAAAGGACGCAATAATGAAAATTACCGACATCAAGGTGCTCCCGGCCAACTCCTTTCTGTACGTCAAAATCTTTACCGACGAAGGTATTACCGGCGTCGGGGAATCCGGGGCCTGGGGCTTTCTGACCGCTTCCGGCGAGGCGGTCGAATCCTTCAAAACCTACCTCATCGGCAAAGATCCCCTGCAGATCGAGCACCACTGGCAGTATATGTACCGCTGCTTCCACTTTCGCGGGGCGGCCGTCATGGGCGCGCTCAGCGCTATCGACATCGCGCTGTGGGACATCGCGGGCAAGTTCTACAACGTGCCCGTGTACCAGCTTACCGGCGGCAAGTGCCGCGACAAGGTGCGCACCTACTACCACGTCAGCGGCGCCACCACGGAAGAGCTGCTGGCCGACTGCCTGAACGCCAAAAAGCAGGGCTACAACGCCATCGGCCACCTTTCCCCGTTCCTGGACGAGCCGCGCAACAAGCCCTACTTTGAAAGCTACGCCCGCATGATCAACGAGGCCGTGGACCGGGTGCGCATGGTGCGCGAAGCCGTGGGCGACGATATCGACCTCTGCCTTGAGCTGCACCGCCGCATGAAACCCGCCGAAGCCATCACCTTTGGCCGCAAGGTCGAAAAATACACGCCCTTCTTCCTGGAAGACCCCATCATTCCGGACAACTTCGATTCCATGGCCCTGGTGGCCAACCGCATCAACGTGCCCGTGGCCACCGGCGAGCGCATTCACACCATCCAGGAATTCGAAATGCTGCTCAGCCGCAACGCCCTGGCCTACGTCCGCGCCAGCGTGTGCGTGTGCGGCGGCATTACCGGCGCGCGCAAAATCGCCGCCATTGCGGAAGCCCACGGCGCGCAGCTTGTGCCCCACAACCCCCTCAGCCCCATCAGCACGGCCGCCTGCCTGCAGGTGGCGGCTTCCGTGGAAAACTGCGCCATCCAGGAACTGCCGGACCACGACGGCGTGGCCGCTTCCGAACGCTACACCAGCGCCAACGCCGTGGACCAGAAGTCCTTTACCCAGCGCGACATGGTCACCTGGGTGCCCAAGGTGGAAAACGGCTTCGCCCTGCTGCCCGAAGGCCCCGGCATAGGCGTGGACCTGGTGGAAGACGTGGAAAAGAAATTCCCCTTCAAACGCCGCACCATAGCCACCCGCCTGCACGTGGACGGGTCTATCGTGGATCAGTAGTAGTAATGGTGGAGGCGGAGGGGGTGGTGGCGTGACACCCGGAGGAGGGAAAACCCCCTTTTTGGAAAAAGGGGGTTTTCCCTCCTCCGGACCTCCTCCCTTTCCCCTAAAAACTTTGACAGGGTTAAAAAATACGGCTCTCCGCTGATGAACGGAGAGCCGTACTGGTTTGTTGTGCCTTTTTCAGCCTACCAAGTGGGCACCCGGCAGTATGTGAGCGCCGTGGCGCGAACAGAACGGAACCCGCGCACCACTCCCCTTATCCACCCTGAATGGGTTCCAAGGGGCGCGCCCCTTGGCGGGTGCAGGGCAGAGCCCTGCTTCGACTCTTCATTGGCTTCGACAAAATTGCCTTTCATCTACTCCAAAGTAAGCGCTCTATCCATGCGCGCCAACACCTCGTCGCGGCCGAGCAGAGCCAGGACTTCGGACAGGTCCGGGCCGCCCAGGCTGCCGAGGATGGCGAGACGCATGACGGGGCCGATGGCCTTGAAGGAGATGCCGCTGTTAGTGACGTAGCTGTTGAGGCAGTCGTGGAGCGGCTCCTTGGTGAACGGCTCGCAGACGGCCAGGGCGGCGCGTAGGTTGGCGAGATGGGCTTTGCTTTCGTCGCTCAGGGCTTTGGTCTTGGCCTTGAGGTCGTATTCCAGCTTGGCGGCGGGCAGGATGAGGCAGCGCATCTGCTCGGCCATGTCTTTGAGCGTGGCGGCGCGGGGCTGGAACAAGGGGATGAGCGCGAGCAGACGCTCGTCGCTGACCGGGCCCACGTCCAGGGCTTCCACGAAGGGGCGCAGCAGAGGGGCCAGCTCGGCGGGCGGGGTTTCGCGCATGTGGTGGGCGTTGACCCAGAGCAGCTTTTCCGGGTCAAAGCAGGCCGGGGCCTTGTTCAGGTTGTGGCCGTCAAAGGCCGCCACCAGCTCCTTGAGGGTGAACAGCTCCTGGTCGCCGTGGGACCAGCCCAGACGCACCAGATAATTGACGATGGCCTGGGGCAGCAGGCCGTCCTTTTCGTATTCGATGACGGCTTTGGCGCCGTGGCGCTTGGAGAGCTTCTGCTTGTCCGGCCCCAGGATCATGGGCACGTGGGCGAAAATGGGCAGCGCAGCGCCGAGCGCCTGGTAGATGAGGATCTGCTTGTGGGTGTTGCTGACGTGGTCGTCGCCGCGCAGCACGTGGGTGACGCCCATGTCGATATCGTCCGCCACCACGGCCATGTTGTAGGTGGGGGTGCCGTCCGCGCGCCAGAGCACCATGTCGTCCAGCTCGTCCACGCTCACGATGATGCGGCCTTTGACGATGTCGTCCATGACAACTTCACCCTGCGGCGGGGTTTTCAGACGCACGGCGCGGCCGGGGCCAGGGCCGAGGCCGCGTTCGCGGCAGCGGCCGTTGTAGCGGGGCTTCGCGCCTTCCGCCCGGGCCTTTTCACGCATGGCTTCCACTTCTTCCGGGCTGCATTCGCACCAGTAGGCGTGGCCGCTTGCCACCATGCGGTCCACGCAGTCCTTGTAAAAGGGCATGCGCTTGGTCTGGTAAAAGGGCTCGCCATCCGTGTCCAGGCCCAGCCAGCGCATGGAAGAGAGGATGGACGCGGTGTATTCCTCCTTGGAGCGCTCCCGGTCCGTGTCTTCAATGCGCAGCAGGAACTTGCCGCCGAAGTGGCGGGACAACAGCCAGCAGAAAACAGCGGTGCGGGCGCCGCCTATATGCAGGTGCCCCGTGGGGCTGGGGGCGAAACGGGTGACAACGGTCATGGCGTACTCCGTGAAGGGGATATTCTAAACGTCACAGCATAGCGGAAAAAACCGGGAGCCGCCAGCGTTCGGGACGGGCGGCCCCGCGCGGGGCGTCAGGCCTTTTCCAGCCAGGAGCGCAGTTCCGGAAAGGCGACGCGCGAGCAGAAATCGACGGACAGCGGGGTGACGGCCACCACTTTTTCCACGCTCACGGCGCGGCCGTCCGTGTCTTCGTCGTCCGGGCGGCAGTCGCGCTTGGCGGTGACCACGTCCTTGCGCATGCTTTGCGGGCCGGGGTTGGGGATCACCCCTTCGTAGTATTCGGCGGGGGTGAGCCGGGTGAGTTTCCAGGGCGTGTCCGCCGTGGCGCAGGCGGGCACTTCCACTTTCAGCACGTGCACATCCCGCGGCAGGCCGTTTTTGAGTATACGTTCCGCGAAATAGCGCGTGAAGTGGACGGACGCCTCCCAGTTCTCTTCCGTGTAGCAGCGGTGCGAGGCGATAGGCGTTTCCAGGGACATGGCCAGGGCCGGAACGCCCCGGCAGGCCGCTTCCAGGCACGCGCCCACGGTGCCGGACCCGCTGGCGTTGACCCCGATGTTCTCCCCGTAATTGACCCCGGCAATAAGCAGGTCCGGACGGTAGCCCGTGAACACCCGCAGGCCGTGGGCCACCACCGCAGCCGGGGAAGCCTCGCAGGAATAGGCGCGGACGGGCTTGCCGTCCACCGTGTACTCCACGGGCACCAGGGTCGCCTCCGGCTTGCCGGTGCGGGCCCGGCCCATGGAAGTCTGCTGGTGCAGGGGCGCGATAACCGTGACCTCGCCCAGGCTGAGCGCCGCTTCCACGGCCGCTTTCAGGCCGGGGGAATCAATGCCGTCGTCGTTGGTGAGCAGAATATTGGGGAGCGTCATGCCGTGTCCTTGTCAACGTGGTTTCGTATGCAGCAGTTTTTGCGCCAGATTGCGGGCGTTCGCTTCCGCCGCCGCGAACTCTTCCAGGCTCAGCCCCGCGCCCAAGGCCACAGCCTTGCGCCGCTCACGCCCCGCCACTTCGCCCACGCCGCGCGCGTCCGAGGCTATCACCAGCCCGGCCCCGGCCGCGCGGGCCAGCGCCGCCGCCCTGCCGTTGGCCAAGCCGTGTTCCGGCCGGCAGGAAAGTTCCAGCAGCACGCCCTTTTCCGCGGCCAGCGCCGCTTCTTCCGGCGTAATCAGGCCGGGGTGGCTGAGTATGTCCGCGCCCGCCTCAATGGCCGCCAGGTTCGTGCCCGTATCCACGGAATCCGCCAGGGTCTCGCCGTACACCAGCACCAGTTGCGCGCCCAAAGCCCTGGCCTCTTCCACGCTGCGCCCCAGAAGCTGCGGCGGCACATGCGTCAGTTCCACGCCCGCCAGCGCGTCCAGGTCCATATACAGCCCGTATTCCCGCGCCAACGGCAGCAGCCCCCGCAGCGCCCCCTTGACCGTGGCCGCGTCCGCCTGTTCCGTAAGCGCCGCCACCCGGCAGCCCGCCAGCTTCGCCTGCCGCAGCGCGGCGGCGGGTGTAAGGCGGCCTATGCCGAGAGTGCTGTGCATGTGCAGTTCGATCATGGGAAGAATGCCTCCGGCGGGGGGGGGGGGGGGGGGGGGGGGGGGGGGGGGGGGGGGGGGGGGGGGGGGGGGGGGGGGGGGGGGGGGGGGGGGGGG
>JAVBNC010000053.1:0-22636 GCA_031551765.1 Desulfovibrionaceae bacterium
GCCCATCCGCGCCCGGGGCAGAAAGGGGGGGTTGGGGAAACTTTTCTTGGACGATTGGTTCCCCCACCCCCCGGCCCCCATCCCCTTCCAAAGAACTTTGTCAGGGGGGGAAGGCCGGGAGGAGAATTTTTTCTTCTCCCGGCTTTTTTTATTGCGCAGTAAGGGGCGGCCCGGCCCAGGCGTTCGCGTCAGTCTTGGTCAGACAGGACGCCAGAGGCTTCAAACGCCGCCAGTTTCCGGGCCACGTTCTCCACTGGCTCTCCGGGCAGCGCGCGGATTTCCCCGGCCAGGGCGGGGCGGTTTTTGAGCTGCTTTTCATAGGCCCGGTCGTAGTAATCCAGCAGAGTGCCGGCGGCGGTTCCGTAGTCGCCCTGTTCCAGGGCGGCTTTGGCCTTGCGGTGGTTTTCGTCGCCCAGGCGCTTCCGGATGCGGTCCATGCCCTCCGCCGCGAAGGCGTTGTGGGCCGGGTCGTAGCCGTGCAGCACGCGGGCCAGGCGCTCCGGCCGGGGCACGTGCAGGATGACCAGGGGCGAGGCGCGCAGCCGCTCATACACGGGCCTGGGGATATTGACGGAGCCGAGGTTTTCGCACTCATCCTCCAGCCACACCAGGCGGGAAGGGTCAAAGGCCAGCAGCTTGTCGGCCAGCAGGTTTTCGAAATGCTCGGTGCTGGGCTGAGGTTCCTCCGGCCAGGCCCCGAAGGCCGAACCCCTGTGCTTGGCCAGGCCTTCCAGGTCAATGACCTGGCTGCCCAGCCGGGCCAGTTCCAGCAGAATTTCCGTTTTCCCGCTGCCGGTCATGCCGCTGAGCACGAAAAGCGGCCAGGGCCGGGTGAACAGGCCGTGGTTGAAAGAGCGGTAGGCCTTGTACCCGCCGGGCAGGCGGTGGGTGGTCAGACCGGCCTGCTCCAGCAGCCAGGCCACGGACGCGCTGCGCATGCCGCCCCGCCAGCAGGTGAGGGCCACTTCCCCGGCCTTTCCGGCCAGTTCCAGGCCCTGTTCCGCCATGGCCGCCAGCCTGGGCCCCACCAGGGCCAGGCCGCGCAGCACGGCTTCCTGTTTCCCGGCCTGGGTGTACAGGGTACCTATTTCGGCCCGCTCCGTGTCATTGAACAGCGGAAAGCTGATGGAGCCGGGAATGTGTCCGCGCGCGAATTCGGCGGGAGAGCGCACGTCCAGCAGGGGCATGCGTTCACGTAAGGCGAGGAAGGAAGCGATGTGCGTCATGAAAAAATTGGTCCTGAATCCTGAAATCATCCCGCAAGCGGGCAGAGCCTGTATACGCCCATGCGCGCAAAAGGCCAAGGCCGTCCCGGAAAATCCGGAACGGCCTTGGAGGGCGCGAAGGAGAGAACGCCCGTCAGCTATTCACATTTAAAAAACACGCTGGCGGCCGCGTTGCAGATGGGGCACTTGCCTTCGTGCGGGCCTTCGTGCGTGTAGCCGCAGACGCTACAGATGTAATAATCCACATTGGGGCCCTTGCCGGCGGCGTCCAGCACCTTTTTGTACAGGTTGGCGTGCACTTCTTCCACCGCGTTGACGTATTTCATATAGGTGGCGGCGGCCTTGTTGCCTTCGGCTTCCGCTTCCTGAATCATTTCCGGGTACATTTTGGTGAATTCGTAGGTTTCGCCGGAAATGGCGTCTTTCAGGTTGTCCAGGGTGCCGTGGATTTTCCCGGCCAGGCGCAGGTGGGCCAGGGCGTGAATGGTTTCCGCCTGGGCGGCCGCGCGGAACATTTTGGCGGCCTGGGGCAGACCTTCTTTTTCCGCTTTTTCGGCATAGGCCAGGTATTTGCGGTTGGCCTGAGATTCTCCGGCAAAGGCGTCCATGAGGTTCTTTTCGGTTTTGGACATGGGTAATGCTCCTTTTTTTTAAATAGGAATGATTCCTATTTATAGGGCAGGCCAAAATTTGTAAAGTAGAAATTTGACCGGACTTGACTCCATCCGGCCCTTGACTACCCTTATAGCACGAACGCGGCGGAAAGTCGCAAGGAGAAAGCATGAAAAGCCTGAGCGAAGCGCGGCAGTTGGATATAGACTGGGACCTGGGCCCGGAGGAAGCCGTGACCATGTACCTGGAATGGGGCAACAACGACTGGCGCGGCCCCCGGCCGCCGGTGCGCTCCAAGTCTGACGTTTCCCTCTACTTTGTGGTGGACACCTGGAGCGAAGCGCCCGTCGTCCGCCTGGTGCGCCGCAACTCCGAAGGCGCGGAAGATCTGTTGACCCTGCCGCTGCCGCCCGTCCTGCAAGAGGAATGGCATAAGGAATTCGGCCGGTTGCGCGGTATTTTTTCTCCCACGCCCGCGATCAAGGCGTGGCTGCGTGAAGAACCGGCAAAGACGAAACCGTGAGGCCCGGAAAAATCACAAAGTAGGCATCCAGCGGCCGCTTTGAGTGTTCGCGCCCGCAAGCTTGCAGAATTGCGCGATAATGCTGCGGGTGGTTTGGGAATATACTTCGTCCTTGCGCCAGACCACATAGGTATTGAAGGATATGTCCTCTTCCTCCGGGCGCGCGACGCTGAACGAGTTATTCTCGGGCAGCTTTTCCGATATGGAAAGGTCCGGCAGAAAGGTGATGCAGTTTTCCCGGGCCGCCAGGTTCAGAATGGAATCAAGGTTGGAAAGCTCCATAACCACGTTGGGCGCCACGGAGAATTTGGCGAAAAACGTGTTCATGGTGTGCCGTACGGAAGAGCCTGTTTCTTTGAGTACCATGCGCTCGGTTCTGATGTCGCTGGCGGTGAAGGTCGGGCGCCCATACAGCCTGTGCCCTTTGGGGGCCACCAGAAAAATTTCGTGCTTTGTGTAATGCTGGTAATGCAGGTTGTTGTCGATAAGCACGTTGCCGCTGATGCCCATGTCGATGCTGTTGTTCTGCAGCATCTCGATAACGGCTTTGGAATTTCCGGAGTGGATGGAAACGGAAATGGCGGCGTCGATTTCCGAAAAGTACTGCATGACCCGCTCAATGCCGAAGCGTTCGTAAATGGTGACAAGCCCCACATGGACGCTTTTTTTCGTATCGGCTTTGATGGTGGCCAAAAAGTTCTCGATTTCGCTTTCCACCTCAAAAAGGCGTTGCGTTTTTTCATACAGGGCCTGGCCGTGCGCGGTCAGTGCCAGCATGCGGCCAGTTTTGAAAAAAAGACGCACTTCCAGATCGTTTTGCAACTTTTTCAGCGCATTGCTGACGGCGGGCTGCGAGATGAAAAGCGCCTCTGAGGCTTTCAGCACGCTTTGCTTTTGGGCCACCATGTAGAAAACCCGCAACAAGTTCAGCCGCAGCATACCGCATCCGTGGGTTGATATGTTCAGAACAGCCTGTATGCGGGGCAGGTTCGCAGAAAACCGGCCCGCTGGCAACGCCACCGGGCCGGTTTTTTCAGAAAGGCGCGGCCGTATCAGGCTTAGCGCTGCAGCAGGGCCACCACAACGGCAACCATAGCCCCCACCAGTGTGTTGTTGCCCATGCCGATAAAACCCATCATTTCAACGTGAGCGGGCACGGAAGAGGAACCCGCGAAAATGGCGGAGCAGTGCATGCGGCCCATGGAATCCGTCAGACCGTAGGAAGAAGGCCCCGCCCACATGTTGTCGGGGTGCAGCGTGTTGCCTACGGCACCGCCGGAAGCCACGGAAAAATACTTGTGCCCGCTGTCCTGGCACTGGCGATAATAGATGCCGGCCACCGGGTGCTGAAAGCGCACGGGGTTCGTGGAATTGCCCGTAATGGACACGTCGACCTTTTCGTGATGCATGATGGCGACGCCTTCGTTTACCTCGTCCGCCCCGTAGCAGCGGATGTCGCCGGTGCCGCTTTCGGAAAAGCGCTTTTCCCATTCAATGCGCAGCGCTCCGGCGTCAAAATCGTAGGCGGTATGCACGTAGGTGAAGCCGTTGATGCGGGAGATCATGTACGCGGCTTCCTTGCCCAGGCCGTTCAGCGCTACCCGCAAGGGGGTGGCGCGCGCCTTGTTGGCGTTTTCCGCGATTTTGATGGCGCCCGCTGCGGCGGCGAACGATTCATGCCCGGCCAGAAAGCAAAAGCACTTGGTTTCCGCGTCCAGCAGCCTGCAGGCCAGCCGGGCATGGCCGTACCCCACTTCGCGCTTGGCCGCTATGGAGCCGGGGATACAGAACGCCTGCAGCCCTTCGCCCAAAGTTTGCGCAATGGCGGCAGGCTCTTTGGCCCCGGCGCGGCAGGTGGCGGCGGCGCCCAGGGAAACGGCCCAGACGGCGTTTTCAAAGGCGGAAGCCTGGGTGCCACGGACAATGGCCTCTACATCTATATGGTTTTTAAGGCATTCCGCCCGAACTTCTTCCAAGGAAGAAAAACCGTATTTCCGCATGCAGTGCGTAACTTGATCGATACGTCGTTCGTAGCCTTCAAAGCGGATCATAGCTACTCCTTCCTCGGGTCTATGTAGTCCTGGGCCTCGGAATATCTTCCGACGCATTCCTTGGAATCCTGCAGCGCCTTTTCTGCGGGCACGCCCTGTTTGACGAGCGCGAGCATTTTCCCCACGTTGAGAAGTTCGTAGCCGATAATTTCCGCGTTGGCGTCCAGGGCCATCCGGGTCACGTAGCCTTCGTTCAGGTGCAGGTAGCGCGGCCCCTTGGCGGCGCTGCCGTAAACAGAACCCACCTGACTGCAGGCGCGGGCGCCGAGTTCTTCGAAAAGGCTGCCCACGGGCAGGCCGCCTTTTGAAAACGCGGTTTGCGAGCGGCCATAAATGAAGTGCAACAGCGCTTCACGCATGGCGGTATTGATGGCGTCGCAGACCAGATCCGTGTTTACGGCTTCTATAAGAGTGCGTTCCGTCAAAATTTCCCCGGCCATGGCGGCGGACTGGGCCATGCCCGAACAGCCTATGGTTTCTATAAGGCATTCTTGGATAACGCCCTTTTTTACGTTCAGGCTGAGCTTGCAGGCCCCCTGCATGGTAGCGCAGGTGCCTACCCCGTGCGAGACGCCGGCGACATCCTGAATATCCACGGCGTGCACCCATTCGCCTTCACAGGGGATGGGCGCGTTTTTTTGTTTCAAGCCTCGTTTCACCGTTCGCATGGACAATAAGTGTTCAGCCGTGCTCATGGGCGTTTTCTCCGGTTCGGCGTATGGATTATTTCGTCATATGCTGGAAGCTGGCCAGTTGCGCGTTGATGTTTTTTTCATACTCGGCCCCGTCGCACCACTGGGGCAGAAAACCGAAGCGCTGGCCGAACTCAGCGAATTCCGGGCTCAAAGTAGCCTTTTTCACGATATCGGCAAGCGTAGCCACCACGTCGGCGGGTGTGCCGGCAGGCACCATAACCCCGCGGTAGATGCCCATTTCCACCGGTATGCCCGTGGCTTTCAGGGGTTTTATGGAGCGCACGGGCTCGAAGGTGCACTTGTCAAGGTTGCCCCCCGTGCCGATCACCTTGATAATACCGGCCTTCACTTCCGGCAGCATGACCGGCGCGTGGATGACGCCCGCGTTGACCTGGTTGCCGAGCAGCGCTTTGCTGATGTCTTTGCCCCCTTGATAGGGAATGATGCGGAAGGGGGCCTTGGTGGCTTCCTGAATGCCCGCGCACATGACCATCTGTGCGCCGGAAGGGGTGGTGGACCCCAGCGTCAGCTTGCCGGGCTGGGCCTTGGCTTTTTTCAAAAAGTCCTCAAAGGATTCGATGCCACTGTCTTTGTGTGTCAGGATCCAGGTGGGACTGTAAAACACCCCGCCGATATACGTGAAACTCTTCAGTGAATAATCAGTTTTCATCACCGTCAGCGCGCCAAGTATGTCGGTATCGCCGTTGAACAGCAGGGTGTAGCCGTCAGGGGCCGCGTCCGCCACTTTCTTGTTACCCGTGGAACCGCCGGCGCCGGTGATGTTTTCAACCACGATATTGGCGCTGGTGAATTTCTTCATGGCCTCCGTCAAGGCCCGGCCCACTACGTCGGTCCCGCCGCCCGCATCCCAGGGCACAACCATATGGATGGGCTTGTCCGGGTAGGCCGCGCCGGCGGTCCCGGCGAGACTCAGACAGAAAATGAGGGACGCAGCAAAGATACCGCTGAGCTTTTTCATGAAGAGGCCTCCTTACGGTTTTGAGACGAAGGTCTTGTACAGGTTCGAAGCGAGCAGGCCGATGCTGAGCAGCAGCATGCCGGCCCGCCACCAGCTGTTGACGAACACCGACCAGTCGCCCGAATTAAGCGCGAGGGCCGAACGGGCGTTGACTTCTATTACCGGGCCGAGAATGATGGCCAGCACAATGGGCACGACGGAAAAGCCGCACTTTTCAAGCACGTAGCCCGCAGCGCCGGCGATAAGCGCTATGTACACCGGGTACATGTCGTTCTGCCCCGCGAAAGCGCCCATGACGGCCAGCACCAGGATAAAAGGAAAAAGCCAGGCCCGGTCCTGCTTAAGTACTTTGATGAAGAGCCCGCAAGAACCCCAGGCCATGAAAAACATCATGATTGTGGACACCAGAAGGCCCGCGAGCAGCGCATACACCAGTTGCGGCTGGTCGCGCATCAGGGTGACGCCGGGGTCCACCCCATAAAGCACGAGAGCCCCCAGCATAATGGCTGTGGACGAGTCGCCGGGAATACCCAGGGTCAGCATGGGCACCATGGTGCCGCCGTTGTTGGCGTTGTTGGTGCTTTCCGGGGTCAGTATGCCTTCAGGCGCGCCCTTGCCGAAGCGGCCCGGGTCTTTGTCCTTATTTTTGACGGTGGCGTAAGCTATCCAGGTGGAACCCTCCGCCCCAACGCCCGGAATGGCGCCGATAACCGTGCCAAAGGACGACCCTATGACCATGCATTTCCAATATTGCGTCACTTCGCGCAGTTTAGGCATTTCCAGCGATATGCTTTTGCTGATGACTTCGGCTTTCGCGCCGATTTCAGGAATGTCCGAAAGCACGACCGCGACGCCGAAAAAGCCGACCAGGGCCGCGCTGAACGGAACGCCCGAGTTGAGAGCCGAGATGTCGAAAACAAAACGGGCGGCCCCGTCGTTGGCGTCCTGCCCCACCGTGGCTATCAGCAGGCCGAAGGCCACGCCTATGAGCCCGCGCAGCATGTTGCCCCGGACAAAGGCCGAAACCAGCATCAGACCCAACAGCCCGATAAGGGCGATGTCCTCCGGCCTGGAATGCACAGCCACCAGACCCAGCAACGGCACGAAAATAACGGCTATGCACCAGCCGAACACACCGCCGAAAGTGGAACCCATAATGGCGTAGCCTATGGCTTTTCCGGCGTGTCCCTGCTGGGCCATGGGGTAGCCGTCCAGCGCGGTGCACGCGCCGGCTGGCGTGCCGGGGGTGCGCAGCAGAACCGCAGGGTAGGATCCGCCCAGCTTGGTACCGCAGTATACGCCCATCATCAGCAGCAGGGCGGCTATGGCAGGCACTTTGAGATGGTAGGTGAGGGGGAGCAGAATAACGATGGCCATGGGGGAACTGAATCCGGGCAGCGCGCCCACGATAATGCCCAAAAAGGTGCCCGCGGCCATCAGCGCGAGGTTCAGCGGGTCCGCAACAGTTATGTAAAACCCTTGGCCGATATGCGAAATAGTAGCCGTCACGCCGTTCATGCTCTCTCCGATCAGCCGCTGCCTATGGGCAGGTTGGCGATTTTGATGAAAACGACCCAAAAGAACAGGGCCCCGGCCAGGCTGAGCGGCAAGGAGATTTTGGGGTTGGTTTTTCCGTACAAGTTGAAAAGCAGAAATAAAAATACGGCCGTGACAGCGAAAAACGGGGTGAACTGCATGGCGAAAACATAGGCCAGAAGCAGCAACACCGTTCCCGCCGTGCGAAAAACCGTCAGCCTCCTTTTTCTGGGGTCAGAAGGAGCGGCATTTTCCTGGGGGCTCTCTGCCCGACGCCTTTTGATTTGCAGCAGCAGAACATTGGCCGCGCAAAAGGCAATAAGGGCCAGGGAATAAATTTTTGGCAGAGATTGATAGTCCAGACTACCCATGCCCCGTTCCTGGCGCAGCAGGAATTTGGAAGCGCTGCCTTCCGCAAGGCCGATGGTCAGGTATGCGGCGATACCGAGTCCGATCAACGCTAGGCAGACGATGATTTCAAGGGTCTTTTTCCGCATGGCGTACCCTCCGCGTGCTGTTCTTGTCCTGTGAAGTGAAATATTGCACGAGCCGCGCGAGAGGTCATATTTTTTTTTGCGCCCGAAACTTAACTTATAGTTATGTGTCGTTGTACTGTGTGTCGTTTTTATATAATCTGAAGTTATATATTTGAAAAAAAATGCAATATGACAGGCCGGGGCCTTTGTGCAATTTTTGACCTTGCGGAATTCTGGACAAGGGAGAAAAGCATGGCGGTCACGGTTTTTTCGTCCACGGGCTGCATTCGCTGCGCCATTGTCAAACGGTATTTGCTTGAGAGCGGCGCCGTCGTTATCGAACATGATATAAAAACCCCTGCGGGCAACGAAGCCTTCAAGGCTTTTTATCGCACGCGTAGAAGCGAGATCCGCCGGGATGCGGAAGGCATTTTCTTCCCCGTGGTGATGGACGAAGGCGGGCACATCACGCAGGACGCGGGCTGTACACTGGCTTGGTTCCTGGCCGGCGGCGATCTAGGCGGCATGGTGGCCCCCAACAATTTGGGCCACGGCTGGACCGGCGGGTTGTTCGTGTCAAAAGGGGAGGAGGAGCATTTCGCCTCCTTTCTGGCAGTGCTCCGCCTGTTGAAGCAGGGAGGGCTGCAAACGGAGGCGACGGCGGACGGCGGGCATGGCGTCCTGCTGCGGGCCGCGCTTGCGGAGAACCTTGTGGACAGGCTGATCTTTCACGTCGTCTGCCCGCCCCCGGAAAGCGGAAACGCCAGGAGCGACCTGGAAACGAGCCTGCGCGCGATAAAAGCGGCTCCAGGCGGGGCCGAGGCGCGCTTTCTGCTGGACATCGGCGGGGGCGGCGGCCCGGTGAGCCCCGCCAGCGCCGCAGAATCCGCAAAACTGCTGCAGGAGGCGGCCGGCGACAACAGGCTGCCGCTTCTGCTCACCAACACAAGCGGCGAACCCGTGAACTTGTTCCAGTACCGCACGGAAGTGCGACGCTGGCAGGTACTGGCCGATATCGCGCCGCAATGCAAGAGCCCCGCATAACGCAACCAACCTTTTTTTACGAAGGAGCCCGCTGTGACCTATCCCACCGTATACCCCACAGGAACGACAGTATACGATCCCACGGCCTGTTTTAACGGGTACACCGTTTATGAGGCCAAGGAAAGCGGCGTGTTGATCATCGATATGAACGGGCGTGAAGTGCAATATTTCAAGGGGCTGCACGGGTTTCCGCCCAAGCTGCTGCCGGGCGGCCAACTGCTTGCCCAGACCGGAGAGCGCAGCACCAAATTTTCCACCCAGGACAAATTTGATCTGGTCCAGGTGGACTGGGACGGCAATATCGTCTGGAAGTTCGACCGTTACGAGTATATCGACGACCCGGGCGAAGAACCCCGCTGGATGGCCAGGCTGCACCACGACTATCAGCGCGAGGGCAACCCTGTCGGGTATTACGTTCCAGGCATGGATCCCAGGACCAACGGCGGTAACACCATGATCCTGGGGCACAAAGATGTGCACAACCCGGACATAACCCACCACCCGCTGCTTGACGATGTGGTGTACGAGATTGACTGGGAAGGCAATATTCTTTGGGAGTGGGTGCTGAGCGAGCATTTCAGCGAAATCGGCTTTCGTGAGGATTCCAGAAACACCCTCTACCGCCATCCCAACGTCCGCCCGGCGCGGGGCGGCATAGCCGACTGGGCGCACACCAACAGCATGTCCCTGCTCGGGCCCAACAGGCTTTTTAACGCCGGGGACGAGCGTTTTCATCCGGACAACATCATTATTTGCTGCCGCGACCTCAACACGTCCATGATCATCAGCAAAAAGACGGGCAAGCTCGTCTGGCAACTGGGTCCCTATTACGACAGCACGCCGGAACTTAAGGCCCTGGGGTGGATTATCGGCCAGCACCACGCGCATATGATTCCGCAGGGCTTGCCCGGCGAAGGCAACATCATGGTGTTCGACAACGGCGGCTGGGCCGGATACGGCAGTCCCAACCCGGCCAGCGCAACCGGAGAAAAGTATGCCACACGTGACTATTCGCGCGTGCTGGAAATAGACCCGGCCACACTGAAGATTGTGTGGCAGTATACACCCAAGGAGCAGGGCCGGGTATTCCCCGTGGACTACAGCCGTTTCTATAGCCCCTTTGTCAGCAGCGCCCAGCGTCTGCCCAACGGCAACACACTGATTACCGCCGGGGCCACCGGGAGCATTATTGAAGTGACACGCGACCACAAGATAGTTTGGGAACACATTTCGCCTTACTGGGGGAATATCGTGTCCATCAATCAGGTATACCGGGCTTACCGAGTGCCCTATTCCTGGGTTCCCCAAGTGGAGAAACCGGAAGAGAGGCCCGTGGAACGGGTGGACGTGCGCGATTTCCGCATGCCCAACGCCGCGCCCAGGGGCGCGGAACGGGTGGTGGAAGTGGCCGGTTGCAACGCCTTTTTCGGTGGTTCGGGCGTTTGCGTCGTGACCAACGTGGAAGATTCGGAAAAGAAGTAGCGAAAGGGCGAAAAACGTCTCCGGCCCCCGGCTCCAGGCTGACTATGCCGTCTGGAACAGGGGGCCGGAAACGTTTTGAGTTCAGAACAAAATCTTTTCCGGCGGGCGGCGTTCCGGGACCATCTGTTGGGGGATATCGCCGTCGTTCCAGGCTTTGCTGACGTAGAGACCGCAGAAGCAGGCGCCGTATTCGGCCACGTCGGCTTCGCGGTAGACGCAGGGGCAGACTATGTCCCGGTCGTCCTCATACGTGCCGTTGGCCAGGCGGCAGGGGCAGGCCATGTAGCCGTACATTTCCTTGGTGACCAGCAGCTGTTCCAAGAGGGGCATGGTCATGCCCATGTCTTTGTTGAAAAAGTAGCCTTTGCGCTCCTGCAGGGGCTTCAGGGTGGCGAACAGGCGTTCCGCGGTCATGGCTTGGGGCGTGTCCGGGCTCATAGCTGCAGCGCTTTTGTGAGGTCATCGGGCTGAAAGCCCACAATGACGGTTTCGCAGTCAGAGACGATGACCAGGGTGGGGAAAGAGGCCCGGGGGTTGTATTTTTTGACCACTTCCAGCATTTCCTTGCGCTCTTCGCCTTGCAGTTGGTCCACGTACACGCACTCGTAGGGCACGGAATGCTCGTCAAGAAACTGCTTGGCGTGGCGGCAGTGGACGCAGGTGGAGAGGGCGTAAAGTTTCACGGTACAGGGCGTCATGGTGTGTTCCTCCAGAGAATGACATATATCCGCTAGGTGATTCAGGCAAGCTCGTCCGCTATAACGGCGGCCAGATGGCGCACCAGGGCGTTCACGTCCGGGAGCGGGCGCTCGCGTTCCATGCCTTCGCGCACGGCGTAAAAGCCGCGCGTGTCGTCAAGCTGCTCCGGCAGGGGGGCGCGCAGGTCGCTGTCTTTCAAACGCCAGCTGACGAACAGCTCGCGGGCTTCGTGCCGCGCGCTTTTGCGCACGGACACGCGCAGCACCCCGTCCTGCTGTTCCCAGGCGAGGGAGGGCAGGTTTTGCTGCTCCTGGGGCATGGCCCGAAACATGGCGTTCAAAGCTTCTTCCACGGGCTCCAACTTGCGGGCCACCACGTCGCGTATGCGCTCCCAGGCCGCCTGGGCGCTTTCTTCCTTGGCGCGCCGCTCTTCCAGCTTTTGGGCCAGAATGGCGGCGGGATCCAGCTTTTCCGGCGTGTCCGGCTTGACCAGCAGGCGGTACAGCAGCATCCATACGGCGGCAAGCGCCACGGCGCCCAGAATCAGATTGATGTACATGCCCCCTCCTGTTTTACCCTCAGAGCAGTTTCGCTTTTGAGGTTGCCGCTTAACGGCGAGCAAAGCTCGCCTACGCCAACCTTGCGGGCGTTGCTCCACTGCGTTCCGCACCGCCAGAGCATTTTATCTGAATGGATATTCTGGGTGACAAAATGCTCTATAGCGGAAAAGCGCGCGTCACGCCAATGGCTGTTCCTTGACACGCCGGGTCGGGACTTGGTATTCAAGTTTTGGGATACCGTATCCCGGAAAAATGTTGCCTGGTATCGTTTCCGGAGACTTTTTTGCCCAAGAGACTGCAAGCCATAGCCCCGGCCCCGCCGGTGCGGGAAGCCGCGTACCAGCGGCTGAAAGACACCATCCTCGCGGGCGGTTTCGCAGCGGGCGGGCGTCTGGTGGAGCAGGATATAGCCCAGCGGCTGCGGGTCAGCCGCACCCCGGTGCGGGACGCGTTGCGGCGGCTGGAAGCCGAGGGCATTGTGCAGGCCCTGCCCAAAGGCGGTCTGGTGGTGCGCGAATATTCCGACGCGGAAGTGGAGGAAATCTACCGTATCCGCGAAGCGCTGGAAGGCCTGGCGGCCGAGTACGCCGCGCGGAACGCCACGGCCAGGGACCTGGAAAGGCTGGAGAGTCTTTCCGTCCGGCTGCAACGCTACGCGGAAAACCCGGAAGCGGACGTCAACGAAACCATAGCGGCGCACAGAAATTTTTCCGACGCCTGTATCGAGGCCTGCCGCATGCCCGCCCTGCTGCGCATGCTGCGTCCCCTGTTGGCGCAAATAGCGTTGATACGCAGCATAACCATGCGCAGCGCGGACCGCAGGGCGGCGGCACACCAGGAACACCAGGAACTTTTCGAGGCCCTGAAGGCCAGGGACGGACTGCGCGCGGCGGAACTGGCCCGCGCGCACGCGCGCAACGCGCTGCAGGAATATCAAAACCGTCAACCCACGGAGGTGGCAGAGGATGGAGATTAAAATAGCCGCAACAGCGGGCACGCTCGAATCAAGCGACGTGCAGATTTCGGTGGAGCCCGCGCCGGAACTGTCGGTGGACATCAGCAGCAACGTCATCAACCAATTCGGCAAACAGATCAAAAGCGTTGTGCTGGCAACGCTTTCCCGGCTGGGTGTCCGTTCCGGGCGCGTTACGGTGGTGGACCGGGGAGCCTTGGACTGCACCATCACGGCCCGGGTGGAATGCGCCGTGTTCCGCGCCGCCGAACATCAAGGCAACGTTCCCTGGGGAGGTATGGCGCAATGAGTATGCAAGACAAAAAGAACAGGCTGCGTCGCTCCATGCTCTTTCTCAACGCGCAGCGGCCCGCCATTTTGAAAGACGCCTACGTCTACCGCTGCGATTCCGTGATGATCGACCTGGAAGACGCGGTGGCGGAAAACCAGAAGGACGCCGCGCGCTTTTCCCTGTACCACGCCCTGAAAGCCGTGGACTACCGCGGTGTTGAGCGCATTGTGCGTATCAACGGCACGGACACCCCGCATTGGCAGGAAGATATCCGGGTCAGCGTGGCCGGCGGTGCGGACGGCATCCGTATCCCCAAGTGCGAGAAAGCGGACGACGTGGTCCAGGTGGCCAAGGCCGTGGACGCGGCGGAAGCCGAATTCTCCGTCCCCAAGGGCAGCACCCTGCTGATGGCGGCCATTGAAAGCCCGCGCGGCGTGCTGAACGCCCAGTCCATCTGCGAAGCTTCCGACCGGCTGTTCGGCGTGGCCATTTCCGGCGGCGACTTCCGCATCAGCATGCACGCCGCTTTTTCCGCCACGGGCGTGGAAATGATCGCCGCGCGCGGTCAGGTGCTCATGGCGGCCCGGGCCACGGGCCTGCAGTGCTTTGACACCGTGTTCACGGACATCAACGACATGGAAGGCTTCCGCAAGGAAGTCATGATGAACAAGGAAATGGGCTTTGACGGCAAATCCCTGGTCAGCCCCAGGCAGATTGCCATTGTCCACGAAATCTTCACGCCCTCCGAGCGGGAAATCCTGAATGCCGAGATGGTGGTGCGCACCGTGCGCGAAAACGCGGCCAAGGGCATAGGCGTGTTGACCATGGACGGCAAAATGCTGGACATCGCCTTTGTGGCCGGCGCGGAACGCACGCTCTCGCTCGCCAAGGCTTCCGGCGTGTACAAGGGGGATTTGTAAGATGAAAAACGCAGTGGGAAGAGACATACCGGATTACCTGCTCACCAACGGCCGTGAAGTGTTCCAGGGCAACCAGCGCCTGGACGGCATCGAATATAAAAAAGACGCGCCCAAAGTGCGCGCCAGCCTGGAAGCCCCGCAAAAAAGCAAGCTGCTGCCCAGCATCAAGGACGCGCTCCTGAAATGCGGCATCAAGGACGGCATGACCGTTTCCTTCCACCACCATTTCCGCGAAGGCGACTACGTGGTCAACATGATCATGGAGGAAATCGAAGCCCTGGGCATTAAAGACATCACCATCGCGGCCTCCTCGCTGGGCAAGGCCCACGACCCCGTGGCCCGCATGATTGAGGAAGGAATCGTCACCGGCATCCAGACCAGCGGCATCCGTGATAAAATGGGCGAGGTGGTTTCCGCGGGCAAGCTGAAAACGCCCGCCATCCTGCGTTCCCACGGCGGCCGGGTGCGGGCCATCGAGCGGGGCGAAGTGCACATCGACATCGCCTTTATCGGCGCGGCCAGCGCGGACGAATACGGCAACGCGCGCGGCAAGGGCGGCAAGTCCAATTGCGGCGTGCTTTCCTACTCCATGGTGGACGCCAAATACGCGGACAAGGTGGTGGTGATTACCGACACCATCCTGCCCTTCCCCAACTTCCCGCCCAGCATCGAGGCCATTGACGTGGACCACGTGGTCAAAGTGGACGTGGTGGGCGACCCCAAGCGTATCGCCAGCGCCATCATGCGTTTCACCCAGGACCCCCGCGAACTGCAAATGGCTGAAGACTGCGCCCGGGTCATGGCGGCCACGGAGTACTTCAAGGAAGGCTTCTCTTTCCAGACCGGCGGCGGCGGCCCGTCCCTGGCCGTGAACCGTTTCCTGGAGCCTTTGATGGTCCAGCGCGGCATCACCATGGACTGGATTATCGGCGGCACCACCACCCCGGCCGTGGACCTTTTGAAACGCGGCCTGGTCAAAAAGATCGTGGACGCGCAGTGCTTTGACATCCCTTCCGTGGAGTCCGTACACGAAACGCCCGGCCACTATGAGATTTCCACGTCCCAGTATGCCAACCCCATGAACAAGGGCTGCTTTGTGCATCGCCTGGACTTCGTGATTCTGGCGGCCCTGGAAATCGACACCGACTACAACGTCAACGTGCTCACCGGCTCGGACGGGGTTCTGCGCGGCGCGCCGGGGGGGCACCCGGACGCCTCCACCGGGGCCAACTGCGCTATTATCGTCACCCCGCTGGTGCGCGGCAGAATGCCAACCGTGTGCGAAAAAGTGGTCACCGTGACCACGCCCGGCGAATCCATTGACGTGCTGGTCACTGACTACGGCATCGCGGTGAACCCGCGCCGCCCGGACCTGATCAAAGCCCTGGAAGCGGCGGGGATTGAGCTGACCACCATTGAAGCGCTGCAAAAGCAGGCCTACGCCATTACCGGCAAGCCCGACGACCTGGAGTTCCACGACAAGGTCGTGGCCCTGGTGGAAGCCCGCGACGGCACCATTCTGGACGTGGTGCGCCAGATCAAGCCCTTTGAAATGAGCTAAACCCCCTGTGGCCCCCCGGCGTCAAGCATGCCGCCGGGGGGCTTCATTTTTCACGGACAAGCGCAAGGAGCGGCCCGGCCATGAGCGAGACCTACAGACTATCGGAAATACGCGCGTCGGACCGCCGCGCCAACACGCTGCTGGAAGCCCTGCTGCAAAAAGAGGGCATCAGCCGCGACGCCAACCTGGACTACACCGTCGGCCTGTACGACGAGGACTTCAACCTGGTGGGCGCGGGTTCCGCCTTTGCGGATACCCTGCGCTGCCTGGCCGTGGATTCTTCCAAGCAGGGCGAGGGGCTGATGAGCCGCATTGTTTCACACCTGGCCGACTGGCAGATGCAGCAGGGCCGCTCCCACCTGTTCCTGTACACCAAGACGGACAAGGCCCCCCTGTTCTCGGACCTGGGGTTTCACGAAATAGCCAGGGTGGCGGGCACGGTTTCATTCATGGAAAACCGTCGTGACGGCTTTCCCGCCTTTCTCCGTTCCCTGGAAGCGCAAAAGAAAGAGGGCACAAGCGCCGCCCTGGTCATGAACTGCAACCCCTTCACCCTGGGCCACCGCGCCCTGGTGGAGCGCGCCGCCACGGAAAACGACGCCGTGCACCTGTTCGCGGTTTCGGAAGACGCCTCGCTCATTCCCTTCAAGGACCGCTACGCCATGATCCAGGCGGGCTGCGCGGATCTCACAAACATCACCTTCCACACCACGGGCAGCTACATGATTTCCAGCGCGGTCTTTCCCTCCTACTTTTTGGAGAGCGACACCGCCGCCATCCGCGCCCAGGCCTCCCTGGATATCCTGCTCTTCACCAAAATCGCCCGCGCCCTGAACGTGACCCGCCGCTACATAGGCGAGGAGCCCTTCAGCAAGGTCACCGGCATCTACAACGAAACCATGCTGCGCGACCTGCCCGCAGCGGGCATCGAATGCATCGTCATCCCGCGCAAGGAACACGAAGGCCGGGCCATCAGCGCGTCCCACGTCCGTCAGCTCATCCACGACGGCCAGATGGAAGCCATACGCCCCCTGGTCCCCCCCAGCACCTACGACTACTTCCAAAGCGAAGCCGGGCAGAAGACCGTGGCTCGCATCAAGGGCTCGGACGGGGTGGTGCATTATTAGAGCATTTTCACATTGAAATTTTTCTTTATGAAAAAATGCTCTGGCCTTGTGAAGCCTGCGTAACAAGGCCCGCGAGATTGACGTAGGCGGGGTTTCCCCGCCGTTAAGCGGCAATCTCAAAGCGAATATGCTCTAGAGGATGGGAGGGGAGAAGAAGAACGCCTCCGGCGGCCAGGGGAAGGGAAACCCCCCCTTTGGGAAAACGGGGGTATTCCCTTCCCCTGGACCCCATCCCTTTCCCATAAACACTTTGACAGGGATATGTCGGTCGTCTCGTTGATGATGTGACCCCGTACAATTACGGTTTCGCTCTTTTCAGCCTCTCAAGCCAGCACCCGCCAGTATGTGAGCGCCATAACGCGATAATTCCGCAGGATAGCGGAATTACCCGCCGGGGTCCTCCCCGGCGCCCCGAAGGGGCGAGGCACAGGACGTGCCGAGTCAACAGAACGGCAGACGCGCACCATTTCCCCATAGTCACCCTGTAAGGGGTCCAGGGGCGCCAGCCCTTGGCGGGTGCAGGGATCTCGCAACCGCAGGAAGCGGTTGCGCACGGAGCGCCAGCGACGCCCGAAGGGGGCGGCACAGGACGTGCCGCATTGCGCCCTGCTTCGACTCTTAATTGGCTTCGACAAAATTGCCTCTTACCCCCGCCGGCCGCGCCGGGAGGTATGTCTTGACAAGGTGTCGCCTGACTCTCTAAGAATCATGGTTCGGCGTTCAGGCTTGCGGGCCGGTTCCGCCGTTTCGCATGATAGGACACATCCCCCGTCTGCGGGGGTTTTTCTCACGAAACTGTTACGGCAGGGAGAGCACTATGTCCAATTCCATCGAAACCCAACGAACCTATGCGCTTATCGGCACCGGAGGCTGCGGTAAGACGACCCTTGCGGAAATGCTGCTGTTCCGCGCCGGGATCGTCAACCGCCTTGGTAAAATAGAAGAGGGCACGACGGCCCTTGACTACGAGCCGGAAGAAATCAAGCGGCGGGGCAGCATCCAGCCCGGTTTCGCCAGCTTCCTCTGGGACGGGAACCGCCACTTTTTCATGGACTTGCCCGGCGACAACAACTTTACCGGGGATACGGACTACCTTCTGCAGGGCGTGGACGCCGCCGTGTTCGTTATCGACGCGGTGGACGGGGTGCGCCCGCTGACCAAAAAGCACTGGAGCGCGGTCAAGGCCGCTAATCTCCCTGCCTGCTGCTTTATCAACAAGGTGGACCGCGACCGGGCGGATTTTGACGCCGCGCTGAACGGGCTTTCTTCCATTCTGGGTATGCGGCCGGTGCTGCTGTACGCGCCCATCGGCGGGCCGGGTTCCTTTACCGGCCTGGTGGACGTGCTGGGGCGGAAGGCCATTCTGTTTGACGCCGACGGCGCTTTCCACGAAGGCGACATCCCCGCGAACATGGCCGACGACATGGCCACCCTGCGCGAGACCGTGGTTGAGAACATTGCGGAAAGCGATGAAGCGCTGATGGAAAAATATCTGGAAGAAGGCGAGCTGAGCCCGGACGAGTTGAGCGCGGGCCTGCGCGCCGGGGTGCTTTCCGGCGAGCTGGTGCCGGTGCTGGCGGGCGCGGCCCTGGAAAACAAGGGCGCGTCCCAGTTGCTGGATGTGGTGCAGCGGCTGCTGCCTTCCCCGCTGGACCACCCTGCCTGGAAAGGGCAGGACGGTTCCGAGCGTCTCAGCTCTTCCGACGCTCCGGCGGCCTGCTTTGTGTTCAAAACCCTGGCGGACCCCTTCGCGGGCCAGCTCAGCATCGTGCGCGTGCTGTCCGGCACCATCAACAGCGAATCCAACCTCAAGAACATGACCAGCGGCGACAATGAGCGCCTGGGCACGCCCATCATCATGACCGGCAAGAACCAGACCCCGCTGAAAGAAAACATGGGCCCCGGCGCCATTGTGGCTCTGGCGAAATTGAAGAGCACCAAGACCGGCGACACCCTGTGCGACGAAAAAGCGCCTTTCGCGCTGGCCGTGCCCAAGCTGCCGCCGCAGCTCATCTCCTACGCTCTCGCGCCCAAGGAAAAGGGTGACGAAGACAAGGTGTACGCCGCCGTGCAGCGTTTGCTGGACGAGGATATCTCCCTGAAACTGGCGCGCGACGAGGAAACCGGGGACATTCTGGTTTCCGGCATGGGCCAGCTGCACATTGAAATCGCGGTGGAGCGGGCCAAGCGCCGCTACAAAACCGACATTCTGCTGCAAACCCCCAAAGTGCCCTACCGCGAAACCATCAAGGGCAAGGCCCAGGTGCAGGGCCGCCACAAGAAGCAGAGCGGCGGCCGCGGCCAGTTCGGCGACTGCTGGGTGGAATTCGAGCCCCTGCCGCGCGGTTCCGGGTATGAATTCGTGGACGCCATTGTGGGGGGCGTGGTGCCGCGCCAGTATATTCCGGCCGTGGACAAGGGCATTCAGGAGGCGTGCGTGCGCGGCTTTATCGCGGGCTACCCCATGGTGGACTTCAAGGCCAAGCTGTACGACGGCAGCTATCACACCGTGGACTCCTCGGAAATGGCCTTCAAGGTGGCCGGGTCCCTGGCCTTCAAAAAGGCCATGGAAACCTGCAAACCCATCCTGCTGGAACCCATCGTCACCCTGACCATCGCCATTCCGGACGAGTTCATGGGCGACGTCATCGGCGACCTTTCCAGCCGCCGGGGCAAGGTGCTGGGTTCCGACTCCCAGGCCGGGATCACGGAAGTGAAGGCCAACGTGCCCATGAACGAAATCCTGCGCTACGCGCCGGACCTGCGTTCCATGACCGGCGGCCAGGGCGTGTTCACCATGGAATTCTCCCACTACGAGGAAGCGCCCGCGCCCGTGGCGGAAAAAGTGATGGCCGAATACAAAAAAGAGAAAGAAGCCGAATAGAATGATAGTGCCGGAGCGGCCTTGCGGCCGCCTCCGCTCACCACAAATCCCCGGTTCGGCGTTGCCGCGACCGGGGCTTTGTGTTTTTCGAGGGCGTCAGACCCGTTGCCCAGGCGCGCCTTCCCGTATTTTTTTGGGCAGGCCCTGCCACACCAGGTCGTAGGAAATGGTCACCAGTTCCCTGCACACGTCTTCGGGCGTATGGACTTGCAAGGACAGGGAAATCCAGTGCAGCTTGTTCATGTGCCAGCCGGGCAGCACGGCGGGGTACCGATCGCGGAAATCCAGGGACAGGTAGGGGGCGCACTTGAGGTTCAGCAGCGTGGCCGTCCTGTTGCGCACCAGCAGGGCGAAGATCTTGCCGTGCACGAAATAGCGCCAGGCGTCCCAGCTTTCTTTATAGTCCGCCAGCGCGTCCGGCTTGGCCAGCGCGTATTCGTGCAGCCAGCGGTATCGGGGCGGCCAGGTGGTGCGGCTCATGCGGTGGAATCTCGCTTGGTTTCCCTTTCTTCTGGCACAATGCCGGGAAAAAGCAAAGTGGCCGATTTTTGCGGGAAGGCTGCGCTGTGGTGCGGAGAGGCGGCGCCTGAGAATATTCTCATGAGAATATTCTCCTCCACAGCGGCGGTTTTTCAGTCCTTGCAATTTTATATTGTACTTTCAGACCGATAGCCGTTAGATTTTCCATGGAATGCTTTCTGCAATTCCCCTTCAGCGGAAGAAGGGTTCCAGTACATCCCCAGGTACATCCCCGTACCGAGTCCCCCCAGAAGGAGGCGTGCACATGGGCAACAATTCATCCTTGCGTATCCTGACCACGGACGTGGTGGTCATAGGCGGCTCAGGCGCCGGGGTCACGGCCGCGCTGGCCGCGGCACGGGCCGGGTCCAGGGTCATTCTTATCTCCAAGGGAAAAGTGGGCAAAAGCGGCAACGCCATTATGGCCGGCGGCTCCATGTCCATTGACGGCAGAAGCGCCCACGACCTGCTGGGCCTGGAAGCCAACCGCGACATTACCCAGGAAGGCTGGTTCGAATCCATCGTCAAGGAAGGCTTTTTCCTCAGCGACCAGCCTATAGTGGAGCAGTTCGCCTTTGACGGGCCGGCTATTGTGAAGGAATACGTGCACTGGGCGGAACGGGCCAAGGTGCCGTTCAAGCACCTGGCCAACGGCAAATGGGTTTCCTGCGGCCAGGACTTCTGCGCCGCCCTGAAAGAAGGCATGAAAGAAGCGCCCGGCGTGGACGTGCTGGAAGACACCACCGCCCTGGAAGTGCTGATGCGGAACGGCCGGGCCGTGGGCGTGCTGGCCCTGAACATCTACACCGGCGAGTTGTTCGCCGTGTACGCGGGCGCCGTGGTGCTGGGCACGGGCGGCTACCAGCCTTTCTCCCTGAAAAACAGCGTGACGGACATGACCGGCGATGGCGTGGGCATGGGCTTCCGCGCCGGGGCGGAAATGGCGGACATGGAATTTTTGCTCTCCTTCCCCACGGCTGTTGCGCCGCAGAACATCAGGGGCAGTATTTTCCCGTACGTGCTCATCGTGTACACGGGCCTGAAAGCAGGGGCCTGGGCCAAGTTCCGTGACGCGCAGGGCAACCTTATCGACGTGTCCGAAGATATTATGCAAAAAACCGGCTATTACAGCGGGTTCAAGCTCATCAAGCTCATCACTTCCTATTATTGGGGCAAGGCCATTTTTGACGGCAAGGGCACCAAGAACGACGGCATTTTCCTGGATTTCAGCTCTTACCCCGAAGAACAGCGGCAAAAAGGCATAGACGCCTTCTTCTCCGTGCTGGGGCCCTACTACGCCAAAGGCCACTACAAGGGCGACGACATGACCCCGGTCATGGACAAGATCCGCAAGGGCGAAGGCGTGGAAGTGGGCCTGGGCTTTGAGTACAGCATGGGTGGCCTGCTGATCGACGAAAAGATGAAGACCCGGGTTCCCGGCCTGTTCGCGGGCGGGGAAGTGGGCAGCGGCACCTTTGGGGCCATGCGCGTGGCCGACGGGTTGGTGGAAATGCTGGTCCAGGGCTACGAGGCAGGCAAGAACGCCGCCGCCTTCGCCAAAGAAGCGGGCCACGAAACGCCGGATCAAAAGCTGGCCGCTTCTCTGGCCGCCAAGTGCAGCGAACCCCTGCTGCGCAAGAAGGGCATTTCCCCGGTCGTTGTGCAGAACCGCATAGAAGCGGCCTGCGACGCGGGCTTCGGCTACCGGCGCACGGAAAAGGGCCTGCAGGCCACCTTGAAGGAACTGCTGCGCATCAAGGCGGAAGACATGCCCAACATGGCCGCCACCACCCAGTCCCCGCGCTACAACTGGGAATGGCTGACGGCCCTGCAGATGGAAAACCTGATGACCTGCGTGGAATCCGGCGTGCGGGCGGCCATAGAGCGCAAGGAAAGCCGGGGCAACCACATCCGGGACGACTACCTGGAAGTGAACCACGACGAATGGCTGGTGCGCCAGATCTGGACCCCGGACGGCAAGGGCGGCATGAGCCCGCGTCGGGAAAAGCCGCGCGTGACCACGGTGCCGCTGCCCAAGGGCAAGGACGCCAGCGTCATGGAATTTTTCCTGCGTCCGGACCTGGATTACCCGCGCGCCAAGTGGGGCGGCACCTGATGCGGCCGCGTGCCGCCGTGGCGTGTTGTTTCCGTCTTTTTTCGCCTGAGCTTATGGAGGACACTCTATGCATGTGAAAGTTTACCGCTGCGACCCGGGCGCGGCTGATCCGCAAGAGCGCTACGACAGTTACGACCTGCCCATGACCTTGGAAACCAAACCCACAGTGATGGACGTTCTGGACTATATCAGCGCCAACCACGACGGTTCGCTGGCTTATTACAAGCACAGCGTCTGCGACCACGGCATCTGCGGCCGCTGCGGCCTGCTGGTCAACGGCAAGCCCGCCCTGGCCTGTACCAGGACGGTGGTGGAAAACGACCTGACCCTGGAGCCGCTGAAGAAAAAGAAACTGGTGCGCGACCTGGTCACTGTATAACCT
>JAVBNC010000081.1:0-17127 GCA_031551765.1 Desulfovibrionaceae bacterium
GCAGGGGCCGCAGGGCAAGGCGCAGGGGGGCGCGCCCGGGTTCCGGGCAGAGGGAAGCGCACAGGGCGGGGTCCGCCGGGCGGGGCTTTTGGAGCAGGGGCAGCAGGAACAGCGCCAGAAACAGGCCCGCCCCGCAGCCCAGCAGGGAAAAAAGGCCCACCTGCCGCATGCCGGGCAGGTTGGAGCAGAACAGCGCGCCCACGGCCGCCGCCGTGGTCAGGAAAGAGAACAGCAGCGGCCGGGCCAGCGCGGCCGGGGCGTCTTGCGGGGCAATGCCCGCGCGCACGGCGCAGTGAATGTGCAGGGCGTAGTCCACCACAATGCCCAGCAGCACCGCGCCAAAACCTATGGTAATGCCGGAAATTTCCGCGCCGGCGAGCGCCAGCAGCCCCCAGGCCGCCAGCAGGGCCGCGCAGGGCATGGCGAACACCGGCAGGGACGAAAGCGTGCGCAGCCAGACCAGAAAAATGACGGCCAGAGCCAGCGTGGAAGCGATAAGCACCCGCAGCGTGTCCGCCTTGATGGTGCGCACGTTGGCCGCCGTGTGCTGGTAGGCGGAAAGCACGTTGACCGCGACCCCCCGCGGCATGGCCGGGCGCAGCGCGTCCAGGGCCTGGGCGACGGCCAGGGCGTCGGCGGAATCCATTGCGTGGCGCGGGCTTTCCGCGAACAGCAGCAGGGCGTCGCCGCCAGGGCTGGGCAGGCCGCCGGACAGGGCCAGGGCCTGGAGCCCGGCCAGGGAGCCTGTCCCGCCCGCGTCTTTTCCGGATGAGGGGCCGGACGGACTCCCGGCCAGGCCGCATTCCATGATCCGCTGCGGCAGAACGGCCAGCAATCCCAGGGGGTCGTGGGGGATGAACAGCTTGAGCACCATGCCTTCCGGCCCCAGCAGCCGGTCGCGCAGCAACCGCAGGTGTTTCGGCAGGTCCCCGCCGGTGGCGGAGGCGGTAAAACGCTCCAAATTACCTGCCCGGAACAGGGACGGCACCAGGTCCAGCAAGGCGGGCGCGGCCGGAATGCCCGGCGCCGGGTGCACCGCGCCGAACAGCGGCGCTTTGAGCAGATCCCGCGCGGTTTTCGCGGCCTGGGGCAGCTTGTCGCGGTCTTCCGGCCTGGCGGCGGACAGCTCGATGAAAATGAAACGCGCCGCCGGGGTCAGGGTGAAGGCCTGGAACTGCTCCAGCAGCGCCGTATCCCGCGGCAGAAAGGTGGTGATGCTCTCTTTGAGCCGCGCGCGGGCCAACGTGAGGCCGAAAAGCAGAAACAGCGCGGCCGCGCAGAGCAGCACGGCCCGCCTGTGGGCGAAAAGCTTGGGCACGACCAGAGCGAAGAACGCGTTCATGGCACGAAAACGCCGTCCGCCAAGGGGGCGTTGATGACCTGACCGCTGAAGCGCAGAATGGTGCTGTCGCCCTCGCTTTCCTGGATGCGCACCTCTTCCGCGAATTCACCCTTCTGGTCAAAGGTGATGGTCAGGGAAGCCAGAAAACGGCGCATGATCTCGCTTTTGGGCACAATGCGCAGCACGGGCGGGGAAGCGGAAAGCACGTCCAGGTCGTAGTTCTTGCGCAGGGCGGCTTCGTCAAAGCCCAGCCAGGGCAGGATCTGCTGCGCCAGGGTGCTGAACTCGCGGTTTTCGCCCAGGGCGGAACGGCTTTCCACGCCGCCCGCGCGGCTCCAGGCCGCGCCTTTGCCGCCCAGCGCCACAAAGCCGGAACTGACGGGGGCGGTGTACTCCCAGCGCAGGGCGTCGGGCCGCCGGTACATGAACGAGCCCTGCGAGCGCACGGTCTGCGCGAACAGGCTGAGCCGTTTTTCCTGCGCAAAACGGCACTGCAGCGTGGTGACCCCGGCGGCCTGTTCGCGCAGCTTTTGCAGCACGGCCTCCGCCTGGGCGGGCGGCAGGGGTGCGGCTTCCCCCGCGCGGGCCGGGGCGGCCAAAAGCGCGAACCCCGCAACACAGCAGAAAACCAGGACAAAAGCCCGGCGGACGAGGTGAGGGACAGACGGCCGCAACACGCGGGCAAGACAGGGGAAACTGCTCACGAATGCTCCATAGGGGGAAGGTAGACTTTGACCCGCAGGCTCGCTAGCGGCCCGGTCCCCTGCGGACGGGAGACGGCGGCGTCCACCAGGATAAAGCCGTCCAGCTCGGCCACGGGGCGGATGCGCACGTGCAGAACTTCCCCGGTTTTGGCCCCGGCCCCGGCCGTTCCGGCGCAGGTAAAGTCCCTGACGCCCACCAGAAAGCCTTCCCGCGCCGGGCGGCCCGTGTCGGCGTAGCCCTGCGCGGCGGCGCAGGTTTGCGCGGCCATTTCAATAAAGGCCACGGGGTTGATGTTCCCCTGACCGTCCGCAAAGGGCGAGGAGGCTTCCAGCACGCATTCCGCCAGCGCTTCGCCTCCGGATGAGGCGGACGCGGCCAGAAGGCGCGTCACCAGGCGCATGGGCGGCTTCTGCGGCAGCAGCGGGGCCGCGTCCATGGGCAAGGGGGGCAGGGGGGAAAGGGGCGTGGCGTTCGTCATGGTATCCATCAAAAAAACAGCCGGGCGGGCCGTCATGGCGGCCCGCCCGGCTTTGTTCTAAATATTGTTTGCCCGGATGCGGATTTCCTGCTCCAGATTCTGCACCCAGTTATTGTAAGTCTTGTGGATGGTCGCGCCTTCATAGTTCAGGTTCATGCTGTCCCGGTAGCTGATGGAAAAGCTGTTGGCCGTGTAGTCGATATTCACGATGGCCGTGTGCCCGCGCGCGGTGTGGGAGGCGATGATGCGGCTGCGGCTTTCTTCGCTGGCGGTCCAGCCCCTGGCGGTGCAGGCCGATTTAATGGCCGAGGTCATGGCCGCCATATTGCGCTTGGAGTGAGAAGGCAGTTCCACGTTGGTGGGGTTGTAAATGGGCGTGGCCTTGCGGCAGCCCACGGAAAGCGCCAGCGCAAGCATCAGACAAACCAAAAGCAGCGGACGGTAACGGCTGGTCATCATCGACATGGTATGCTCCTACAGTTGGGTTATGGCGTTGCGCATCACTTGCTGCACGTGCCGCCGCAAAAGGCGGGGCGCGTTGTCCCCGGCCTGGCGGAATTCTTCCGGATACACCGGGTCCAGGGCTTTGACCCGGATCTCCCCCGGCCGTATCCACGGCGTGCCCGGCGGCAGCACCGCGCCGGACCCGTTGACGCATACTGGCACAATGGGCAGGTCCGCCGCAAGCGCCAAGGCGAAAGCCCCGGCGTGAAAACGGCGGATATGCCGGTCCGGGCTGCGGTGCCCTTCCGGAAAAAACACGATCACCGCGCCCTGGGCGGCTTCCCGCCGCACGCGTTCCAGCACTTCTTCGTAAGACGAGCTTTCCAGATTTATATAGCGCGCCAGGCGCATGAACCGCCCGTAAAAAGGAATGCGGAACGGCCAGGACCGGGGCGTCTGCACCAGGTTGTGGTTGGGCAGCGCCGCGCTGCAGTGGATATCGAAAAAAGACTGGTGGTTCATAACCGCCAGACAAGGAAAAGGCATGGAGCCGGGCGCGAACCCCTCATCCCGCACCTTCACCCAGGGCGCTATGCACCAGCGCCAGCCCAGCCCGTACACCCGGTTCGCCCCCCGGAACGCCACGCACAACTCCTCCCCCCGGAACAGCGAACGCGCCACGAAAAACGGCGCGATAAAAAGCGGCAACGCCGCCGTCCATAAGAACAGCAGGGTGTAAAAGAGTAGGTTGCGAAGAAAGGTGCTCATGGCGTGGCGGCGGCTTTCCGGATGACGGCCGGCCCGCCTTCCTGGCGGACGCGGCCTCTCGCGCCGGGATGTTGTGCAGGGCGTGCAAGCCGCCGGCGGGCGCGACCGCCGGCTCGGTGCCCTGAATCCTTTGTTGTTCCAGCTCCCCGCCGCTCCGCAGCCCCACGTCCTGTGGGCGGGTTGTGCTGGCGCCAGGGGAGGGCGTTTTTCGTTGACGGGCGCGGCCCCGTACAATTACGGTGATGCTTTTTTCATTGCGATGGAACGACGGGAGCGCCATTCCCCCACACGTCATCCTGAGCGTAGAGAAGGATCCATCTTGATGCTTTTTGCTTTTATTCCCGCATGAAAGGCCAAAGGCAGAGAAAATGGATCCTCCGCTACGCTCAGGATGACGCGTAGTAAAAGACAATACTCCCGTATCCACCCTGAATGGGTTCCAAGGGGCGTGCCCCTTGGCGGGTGCAGGGATTTCGCAACCGCAGGAAGCGGTTGCGCACGGAGCGCCAGCGACGCCCGTAGGGGGCGGCACAGGACGTGCCGCATTGCGCCCTGCTTTCGTTCTTAATTGGCTTCGACAACTAATTCTGCTCTTTCCGGGCCATGCTGATAATATACGCGTGCAGATCGCCCACGGTGCGGATGCCGCGCAGGGCTTCGTTGTCGCGGAGTTTCCTGCCGAAGGCCTGTTCCAGGGCGACGATCATGTCCACAGCGTCCAGGCTGTCCAGTTCCAGGTCTTCGAAGAAGTTGGTTTCCGGGGTCAGGGCGGCGATATCCAGCTCGAATTCTTCGGCCAGGGTTTTGTTGCACAGGTCGATGATTTCGCGGTCAGTCATGAAAAGTCCTTACAAGGAGTGAAGCGTTAAAGCCCCCCAGCGCGAAGCTGTTTTTGAGGGCGGTGTTGAAGCGGCCGGAAAGCGGGGCCGTGAAACAGTTGATGCCGCCGCAGGCCGGGTCCGGGCTGTCCAGGTTGCGGGTGGGTATGAGCAGGCCGTCCCGCAGCATATGGACGGTGGCGATAAGTTCCAGCGCGCCGCTGGCGGCCATGGTGTGGCCGAGATGCCCCTTGAGGCTGCTGACCGGGGTGGCGGGGCCGAACAGTTCGGCGATTGCCAGCCCTTCCGCTATGTCGCCTTCCACGGTGCCGGTGGCGTGGGCGCTGACGTAGTCCACGTCGGCGGGGGAAAGGCCCGCGTCGGCCAGCGCGCCGCTCATGCAGCGCAAAAGCTCTTCTTTTTCCGGGTGCGCGATGTTGCTGGTGGTCACGGAAGGGGCGTAGCCCGCCACTTCCGCCAGAATGGGCGCGCCGCGTTTCTTGGCGTGCTCCAGGCTTTCCAGGGTCAGCATGCCCGCGCCTTCCGCGCAGGCTATGCCGGTGCGGCCCGCGTCAAAAGGACGGGCGGCTTCTTCAGGGGGGCGGGAAGCGCCCGCGCCCGCGCCGAGCAGGTCGAACACGCCGGAAACCAGCAGGTGGTATTCGTCCGCCGCGCCGCAGAGCATGATATCCTGGCGGCCCGCGCTGATCAGCTCGTACCCCAGGCCCACGGCCTGGCAGCCCGTGGCGCAGGCGGCGGCAAGCCCTTCCGCCCGGCCGCGTATGTCCAGGGCCTGCACCAGGTTGGCGCTGACCGAATGGCTCATGATCTTGAAAAAGGTGTGGGTGCGCACGCCGGAAAGAGCGTGGTCGCCGAGGTAGGCGGCGAAAAATTCTTCCATGGCGTCGGAACTGCCCAGGGTGGACCCGGCCACCAGGCCGCAGCGGGGGCTGTGCAGAAGTTCCGCGGGCACGCGGGCGCTTTCCAGGGCTTCTTTGGCGGCCACGTAAGCGAACTGGGACATGCGCGACATGGTGCGGCGCAGGTTTCTGGGTATGGAGGAGCCGTCAAAGCCGCGCGCCAGGCCCACGCAATCCGTGGCCAAGGCGTGGTCCGGGCGGAAGGTGCGCAGGGAAACCACGCCGCTCATCCCACGGCGCAGGCCGTCCGTAAGCGCCGCAACGCCCACGCCCAGGGGGGAGACGGCCCCCATGCCCGTTATCACGACCCGGCTTGATGACATTGTCGCAGTTCCTCGTGCAGGCTGTTCCCGCCGTGTAAAATATCGCAGGCCACGAACGCGGAGATCATGGACCCGACCAGGCCGGGCAGTAGCACGGATTGACCCGCCAGCACCAGCCCTTTCATGCGGGTAAGCGGCAAGAGCTCCACAGTGTTCGCTTCGTGGCGCACGCCGTAAATGCCGCAGCGCGGGTTGCGGGCGTAGTCGCCCAGAGTAAGGGGCGTGGCGCCCGCGACCATGCGCGGCCGGACCGTTATTTCGGGAAAGGCCGAAATAATACGCTGTTCCATGAGCCGAAGCAAGGAGGCTTTTTGCTCCAGATACGCCTTGGGCCTGTGGCCGCGCACGCTGCCCTGCCAGGGCAAAAAGCGCTCCAGGCCGCAGGGCATGACCGCGCTCAGCGCGTGCCGCCCCGGCCCGGCCGGGGACAGGGTGAAAAACAGGACGCTTTCTTCCGGAACCTTGCCGCTGAGCAGCTTTGTGGTGTCCAGGTTGGGGCAAAGGTAAAAAGCGCTGCCCTCAAAAGGGCATTCCCCTTCCAGAATGGCGAAATAGAGCATGGTGGACGGGGTTTCCGGCAGCGCTTCCAGACGCCGCAAATACACGCCGCGCAGCGCGCCGGGTTCCAGCAGGCCCGGCAAGAGCGCCGGGTGGCCGGTATACAGGCAGGCGGGCGCGGAAAATCGCGTGCCGTCCGCGCATTCCACGCCCGTGACCGCGCCGTCTTGCGCCAGAACGCGCGTGACCGGGCAGGACGCGCGGACTGTCCCGCCGTGCCGGGTCAAATTACGCGTCAGCGCCCGCACCAGCGCCTTGCCGCCGCCCCGCAGCGTGTGGAGCGAAGCGCGCATGCTGCCGTCCACCAGGGCGTGCTGGACAAAGCGCGCCAGAGACGGTTCCACGCCGTGCAAAGCGCAGCGCAGGGAAAGCAGCAGCCGCAGTTCCGGGTCGGCCGTGCAAAGGTCCAGCTCCTGGTCCAGGGTTACGTCGGAAGGGAAGTGGCCCAGGTTCTGCCGCGCGTCCTGGCCGGGGTTCAGAAAAGGGGAAGAGGCCATCACCGCTTCCACGGCGTCCAAATACCGCGCAATGCCCGCCGCCTCCAGCGGGAACCGCGCGGAAAGCGCGGCCTGAAACGCCTCCCGCCCCTGGGGCAGTTCGGCCGGGGGCCTGTTCCGCCCCTCAAACACGGCCACTTCCGCCGCGTGTTGCGAAAAAGGCTGGACCTCCAGCTCCCCTTCCAGCCCCAGCAGCCGCAAATAGCTGCGCAGAATACCCCCCGGTTCCAGCCCGCCGGTAAGGTGCAGCCCGGTGTCAAAATGCGCGCCCTCGCGCGTAAAGCCGCGCAGCACCGGCCCGGGGGCGGGGGCCGCTTCCAGCACCAGCACCTTTTGCCCCTTGCGGGCCAGGTACAAGGCGGCGGAAAGCCCGGTGACGCCGGAACCTATGATGAGGGTGTCGTAGCGCATAATAATTGTCGAAGCCATCCAGGAATGAGAGCAGGGCTCCGCCCTGCACCCGCCAGGGGTTAGCACCCCTGGACCCCTTACAGGGTGGTTATGGGAGCGCCGTTTTTTCGGGCGCACGTCATCCTGACGAGACGGGTACGGGAGCGTCACCGTTTACCATACGTCATCCCCCGGCTTGACCGGGGGATCCATGCCTTTCTGCCTTTCCACCGCGGGCGTGGCCACTTGAGGGGGTTCCGGAGCGGCACGGCGGCTGCCCCTCTCTTTCGTCCCGCTTCCGCCTGGATCCCCCGGTCAAGCCGGGGGATGACGGGTGGAGGGGGCCGGGACGTTCACCTTTTGTGTCCGCACCTGGCGGCAGACTTGCGCCGCCTTCCTATCCACCCTGAATGGGTTCCAAGGGGCGCGCCCCTTGGCGGGTGAGTCCAGAGAGGGCGGAGCCCTCTTTGGCCGCCGGAGGCATGCCATACAATTGGCTTCGACAGCTGACCCCCTACATGAACAGCCCGCCGTTCATGGCCAGCACCTGGCCCGTAATATACGAAGCGCGCGCCGAGCAAAGAAAGGACGCGGCGGCGGCCACTTCTTCCGCCAGGCCGAAGCGGCGGAGCGGGATGTGGGGCAGCAGGGCTTCTTTGGGCAGGGACGCGGTCATGCCGGTTTCGATAAAGCCTGGGGCGAGCGCGTTGACGCGGACGTCGCGCTTGCCCACTTCCACGGCCAGGGAGCGAGTGGCGCCGATAAGCCCGGCCTTGGCGGCGGACTAGTTGACCTGGCCGCCGACCCCGGTCTGGCCGGAAGTGGAGGCGATGTTCAGGATATGCCCGCTTCTGCGGCGGAGCATGAAGGGCAGCAGCGCGCGGGTGACGTGGAAAAAGCCGCCCAGGTGCACGGCCAGCACGCTGTTCCAGTCGCTTTCCGGCATCATGGCGAAAATGCCGTCTTTGGCGAAGCCCGCGTTGTTGACCAGCACGACGGGGATTTTTTCCGCCAGCAGGGGGGCGAGGGCCGCTTCCACGGCCGGGCCGTCCGCCACGTCAAAGGGCAGAAGCGTGCAGCTTCCACCCTTGGAAACAATGCCGTCCCGCACGGCGGCGGCCGCTTGGTGCCCGCCGCGGTAATTGAGCCAGACGGCGTAGCCGTCCTCCGCCAGGCGGGAGGCTATGGACGCGCCGATACCCCGGCTGGCGCCGGTTACCAGGGCGAGGGGCCGCTGTTCAGGCACGGCGGCTACTCTTTGGCCTGGGAGGAGCTTTTGGCCTTTTCCTCGCTGTAGCCCTGGTGGTAACCCTGCTCCACGGCATCGGTCTTGCGTTCCACTTTGGCCTGGGCCTTTCCGGCGGTTCTGCCCATCCAGCTGCAGCCGCTTCCGGCGCCCAAAGCGAACGCGGCAACCAGCGCGCAGCATAAAATACGGGGGAGAGAAGAAAGACGGCGGTGCATGGCAATACCCCTCTATCGGTTACTGTCTGACAAGCAATTTCACTATACTGTAAAGTGGAAAAACGATCCAGAGGGGCGGTCCCCCCTGATAAAGTTCTTTGGAAGGGGATAGAGGGTCCGGAGGCCCCTTACATGGACACGATATACTTATACGCGGACATGGCGGCCCGCGCGCCGTCGGCGGCGGCGGTGACCATCTGGCGCAGGTCCGTGTCGCGCACGTCCCCGGCCGCGAAAATGCCGGGCACGGAGGTGGACAGATCCTCGTGGCTGGCTATGACCCAGCCTTCCGGGGTTAGGTCCACCACGGAACCCAGAATGGCGGTGTTGGGCACCGTGCCCACGAAAATGAACACGCCCATGACCTTCAGCTCGGAAGCCGCGCCGGTCTTGACGTTTTTCAGGGCCAGGCCGGTCACGCCGGAAGCGTCGCCCAAGACGCGCTCGGCCACCGTATCCCAGACGGGCGTGATTTTGGGGTTGGCCAGCACGCGGTCCGCCAGCATTTTGTCCGCGCGCAGTTCGTCCCGGCGGTGGATAAGATAGACCTTGGACGCGAAGCGGGTCAGGTATTCCGCCTCTTCCACGGCCGTGTTGCCGCCGCCCACCACGGCCACTTCCTGGCCCCGGTAAAACGCCGCGTCGCACACCGCGCAGTAGCTGACGCCCCGGCCCGTGAATTCCGCCTCGCCGGGACAGCCCAGCGGCCGGTGCCGCGCGCCCAGGGCGATAATCACGGACTTGGCCTCGATATCGCCCTTGTCCGTGCGGATGATCTTCTTGTTTCCGTCCACTTCCACGCCGGAAAGTTCCGCCGCGCGCAGTTCGGCCTCAAAATGCAGGGCGTGCTCGTGCAGCTTTTCCGCCAAATCCATGCCGGAAATCTTGATCACGCCGGGCCAGTTCTCCACGTCCGCCGTGGTCGTGATCTGCCCGCCCGCCAGCCCGCGCTCGATAAGCAGCGTATCCAGCCCCGCCCGCTTGGCGTAAATGGCCGCCGTAAGCCCGGCGGGACCCGCGCCCAGAATGACTAACTCTCGTTTTTCCACGGAATGCTCCTTTAAGGCAGGGCGGGTGGTGATATGACGCCCGGAGGAGGGGAAACCCCCTTTTTGGAAAAAAGGGCAGGCGCGGCCTGTGCGAGTTTCCCTTCCCCCGGACCCCCATTCTTTCCTCAAAAAACTTTATCAGGGGTTATATAAAAGCGTTTCTCGCTGATCTGGCGGTACCCAATAATCATTGGCACAGCCTCTTTCCTTGTCAAGCCGGCATCCGCCAGTATGTGAGCGCCGTGGCGCGAACAGAACGGAAGATACGCACCCTTTTCTTAGTCACCTTGTATGGGGTCCAGGGGCGCCAGCCCTTGGCGGGTGCAGGGCAGCGCCCTGCTCTCACTCTTGGATGGCTTCGACAAAATTGCCTTTCTCTACCCCTCGCGCTTTTCGATCTTGGCCCAGGTGTCCTTTAACGTTGCGGTGCGGGAGAACACGGGCTTTTCTTTACTGCCGTCCGGGTCGGAACAGAAGTAGCCCAGGCGTTCGAACTGCACGACCCGCCCGGCGGGCACGTTGGCCAGGTCCGGCTCCAGGCGGGCGGTGACGATACGCAGCGAATCCGGGGTCAGAAGGTCAAGGAAGGTCTTGCCTTCCGGTACGTCGTTGGGGTTGTCCACGGCGAAGAGCTGCTCGTAGAGACGGGCTTCCGCCGGGACGGAACTGGCCGCGTCCACCCAGTGCAGGGTGCCTTTGACCTTGCGGCCGTCGGCCGTGCCGCCGCCTTTGCTTTCCGGGTCGTAGACGCAGCGGATCTCGGTAATTTCGCCCGCTTCGTTTTTTATGACGCCGGTGCAGGTGACGTAGTAGGCGTAGCGCAGACGCACTTCCTGGCCCGGCGCGAGGCGGAAGAATTTTTTGGGCGGGTCTTCGCGGAAATCGTCGCGTTCAATGTACAGTTCGCGGGAAAAGGGCGCCTTGCGGGAGAGGGGGCCGCTGTAGCCTTGCGGCGGGCCGCCCGCTTCCACGGGGTAGTAGGGCAGGTCGAACCATTCGGTCCGGCCTTCCGGGTAGTTTTCAATGACGACCTTGACCGGGTCCAGCACGGCCATGAGCCGGGGGGAGACGGCGTTGAGGGCTTCGCGCACGCAGAATTCCAGCATGCCGAAATCCACGGTGCTGGCGGCGCGGGACATGCCGATGCGGGAACAGAATTCCCGGATGGCGGCGGCGGGGTAGCCCCGGCGCCGCATGCCGGCGAGCGTGGGCATGCGCGGGTCGTCCCAGCCGCGCACGTGGCCGTCCGTCACCAGTTGGATGAGCCTGCGCTTGGACAGCACGGTACGGGTGATGTTGAGGCGCGCGAACTCCGTCTGCCGCGGGCGGTAGACGCCCAGGGTTTCCAGGAGCCAGTCGTAGAGTTCGCGGTTGTTTTCGAACTCCAGGGTGCACAGGGAGTGGGTGATGCCCTCCAGGGAGTCCGAGAGGCAGTGCGCGAAATCGTACATGGGGTAGATGCGCCACTCGTCGCCGGTGCGGTGGTGGTGCGCCTTGCGGATGCGGTACAGGGTGGGGTCGCGCATGACCACGTTGGCCGAGGCCATGTCGATTTTGGCGCGCAGCACGTGGGCGCCGTCCGGGAATTCCCCGGCTTTCATGCGCCGGAACAGGTCCAGGTTTTCCTCTATGGAGCGGCCCCGGTACGGGCTGTCCGTGCCCGGTTCCGTCAGCGTGCCCCGGTGGGCGCGGATTTCCTCCGCGCTCAGGCTGTCCACGTAGGCCTTGCCCATCTGGATAAGCTGTTCCGCGAACGCGTAGAGCTTGCCGAAGTAGTCGGAAGCGTAAAAGAGCCGGTCCTGCCAGTCAAAGCCCAGCCAGTGCACGTCTTCCTGGATGGCGTTGACGTATTCCGTGTCTTCTTTGACCGGGTTGGTATCGTCAAAGCGCAGGTTGCACTTGCCGCCGTATTCCTGGGCCACCCCGAAATTGAGGCAGATGGACTTGGCGTGCCCGATATGCAGGTACCCGTTGGGTTCCGGCGGGAAACGCGTGTGCACGCGGCGCTCGAAACGGCCGGAAAGCATGTCCTGGTCGATCAGGGCGCGGATAAAGTCTTTGCCGGCGCTTTCCTTGGGGGTTTCCGGCGCGGCGTGTTCCGGGTGGCTCATACGCGGTTCCTCGTGTGCTGAATTGAAAAATGCTATGACCTTTAAGGATACGGGAAGAGCGCTGGACGGTCAATTGCTTCGGGCGGCGCGGGTAGGGGTACCGGGGTTAGGACCGCCTGGATTGGACGGCCGAAAGCCTTGACCCCTCACGACCGGTCATCCAGAGCGCAGCGAAGGATCCATCTTTTCTGCCTTTTGCTTTTTCCACACGCATGAAAAGGCGGAAAGCATCAAGATGGATCTTTCGCTGCGCTCTGGATGACGTGTAGTAAAAAACGGCGCTCCCGTACTCACCCTGTCGCGGGGTCCAGGGGGGTGACCCCCCTGGCGGGTGCAGGGCAGCGCCCTACTTTCGTTCTTCATTGGCTTCGACAACGTTCCCCGCCAATTGGCAACTCGCATCTTTACGCGTATCGTCCCGCGACAACGGGACCGGCGGGCTTGAAGCTCGCCTTCCCAAGGAGCGCACCCCCATGCCACGTCCCGCCCTTTCGCTGCTGACGCAGGTTTCCTTTGTCCATCTGGTGAGCCACGTCCATTTTCTGGCCGTGCCCGCGCTGCTGCCGCTGCTGCCGGATGCTCTGGACGTGGATTTTGTGGAACTGGGCCTGGCGGTCAGCCTGTTCAATATCGCTTCCGCGTTGTGCCAGGCGCCCATGGGGTTCGCGGTGGACCGGCATGGGGCAAGACGCGTGCTGGCGGCGGGCCTGGCGCTCGGCACGGCCGCGCTCTTTTTTCTGGCGCTGTTCCCTTCCTATTTCGGGCTGCTGGCGGCTTCCACGGTCATGGGGGTGGCCAACGCGGTGTACCACCCGGGGGACTATGCCATTCTCTCGCACTCGGTGAAGGAATCCGTCATGGGCCGGGCTTTTTCCATCCACAGTTTCGCGGGGTTCTGCGGTTCGGCGGCCACGCCCGCGCTGCTGACGGCCGTCGCGCTGTGGCGGGGCATTCCGGCGGCTTTTGCCGTGACCGGGCTGTTCGGACTCGCCGCCCTGGCCGCGCTGGGCCTGGCCTGGCCGTCCGAAGCGTCCCACGGGCACGAGGCGGGCGCGGCGGACAGCGAAGACCCCGCCCCCGGCCGCAGGTCCCCCACGAACTGGAAAGCCATGCTCTCGCCCGTCATATTCATTCTGATACTGCTGTACATTCTGCTCAGCCTGAGCACCGGGTCCATGGAGCGTTTTTCCGCGTCCGCGCTCATTCAGGGTTACGGCGCGGGCCTGCCGTTGGCCAACGGCGCGCAGACGGCCTTTCTGGTCTGCACGGCCGCCGGGGTGCTCAGCGGCGGCCTGCTGGCGGACCGCACCAAACGCCACGGCTACGTGGCCGCCCTGGCTTTCGGCGCGGCTTCCGTGGCCACGTTGATAACGGCGTTCGGCGGCCTGCCGCCTTTTCCGCTGGTGGCCATGTTCGCGCTGATCGGCTTTCTGACCGGCGTGATCGTGCCCTCGCGGGACATGCTGGTGCGGGCCGCGTCCCCCAAAGGCGGGGAAGGCGCGGTGTTCGGCATCGTGACCACCGGCTTCAACATCGGCGGGGCCGTGGGGCCGCCCATGTGGGGCTTTTTCCTGGACAGCGGCCGCCCTTCCTGGGTCTTTTACAGCGCGGCCCTGTTCATGGCCCTCACCGTGGCCCTGACCTGGGTGCAGGAACGGCGGCGGGCGGAGTAGAAGAATGGAATGAACGCCTGCGGCGGCCAAGGGAAGGGGGAACCCCCTTTTTTCGGGGGGCGCCCCTCAATCCAGGCCAGGGCCACGGCTGCGGGCAAGCGGTGCGCTTGCCCGTTACCAGCCGGGGCGTCATTTGGGGGATACGGACAGGACAAGAGCGGCGCAATCTCCGCAAACAGAGATGAGCGGCCCTGGGAGCGAGTTTCCAAGGCCGCTCATGAACTATCCAAACAAGTGCTCATTGGTTACGATTACCTGTGCCGCTGTTCCAGCTTTTGTTAGTGCGCGTGTCCATCGCCTCTGTAATGCCCGTGGCCTAAAGAAGTGTGATCGTGCCCGTCGCCTCTGTAGTGCCCGTTGCCTAAAGACGTGTGATCGTGCCCGTCGCCTCTGTAGTGCCCGTTGCCTGTCATAACGCCGGGCTGGCTATTTGCCGCGCCGTCAATTGTGGAATCCGCCGCAAGCCCGGCTGCGGGCGCGGCAATAAGCGCAAAAGCAACAACCAAAAGCCGCATAAAGGAAAAAATACGATGTCTCATAAGGCCTCCCAGAGCAGTTTCGCTTTGAGATTGTCGCTTGACGGCGGGCAAAGCCCGCCTACGCCAATCTCGCGGCAAGGATTTGAAGACAAATCCTTGCCGAGCGGTTGAACATTTTCAATGTTCAACCGCTCTAATATTCAGGCGTGTGCCCGTTTCAAACGGACACACGCCCGAACCCTATGCTGAAAGGTAATCATATTTTGAGGCTAGTCCATAAACCGGGAGGAAAATTGCCTTTTCGCCCCCTCAGGCTCCCAAACGCAACCCGTCCAAAATGGCTTTCAACCGGGCGTTCTGCTCCGGGTTGAACTTCCGGCCGCCGTCAAAGGCCGCGTTGTCGTTGATGAGCGTGACCAGGGCGGCGGCCCAGTCCGTATAGAAGGCCCGGTCGTAGGGCAGGGGGTCTTCCGCCAGCGCGGGCAGGCCGCTGAAGGGCGGCGGCGGGGTGAACACGGTGCGCGCCTTGCCGCCCACGGACACGGTACGTTCCGCGTCCGAACGCTGACGCGGGTCCAAACCCAGCCAGTTGACGTAGCCGTTGATGACCCCGGCGGCCAGGCTGGCCTGCTTCCAGATAACGCGCTCCTTTTCCATGTTGGCGTAGCGGGAAGCGGCGCGCAGGGCCTCTTCCACGGCGCCTCGCACGCCCAGGCGTTCCATGCCCGTGTCCAGCTCGTGGGTCAGCTTGGCCAGTTCCGGGCCGGGCAGGCCGAAATATTGGAGCAGCGCGGGATGCTCTTCCAACGCGCGCAGACGGCGCAGCCAGAACTGCCCGATACGCGCCACAAACGCGGCGGCTTCGTCCTTGGGAACGGGGGGAGCGGCGGAACCGGCGGCGGAGGCGGACGGGACGACGGCCGGAACCGTGCCCGCGCCCTGCGCCGGAGTTTGCGCGGCCGCTTCCGGACCGAACAGCTCCGCGAACATGTCGTCGGCGGAAACGCGCGCGCCCAGGGCCGGGCCGCTGTCCTGGCCGGAATCCTGCGCGGCGGCTTCCGCGCTTTCTTCCTCTATGCGGTAGCGGGCCTGGAAATAGAGGTCGTACAATTCCTGGTCCCGGAGCATGAGCTGGCGCAGAAACTGGCCGAAACGCTGGTTCTGCGCCATGCCGAAGAGCAGACGGCCGAGCGCCATGCCCAGCTCTTTTTTCTCCGCGCGCAGTTGTTCCTTGTCGTCCGTCTTCCAGAAGGGGCGCAGCCGGGCCGTGACGCGCGCCAGGCGTTCCGCCAGGGTGGTGCGGATCTGGGCGCGCTTGAGGGAGGGGTCGCACAGCGGGGCCAGCGCCTCGCGTATGCGCGAGATGCCGCCGTCGTTCAGGCGCATGAGCGCGTTCCAGGCCCCTTCCCGGTCGGAGAAGTGCGCCCGCGCGGCGGCGCTGGCCATGAACGACTCTTTCAGCCGGGCCACGTACTCTTCCTTGCCCGCGCGCAGGCCGGTTTCCGTATCCCCGTCGTAGTCCAGGATCTTGTCGAACTTGAAGTTGGGATTGCGGAGTAAAAACAAGTTGTTGAAGGGGCCTTTCTCGTCCCATTCCCTGGGCCAGGCATGCTGCTTGCCGAAAAAGTTGAGCAGCGAGGATTCCAGCCTGTCGTCCCAGCGGGTGGCCACTTCCGGGGTGCCCGCTTTTTCGTCGAACTCCACGTCCGCCTTGGTCAGCACGAACAGGAGCGAGCTGGGCTTGTCGCCCCGGCTCCGCGGGGTTTCGCCGTGGGTGGAGTTGACCCAGTCGTTGATCACGCCGGGCAGGTCCTGCACTTCCTGCGGCCCGCTCCCTATGCACAGCAGCAGGCTGGTCAGCTCCTTTTCCGCGCAGTAGCGCTCGAACAGCCAGGCCACCTTGCCGCGCAGGTACAGGCCCTCCAGCAGCCCTTCCTTGCCGATTTCCCGCTCCAGGTCCTCTATTTTCAGACGGGAGCGGTAGCCGGGAAAATCCAGCAGATCCGTGTGCTCAAAGTACCCGGCGGGCTTGTCGCGCATGGAAATGGACAGTTCCGCCGTCAGCGCCGTGACCACGGCTCTCGGCAACGTGGCCCGGCGCCCTTCCCGCGTGGCCACTTCAAAGGAATCGCTCCCCTTGCTCAGCGTATTCAGCGTGGCGACGTCGATAATGCTGGCCTCGCGCGGGATAAGCGCGGCAAGCGGGCAGAACGCCTCGTCCGCGCCGCCCAGTTCGCGCAGCGCGGCGGCCAGGGTGCGGAACAGCGCCGTGAACGGACCCAGCCCGTCCCAGATCAGGCTGAACAGTTCCGCCCGGTCCGCCAACTCCAGGTACGGAGCCAGCCTGGAAGCCCGCTCCCAGTAGAACGATTCCAGAAACTGCACCCGCGCCCGCGACTGGAAATTGCGGCCCAGGTACTCCTGGATATCCTCCATGTCGTCCAGGGTCACGCCCGGCTGGACCTCCGCTTTCCGGGCCTTTTCCAGCCCATCCAAAGCCGCCAGCAGTGCGTCGCGCTCGGGCTTTTTCTTATGCTCGGCGTCCGCATAAAAGGTATTGGCGAAAATTTTCACCAGGTCCGCTTCCGAGAGCAGCCGCACATGCACGGGAAAGCCCTGCGGCACGCCTTCCGGCCGGGTCATGGTAAAGCGCGTGACCAGGCCCGTGGATTCCCGGCCGCCCGGCGGGTTGATTTCCCGGATAAAGTCGTGCGTGGCGTCCCCCAGCACGGCCCACAGTTCGCCCTGCTCGTTCCGCGCCAAGGCGGAAATCAGATACGACTTGCCCGACTGGCTCGGCCCGAACACGCCCGCGCACATTTTGCGTTTGGCCGCCGTCTCGCACCTGCGGAACAGCCGCTCCGCCCGCCGCAGTTCCGCCAGCTGCGCGTCCAGGTCCCGGCCCGCCAGCTCAGCATTGTCCCGCAGCCACGCGCCCGCGTCCCTGGTCCGCGCGATCAGCGCGCCGCATTGTTCTGCTAACTTTTTGTCTTCAGCGTACATTTGGAATGCCTCCGGCGGGGGGGGGGGGGGGGGGGGGGGGGGGGGGGGGGGGGGGGGGGGGGGGGGGGGGGGGGGGGGGGGGGGGGGGGGGGGGGGGGGGGGGGG
>JAVBNC010000067.1:0-18401 GCA_031551765.1 Desulfovibrionaceae bacterium
CCCCCCCCCCCCCCCCCCCCCCCCCCCCCCCCCCCCCCCCCCCCCCCCCCCCCCCCCCCCCCCCCCCCCCCCCCCCCCCCCCCCCCCCCCCCCCCCCCCCCCCCCTTTCAGCCGCGCACCCGCTGCATAATGGCCGCGAACACGCCTTCGATATCCAGGGCGGAGGTATCTATGATCAGGGCGCCGGCCGCCGGGCGCAGGGGGGCTATGGGGCGGTTCCTGTCCAGCTCGTCGCGCTGGCGGATCTGCTCGGTGAGAGAGGCGATATCCTGCGGGGTGCCGGCCTCTTCAAGCTGGTGGAAGCGGCGCAGGGCGCGCACTTCCGGGCTGGCTTCCAGAAAAATTTTGCGGGAGGCTTTGGGAAAGATTTCCGTGCCCATGTCCCGGCCTTCGGCCACCAGGGAAAACTGGCGGCCCAGCGCTTGTTGCGCGGCTTTCAGGGCGGCGCGCACTTCCGGGATGGCGGCCAGACGGGCGGCCAGCAGGCCCACAGCCTCGGTGCGGATTTCCTGGCCCACTGGCGTGCCGTTGCAGGCCAGCACCGTGTCGCCGCCGCTGCCGGACAGGCTGAAGGAAAAGGCGGCCAGGCGTTTCGTCAGTTCCGGACCGGGCAGGGCAAGGCCCTCTTCCCCCAGGCCGCGGGCCAGAGTGCGGAACATGGCCCCCGTATCCAGGTAGGCGATGCCCAGCGCGGTGGCCACGCGCTTGGCCAGGGTGGATTTGCCCACCCCGGCCGGGCCGTCCAAGGTGACGATGAAAGGGACACTCATGAGGGGATGAGGTTGGAAAGCGCGGTGATGAACACCTTGTTTTCCTGGGGGTTCCCGATGCTGACCCGCAGATGGTCCGGCAGGCCGTAGCTTTTGAGCGGCCGGATAATGACCCCCCGGGTGAGCAGGGCTTCGAACACGTTTTGCGCGCTATAGCCGCTGTAGGGCGGCAGGCTGAACATGATGAAGTTGGCCTGGGAAGGGTAGACCACGCAGTGCAGGGCGGCCAGTTCCTTGTTCAGGTAGGCGCGGCCTTCCCGCGTGACCGCCAGGGTTTCTTCGCGGAACGCCTTGTCCGCCAGCGCGGTCAGGCCGGCTTCCTCCGCCAGCAGGTTGACGGAGAAGGGCAGGCGCACCCGGCGCATGTAGTCCGCTATTTTTTCCGGCAGCACGCCGTAGCCCAGGCGCAGCCCGGCCAGGCCGAAGCTTTTGGAAAAGGTACGGATAACGGCCACGTTGGGGTGCTTGTCCAGCACCGGCAGCATGGTGGTGGCTGGTTCGTCCTCCACAAAGTCCATGTAGGCTTCGTCCGCCACCAGCAGGCAGAAGGGGGGCAGGCTTTGGGCAAAGCGTTCCACCTCTTCCCTGGGCGGGCAGTAGCCGGAAGGATTGTCCGGCGTGGTCAGAAACACCAGCGCGGTGTTGTCGTCCACCAACGCGCGCAACGCTTCCCAGTCGATTTTGAAGTCGGCTTTCAGCGGGGCCTGGCGCAGTTCCACCCCGGCCAGGCGGGTCTGGAGCCTGTAGATGCTGAAACAGGGCTTGCAGGCCACCACGTTGTGCTTGCCAGGCACGGCCCGCACCCGGATGAGCAGGTCGATGATCTCGTCGGAACCGTTGCCCGCCACCACGCGTTCCGGCGGCAGCTTGTGCTGGGCCGCCAGGGCGTTCACCAGGCGGGGGTTGCCGGCCTGGGGGTAACGGAAGGCGCTGGCGGCTATTTTCTGGAGGGCCTTTTGCACCATGGGGGAGGTGCCCAGCGGGTTTTCGTTGCTGGCCAGCTTGATGACCTGGGGCAGCCCGTAGCGTTCGCGGATCTCGTCAATGGCAAGGCCGGGAGTGTATGGCGTGAAATCCAGTATTTCCGGACGGATATCTGTGAAGGAAGCGCTCATAAAAAATCCTTTCTCTCGCAACACCAAGGAACAATCTGCCTGGGCATAATTTGTGAAAAAAATAACAGTACGGGATGTTGTGTAAGCCTTTGGGGGTGGTTTTGCAAGGACCGAAAAAATAACAAGAAAATAGGGAAATTAGCGGGTGTTGCCGTTAGAAATAGTGCGCGGGAGAGAATGCCCCGGAGTTGCGAAACGCAGCAAAGCACCGCCTGCAGGGCTGCCCCAAACGGGGCAAAAAAGAACGGCCCCGCAGGGCCGTTCGAAAAGCGGGGGAGCGCGGCGCTTATTCGCGCGGGCGCACTGTAAGTACAGGTATTTCAGAGGTCTTGATGACCTTTTCCGCCACGGAGCCGAAGAGAATGCGGTCTATGCCCGTGCGGCCGTGTGTGCCCATGATGATGACGTCGACATCGTTGGTGTTGGCGTAGTTGATGATTTCCTGGGCAGCGTACCCGGAAATGATCTTGCCCACGGCCTTGACGCCCTGGAAGTGCTCGGCCACAAAGGTTTCCATAGACTTTTCCGCGCCAGTGACAATTTCACCCACGAAGTTTTCGATGGAGCTGGGGGGGACGTGGAAGCCCACATACTGGCTGAGCGAAGGGGCGGCGTACAGCACGACCACTTCCGCGTCAAACGCCTTGGCCAGCATAATGGCGTATTCCGCGACCACGGGACTGTGATCGGAGAGATCGACAGCGCAGAGAATCTTCTTAATCTTCGGCATAGCGGCCTCCTTTGTAGCAACCCGGAGAGGGCCGGGTCGGTTCGTTCACCCTTAACAAAATAGTATATCGCGCGTTGCCTCTCGACAAGAGCTGGAGACGGGGATTATGCAAATTTCTTTAAAAAAAATTGTTTTGTATACAATCGGATATACGCCGTTTGGCCGTTAGACAGCACGGACAGAGGGAGTAAATGCGCTGTGGCGCGTGCGGCATTGCGGCGCGTGTGTCCGGGTGGACGCTGCAGTTAAGGCGGGGAAGGTGTTGCAGTGCTGTGCGGCGGCAAAACAGACGAAAGGGCCGCGTCAAGAGGGAATTTTTGCGATTTGGGCAAAAAAGGAGCGGGCGCCGCTTTCGGACGAAAGCCGCCCGGCTTTATCAGCCGGGCGGCTTTCACCCTGCTAGAGGTAGTCGCCCCGGTTGAACTTGAAGGTTTCCGTAACGGTAAGCACCTCAAGCTCATTGACCATGGAATCCAGGCCCGCGTGACGCTGGGCAAGGTCCGGCGCGGCCGCGCGCAGCGAGGCAAGCTCCTGTCCCATGCCCTGCAGCAGCGCGTATGCCCCGCGCAGGTCCGCCCCGCCCCTTTGGCTGAGACGGCTGGTGTACTCGTCCAGGTTACCGAGAAGGCTGTCCACCTCCTGCGCCACCTGGTCAAGGCCCGCGCTTTCGCCCTCGCTCTGGCCCAGGCCCGCCGTTTGAGCGGCAAGCTGGGCGGCAAGCATGGACGCGGATACGCCGGGGGCCGGGGTTTGCGCGATACCTCCAGATTCCTGGGCGTCCCCGGCCTGTCCGGCCAGAAGAGCTTCAAAGCCTTCCGCGGCTTTCTTTTTCGCCCTGGTTTCGCTCTGCTCTTGCAGAGCCTGGAGCTGGTCGCTACGTATTTTCATAGCACCCCCAATGGTTGCGGTTCCGGTGACGAATTCTTTAGGCGCAACCCTGAATCAGGCTGAAGCCAAAATGGGTCGCCACCGAGTTGCCCATGCTAAAGCAAGATCCTTGCCAAAAGTCTAGACTTTTATATCTTGCTGAAATTATAAACTAATTAATGGAGAACAGCCAGGAAAATATTGCCGCAGAGGCAAGAGTTGCCGCATCAAATTTTTTTAGAGTATTTTACCTTTGAAATATTATCCCATGATAAAATGCTTTGACCTTGCAAAGCAAAACGCACCGCCGATAAACGGCAATCTTAAAACGAATTGCTTCAGCGGGCCAGCGTGCTCGCCAGACGAGGGATAAGGCCGCCCAGGAGCCTACTCAGGGTTTCCCCGCCTTTTTGCGCCATGGCGATAATTTCCTCCAGCGAGGTTTCCGCCATGCAGTCCGGCAGATTTTTGTTGCTGCAAATGGAAAAACCCAGAATGCGAAGGCCCATGTGCCTGGCCGCTATGGCTTCCAGCACCGTGGACATGCCCACCGCGTCCGCGCCCATGAGGCGGAAGGCCCGTGTTTCCGCTGGGGTTTCCAACTGCGGGCCGGGCGTGGAAAGGTAAACCCCTTTTTCCAGGCGAATGCCGTTCTTCAGGGCTTCGTCCAGGGCCAGGGTTTGGAATTCCGCGTCGTACACGGCGCTCATGTCCGGGAAACGCGGCCCCCATTCGTCGCAGTTGAAGCCGGTCAGGGGACTCATACCCGTCGCATTGATGTGGTCGGCCAGGAGCATGAGCGCGCCCGCGTCATAGCGGGGGTTCAGCGCGCCCGCCGCGTTGGTGAGCACCAGGGCCTTGATGCCGAGTTTGGCCATGCTCCGCGTGCCCAGGCAGACTTCAAAGGGGCTGTATCCTTCATAGAGATGGCAGCGTCCCTGCTGCACGATGACGGGAATGCCGTGGAAAAAGCCGGACACAAAGCGCCCGGCGTGGGAATTCACCCCGGCGGGGGGAAAAAAGGGCAGGGTGGCGAAGGAAACGCTGCGGGCGTCTACCAGTTTATCCGCCACGCCTCCCAGGCCCGTGCCCAGCACCAGGCCGACAAGCGGTCTGGCGTGGGGAGAGGAAGCCCCACCAAGGGCGTCTATGAGCGCGTCCGCGCAGTTCTGGACTTTTTCAGGGTTTTGCATACAATGCTCCTCTTAATTTGTCGCCGAAGATTATGCTGTCGAAGCCATCTTGGCGAGAATGGGTCGCTGCCCACGCCCCGCCAGGGGGATGATCCCCCTGGATCCCGCAACGGGGGTATGGCGGGCAACGCCCGGAATTTATCCTGAGTGGGTTCCAAGGGACGTGTCCCTTGGCGGGTGCAGGGATCTCGCAACCGCAGGAAGCGGTTGCGCACGGAGCGTCAGCGACGCCCGTAGGGGGCGGCACAGGATGTGCCGCATCGAACCCTGCTCTCATTCTTCATTGGCTTCGACAAATTTATCAGTCTTGTCAATAACGAGGGTTATGGTGAGCAACGATACGGCCCATAAAGTCCTGGTGGCAAACCGGGGCGAGATAGCCATCCGCATTGTCCAGGCCTGCCGCAAGCTGGGCCTTGATTTCGTCTGTGTGCACACGGCGGAGGACGCGTCCTCCGGCCACGTGCGCCTGGCCAAAGAGTTGGGCGGGCCGAAAAGCCTGTACCAGGTAGCCTCTTATCACGACGCCAACGAACTGCTGGCCGTGGCTGACGCTGCCGAGGCGACCGCGGTGCACCCCGGCTACGGCTTTTTCGCGGAAGATTACCGTTTTGCGCGCCGCGTTTCCAAGCGGGACAGAAAGCTGGTGTTCATCGGCCCCTCCTGGAAGGTCATCCGCGAGCTGGGGGACAAGATCAACACCAAGCGCCTGGCCCGCAGCCTGGACGTGCCCACGGTGCCCGGTTCCGACCGTCCCATTTATGATGAGATGGAAGCGGAAAAAGTGGCCCGCAGCCTGTTCGAATTCCAGGCGGAGAACGGCATTTCCAACCCCGTGGTGCTGGTCAAGGCTTCCGCCGGCGGCGGGGGCATGGGCATTGAAGAGGTGCACGACCCGGACCTGTTCCGTTCCGTGTACCGTCGCATCCGCAGCTACGCCGCCCGCCAGTTCAAGGACGAAGGCGTGCTTATCGAACAGCGCATCCGGGACTTCAACCACCTGGAAGTGCAGATTGTGGCCGAGCGCGGCGGCAGGAACATCGTGCATTTCGGCACCCGCAACTGCTCCATCCAGAGCACGGGTCTGCAAAAACGCGTGGAAGTAGCCCCGGGCTTTGACCCTTCCACCATCGTCTACAATTTCGACGCCGCCAAGGTGCTGGACGACATAACCCGGCACTCCCTGGCCCTGGCCCAGCGGGTCAAGTACGACAACGTGGGCACCTGGGAGTGGATAGTCACCCGCGACGGCCGTCCCTATCTTATGGAGGTGAACACCCGCATCCAGGTGGAAAACGGCGTGTCCGCCGCCATCGCGCGGGTGAAAGGCAGAAGCGGCGTGGACATTATCGCGGAACAGATCCGCCTGGGCCTGGGCGCGCCGCTCGGCTACACCCAGGACGACATCACCTTTGAAGGCACGGGCATAGAATACCGCATTATCGCGGAAGACCCGGCTAACCGCTTTACCCCCTGGGTAGGGCGTATCGAGAAGTTTTCCTGGCCCCAGCGCGAATGGCTCAGCATGCACACCCACGTGCCCACCACGGAACCTTACGATATCCCCACGGAATTCGACCCTAACCTGGCTCTGGGCATCATCTGGGGCAAGGATGTGGCCGAAGCCAAAGAGCGAGGCCGTCAGTTTCTGGACGAGCTGGCGCTTTCCGGAGCCAACGCCTCCGGGGAAGCGCTTAAGTCCAACGTGGCCTTTTTGCGGGAAAAAACCGAGCGGGTTCTTCTTTTTTAACCCAGAGCCGCAGGCCGGAGCGGAGCCTTTTTCCGCCGACGCCAAACCGGGTACCTCATGGATATTGAAAAAAAGCTGCAACACTTAAACGAGCGCCTGTCCTACATCCGTGACGTGTTTGCCGGAAAGCACAATGAAAACGTGCGGCTTCTGGAAACCAAGATGGACGACTACCGCCAGCGGGAAGCGGAACTTTCCGCCCAGGACAAGCAGGCGGCCGTCGTTACCCTGGACGACCTTTTCGGCTTTGTGGAACGCAAACTGGAAGCGGACCTGACGCCCATGGACAAGGTGCGCATCGTGCGCCACCCGCAACGCATCTGTCTGCGCGATATCCTGGAAAACGTGTACGACAACTACACGGAAATAGGCAGCAAGGACGAGCATTCCATCGACCCGGCCATGGTCATTGCCCGCGCCTACATCACCCGGCGCAGCGGCAAGAAGACCTACAACCAGTCGGTCATGGTCATAGGACAGGAAAAGGGCCACGGCGAAGAGTTCCGCAACGGCGGCTCGGTCAAGCCCTTCGGCAACGCCAAGGCGCAGCACTATATGCAGGTGGCGGAAACGGAAAACATCCCCATCCACACCTACATTTTCACGCCCGGCTCCTACCCCATTGAGGACACCCCGGGCGCGGGCCAGCAGATAGCCCGCAACATCTACGAAATGTCCAGCCTGCGCGTGCCCATCGTAGCCACCATTTCAGAGGGCGGCTCCGGCGGGGCCGAGGCCATCGGCCTTGCGGACACGCGCCTGATGTTCTCCCACGGCTACTATTCCGTCATTTCGCCGGAAGGCGCGGCCGCCATTGAAGGGCACCTGCGCGAAGGCCAGCGCGCTACGCCGGAACTTATCGAGCGCTGCGCCAGCAGCATGAAAATCACGGCGGGCGACAACCTGCGCATGGGCTACGTGGACCACGTCATCCAGGAGCCGGAACTGGGCGCGCGGCCCAACCACTACGACTTTTTCCGCACCCTGCGCCAGGAAATCCTGCGCGCCACGGACGAAGTGGCGCTTTCCGCGCAGGGCTCGCCCTTCCGGGCCATGTCCCTGCGCCGCCGCCGCAAGCAAAGCGTGGCCAACTTCGACTACGAATCCGTGCACGTGCGCTGGAGCCTGTCCAACGCGGCCCGCGACCGCCTGGTTTCCAAGCGGCACAAGAAGTTCCGCGCCCTCTCCCAGCTGGCCCTCAAGGACCAGCGCCCGGCGGGCAGCCGTCTCGCCAACTTCATGAACGAGCTGTCCTGGGACTTCTACTCCCACTTCAAGTACGACTTCCTGGGCCGCCACAAGCAGAAAGTCTCCCACGCCCTGGAGGATATCGACGCGGAAGTGCGTTTCGTCACCCGCTGGATTCTCTCCCCCTGGCGCAGGCTTCTGCACAACATCCTGCCCGCCGCCCGGCGCAAAGCCGCCACCGAGAGCGAGTTGACCAAGCTTTCCGCCTGGGACGAGGAGCAGGACGCGCGCGGCGGCAACTGGTCCTACATCAGCCACCGCGCCAAAGAGGACCGCGCCATCACCTGCCCCAACGCGCCGGTGCATGGTTGTCTCGATCTCTGGGCCCCGGACCTTTACGGCGAATTCGCCGGGGTCTGCCCCAACTGCGGCCACCACTTCCCTATGGAATACCAGTGGTACCTGAACAACGTTTTTGATCCGGACAGCATCTTCGAGTTCAACGCGGAGCTGGAAGCGGGCAACCCCCTGGGCATGGAAGGCTTTGACGTCAAGCTGGAGCAGGCCAAGAAAGCCACGGGCCACAAGTCCGGCTGCATGACCTTTGAGGCCCGCATCAACGATACCCGCATGGTCGTGGCCATGCTGATGGGCAATTTCCGGGGCGGTAGCGTCGGCGCGGCGGAAGGCGAAAAGTTCATCCGCGCCGCCGAGCGCGCCCGCAAGAAACGTTATCCCTTCCTGGCCTACGTGCACGGCACCGCCGGGATCCGCATCCAGGAAGGCACCAACGGCGTCATCCAGATGCCCCGCTGCACCATGGCCGTGCGCCGCTACATCGACGCCGGGGGCCTGTACATCGTCACCTACGACACCAACTCCTACGCGGGACCCATAGCCAGCTTCCTGGGCTGCTCGCCGTACCAGTTCGGCATCCGCTCCGCCAACGTGGGGTTTGCCGGGCCCGGCGTGATCAAGGAAACCACCGGCATGGACCTGCCCCCGCACTACCACAACGTGTACAAGGCGTTGGCGCGAGGGCATATCCAGGGTATCTGGGATAGAAGAGAGATGCGCTTCAACCTGGGCCAGGCCTTGCTGACCATGGGCGGCAGGAACCTGTATTACAGGTAAAGAGTAGTTGTCGAAGCCATCCAAGAGTGAGAGCAGGGCGCTGCCCTGCACCCGCCAAGGGGCACGCCCCTTGGAACCCATTCAGGGTGAATAGGAAAATGGTGCGCATCCGCCGTTCTGTTCGCGCCACGGCGCTCACATACTGTCGGGTGCTGGTTTGAATGGTTGAAAAGGGCGCTGCCCGTAATTGTACGGTGCCGCTTCATCAAAGAGAAACGCCCCCATTACCCTGTCAAAGTTTTTAGGGAAAGGGGATGGGGTCCAGGGGAAGGGGAAAACCCCTTTTTCCCCAAAAGGGGTTTTCCCCTTCCCCTGGCCGCCGGAGGCATTCAAATGCTCGACGTAAGCAAACTTCTTGAAGAAATACAGGCTTCTCCCTACGCGGAGCTGGTTGTGACGGCGCCGCACAGCGGCACGGTGACTTTTCCTGACTTGTCCAAGGGCAGCCGGGTGATCGGGCCCACGGGCACGTGGAAGGAGAAGCCGGGCACCTTGCTGGCGACGCTGGAGCGCGAGCGCAACCCCAAGCCCATTTACGCGGCGGAACGGGGCGAGGTGACGGTGGTGCACCGGGAACTGGCGGGCACTTTCGTGCAGTCCGGGACGGAACTGATGCGGCTGCGGCACTATTTGTCGCGGGACGAGGTGCTGTCCATCATTCTGAAAAAGGCGCTGTCTCTTTTCGTCGCTCCGGAACGGGCCAAGTATTATTTCAACCCGGCCGTGGACGTGAAAATCCGGGTGTCCGGCCCCAAGAGCGTGTCCGTTCATGAGGGCATGGAGCTGTTCATCATGTCGCGCATGAAGCGGGAAGCGCCGCTACGTTATTCCGGCCCGGAAGGCGTCATTTACGCCGTGTACTTTGCGCCCAACCAGAACGTGGACGCGGGCGCGCCGCTTATCGGCGTGTGCCCGCCCAACATGGTGCAGAGCATTGAGGATGTGGTGCTTCGCGTTCAGACCGAATGGCGCGAGGAAACGCCGTCCGCGTAGCCTGCGGCAAAACTTGTCCATACCCCTGTTGAAGTTCTTTGGAAGGGGATAGGGGGTCCGGGGGAAAGGGGAAAGCTTTCTTCCAAGAAAACTTTCCCCTTTCCCCCAGCCGCCGGAGGCATGCATTCCATGGGCCGCATCCTTACCATCCGCGTGTCCGCTGTTACCTTTGACCAGTCCGAGGTCTTCCGGGCCTGGCCCAGGTTGTGTGCCTTGTCCTGGCCGGGCCAGGGCGAGGTGGAGGACGGGGAATGGAAGCGCATTGTGCTGCCGCCCGCTATCGGACCTTCTCTGGGCGCGGAAAAACCACGCTTTGGGGTGCTGGAACTGGCGGCCGCTTTAGCGGACCAAGCGCGTTTCGGCGACTGGCTGTCCGGGAAGAAAGAGCTGCTGCGGGATGGGCTGGGCCGTCTGGCCAAAGCCGGGGAAGACCTGGAAGCGGCCCTTTCCGATTGGAAGCCTTCTGACGCGCACAAGGCCAGCAACGCCATGGAAGACGCGTTGGATGACATGGAAAAGCTTCTGCGCTAACATATTTATTTGGGTGCCATGAGCACCGTAAAAGCCATGAAATAAACGCCGGTCTCGGCCGTTCTGCGTAAAAGGAGAGAGTAATGCTGAATAAAGTTATGCTTATCGGACGGTTGGGACGGGACCCGGAACTGCGCTACGCCTCCACGGGCACGGCCATGGCCAACTTGCGCATTGCCACGGATGAAAGTTACGTGGACCGGGACGGCAACAAGGTGGACCGCACGGAATGGCACACTGTGGTGGTGTTCCAGCGCCAGGCGGAAAATTGCGCCAACTACCTGGGCAAGGGCAGCCTCGTCTTTGTCGAGGGCAGCCTGCAGACCCGCAAGTGGCAGGACAAGGACGGCCAGGACCGCTACACCACGGAAATCAAAGCCAACCGCGTGCAGTTCCTGGATAGAAAGGGCAGCGGCGCGGAAGCCGGCGGCGAGCGTTCCTACGGCGGCGACATGGACGAATCCTACAACAACGCCCCCCGTCCCTCGGGCGGCGGCCAGCAGCGCCAGGCCCAGCCCCCGCAACGCCAGGGCGGCCAGCAGCAACAGCGTAAACCCCAGCAAAACGAAGACCTCGGCCCGGCCTTCCCCTCGGAGGCCAGTGGCATGGATGACGTGCCTTTTTGAGATGACGGCCGGTCCGCCGTCTTGGCGGACACGGCCTCTCGCGGCGGGATGTTGTGCCGGGCGTGTAAGCCGCCGGCGGTCGCGCCCGCCGGCTCGGTGCGCGCAGTGGGCGTATTTCTACTTCCCCGCCGCTCCGCGGGCCCACGTCCTGTGGGCCGGGTTGTGCCGACACCAAAGATAAAGAACGGCTCTCCGCTGGTGGAGAGCCGTTCTGATTTGCTGTGCCTTTTTCAGCCTGTCAAGCCAGCAGCCGCCAGTACGCGATCGTCGCAGGTGCACCCCACCTCTTTAGAGCATTTCAACTTTAAAATTGTCTATGTGGATGAAATGCTCTGGTGTTGCGGAACGCAGTGCAGCAACGCCCGCGAGATTGGCGTAGGCGGGCTTTGCCCGCCGTTAAGCGACAATCTCATAGCGAAATTGCTCTAGTCATCCTGAAAGGGGTCCAGGGGCGCCAGCCCTTGGCGGGTGCAGGGCAGAGCCCTGCTGCGACTTTTCATTGGCTTCGACAAAACTGCCTTTCAACCGCCCGGCTATTCCGCCGCGTCAGGCAGCCAGCCTTCCAGCACGGCGATAAGCTTGCGGGCCTGATCCGGGCTGGAGATGGTGAATTTGGACTGCTGGCGGTAGTTACCGCCGGTTTTTCTGTAGCGGCGCACGGTGTAGCGGTCCGGGCTGTAGGTTTCCTTGGCGCGGTCCCATTCCTGGTAGCGGAAAACCACGGTGGCCCAGGCGCCTTTGGTCAGCACGGCTTTGTCCAGCTCCTTGACGATCTGGATGCCGTCTTCTTCGTAATTGACGGTGAGGTCTTCGACTTTTTCGGCGCTCATGGGGGCTCCGTGTGTTGAATGGTTACAGGCCCTTTTTGCTCAGAATGCCGTCCACGGTGGCGTCGTATTCGAAACGGCGGGTGAAGTGCACAAGCCCGAGAAGAATGACCAGGGAGGCGCTGATGGCCGCGGCCGTGGGCGCGCCCAGGTGGTCGGCGAGCTTGCCGACGCTCAGCGCGCCTATGGGGCCGAAACCCAGCATGGCGAAAGAAAAGAGGCTGAGCACGCGGCCGCGCTTGTCTTCGTCCACCAGGGCCTGGAGCAGCGTGTTGCTGGAAACCATGGACGAGACGATGAAAAAGCCCATGGCCGGGGAGAGCAGAAAGGAAATGCGCCAGTCCGTGACAAACGAGAAAACAAGAAAGGTGAGGCCGAAACATGTCTGCATCAGCGCGATATAGCGGGGCAGGGCGCGCAGGGAGACTTTGGCGGCCAGGTACATCACCCCGGCCAAAGCGCCTATGCCCACGCCGCCCAGCAGAAAGCCCAGGTGGCGGGAATCGCCGTCCAGCACGTGCTTGGCGAAAAGCGGCAGCAGCACCATGTAGGGAAAGGCCACGCCGCAAAAGGCGTAGGTGTGCAGCATGACCAGCTTGATGGGCCGCACGCCGAACGCGTAGCGTATGCCTTCGCGTATGGCGTCCATGGGGCGCTGGTTCAGGGAAGCCAGCTTGCGTTCCGGCAGCTTCATGATGAAGTAGGCGTAGAGCACGGCCAGGTGGGCCACGGCGTTGAGCACGAAACAGGCCATCTCGCCGCCGGCCTTGATGATGAACCCGGCCACGGCAGGGCCCGCCAGACGCGCCAGGTTGAAACTGCCGGACTGCAGCGAAAGGGCGCTCTGCAGCTGGCTGGGGTGATTGATCATCTGTGAAACGCTGGCCTGACGCGCGGGCATGTCCAAAGCGGTGATGATGCCCAGCAGGAAGCTGAGGATCAGCACATACTCGTAGGTGACCAGGCCGGTGTAGAGGAGAAAGGCGAGCGTCAGGGAATGCGCAATCATGGCGATCTGCGTGCCCATGAGCACCAGACGCAGGTCGTGCCGGTCCAGAAACACCCCGGTGAACAGGCCGATGAGGAACACCGGGGCCTGGTTGGCGAATTCCACCAGGCCCATGCTGGCCCCGGAACCGGTAAGGGTGAGCACCAGCCAGCTCATGGCCAGGCGCTGCATCCAGGTGCCGGTCAGCGCGCAGCACTGGCCGAGAAAGTAGAGGCGGAAATTTCGGGAACTGAGCGCAACCAGGGCTCTTGTCTCAGTGAGCTTGGGCACGGAAAAACTCCTCTGGCGCCTTGCCCGCATACGGACGAAAAGCGGCCGCAAAGCCGCTTTTCGCCGTGAGTTCTATGCGGGAAGCGGTTTATATCAAACCGCAGTCAGCCAGTGTTGCATCAAGGCATTTTTCGTGTTCCGGAAGCATGGGAACCAGGGGCAGGCGCATTTCTATGCCCATTTTCACCATTTTAGCAAGCGCTGTTTTCACGGGAATGGGGTTGGTTTCCAGGAAACAGGCCCGGGTAATGGGGCCCATTTCGTAGTGCAGCTTCTTGGCCAGGGCCAGGTCGCCCTTGCGGAACGCGGCGCACAGGTTGGCCATTTTGGCGGGCATCAGGTTGGAAGTGACGGAAATAACCCCCACCCCGCCCACGGCCAGCGTGGGCAGCACCGTAAAATCGTCGCCGGAAAGCAGGGTAAAGCCTTCCCCGCAGTATTCCAGGGTGTCGGAAATGTGGGTCAGGTCGGCCGTGGCTTCTTTTTCCCCGACAACATGCGCGATTTCCTTGTACATGCGGGCCATGGTCTGCGGGGCGACTTTCACCCCGGTGCGGCCGGGCACGTTGTAGACGATGATGGGCAGGTCCACTTCATCGGAAATGGCTTTAAAGTGGGCGAAAAGACCGGCCTGCGTGGGTTTGTTATAGTAGGGCGTGATGTGCAGGGCAGCGTCCGCTCCGGCTTCTTTGGCGAAACGGGAAAGACGTATGGCTTCGGCGGTGTTGTTGGAGCCGGCGCCAGCTATCACGGGCACCCGTTTTTTGGTCTGATCGATGCAGATGCGGATGACTTCCTCATGCTCCTCGTGGGAGAGGGTGGCGGATTCGCCGGTGGTGCCGCAGGGCACCAGGCCGTCGATCCCCTGGGTAATCTGCCATTCGATAAATTCCCGGTACCGCTCCTCATCCACACGCCCGTTGCGGAAGGGAGTAACCAGGGCGGTATACGCGCCGACAAACTGCATGGCTCACTCCTTGCCCGGGGAATAGCCCCGGACTGTTCAGTATGGCTTTACGGAAAAGTACTTTTACACTGGAACGGCGTTCCGTCAATCGTTGGCTTGCGCTTTGCGGGGTGTTTTCCCTGCGGAAAAGCGTGCCGTATGCCGTTCGCGGCGGGGCGCATTGACAGAACGGCCGGAAAAGCCGAAAAGAAGAGCTTACAATTCGGGACAGCGGTCCCTGCGGCGCCGCGCGGCGCCGCTTTTGCCAGGGAAGGTTTTTCCCGGCGCACTTTATTGTTACGCAGCGGCCCGCAAGGGTTTTTGCATACCGCCGGTACGGCTTGGACAACGTGTGGACGAGTTAACTCCCTCCCAACATATGGACGCGGAAAACGGCGAGACGCCCCAGGACCCGGCGCAAAGCCCGGTCCAAGATCCGGCCCGGGACCCGGCGGTGGAGCTTTCCTGCGGGACCGCCGGCTGCGCCTGCCCTTGCGGGACTGCTGCGGCGGACGCTCCGGAGGCCGGGGAAGAAGAGCTGGTGGACGTGGTGGGTTGCCGTTCCCGCCGTTCCGGGCCGGTGGATTTCTTTCGCGTGGAAGGCCTGGAACTGACCGTGGGCGACAGAGTTATGGTGGAAACGGAAGCCGGCATCGTGCTGGCGGAAGTGCTCATGACCCGGCGCATGCCGCCTTCCCGCGTGCCGGTGGGCGAATTCGGCCCCCTGGCCCCGGTGCGCGGCAAGGCCAACCCCTCGGACATTCTCAAGGCCAAAGACAACGAGCGCCTCTCGTCCGAAGCCAAATCCCATTGCCAGGAATGCATCCGCTCCCGCAAGCTGGACATGAAGCTGGTGGATGTGGAAGTGGCCCACGACCGCAGCAAGATGGCCTTCTACTTCACGGCCCCGGCGCGCATCGACTTCCGGGAGCTGGTCAAGGACCTGGTGCGCAAGTACCGCACCCGCATCGAACTGCGTCAGATCGGCGTGCGCCACGAAACCCAGATGGTGGGCGCCATAGGCAACTGCGGCATGGTATGCTGCTGCCGCCGCTATTTGCGCAAAGTCGCGCCCGTGGCCATCAAGATGGCCAAGGAACAGAACGTGTTCCTGAACCCCGCCAAAATTTCCGGCATCTGCGGCCGACTGCTCTGCTGCCTGGCCTATGAGCAGGAGAATTACGACGCCTTTTACAAGCGCTGCCCCAAGCTGGGGAAAAAATACCAGACCAGCCGGGGCGTGGTGCGTGTGCTGCGGGCCAGCATGTTCCGCGAAAGCGTGAGCGTGCTGACGGAAAGCGGCGAAGAGCAGGAATTTTCCCTGGAAGAATGGCAGACCCTGGAACCGCGCCGCCCGGAAGGGGGCGTTCCCCCTCAGCAGAGCCAGGGCGCTCCCCGCCCGGAACGGAATGGCGGCCGGGGCCCCAGACGCGACCGACCGGAACGCGAGAACGGCGCGGCTCCGGCGGAAGGCCAGGGCCGGGAAGGCGGCAGGCAGCGCGGGCGCCCGGATTCACGCCAGGACTCACGTGCTGACCAGCGCACGGACCAGCGGCCGCTCCGGCGCCCTGAGGACGAGCGCGGCCCCGCCCCGGACACGGAATTTTCGCAGGATACCCCCGGCGGCCGGCGCAGAGAGCGCCCCGGCGCCGGGCATCCCGGCAGGGGCGGGACTCCCCGGCCCGAGCGGCAGGCGGAAGCGCCCCTGGCCCCGCCGGACGACGTGGTCGACCTGCCCATTGACGATGTTGAGGACAGTTCCATTTTCGGCCTTGCGCCCCGCCGTTCCGGCCCGGAACAGGGCCGGAACGGGAAAGACGGCGGCTCAAGCAGCGGCCCGAACAGCGAGAACGACTAGCCCGCAGGAGCCAGCGTGCAGCCTTTTTCTTTGACCACCCCCATTTATTACGTCAACGCCAAGCCCCACCTGGGGCACGCGTACAGCACCATCGTGGCGGACAGCCTGGTGCGCTTCCAGCGCCTGATGGGCCGGGAGAGCTTTTTCATCACCGGCACGGACGAGCACGGCGACAAGATCGTACAGGCGGCGGAAAAGGCCGGGTGCGAACCCCAGGCTTTCGCGGACAGCATCAGTGCGGAATTCCGCGCCCTGTGGCCCCGGCTGGGGCTCATCCCGGACCGTTTCATCCGCACTACGGAAGAACACCACAAAAAAGCCGTGCGGGCCTTCCTGCAAAAGGTCTACGACGCCGGCGACATCTACTTCGGGGAGTACGGCGGCCATTACTGCTACGGCTGCGAGCGCTTCTATACGGAAAAGGAACTGACGGAAGACGGCCTCTGCCCCCAGCACCAGGTCAAGCCGGAATACATCAGCGAGAAAAACTACTTTTTCCGCATGTCCAAGTACCAGGACTGGCTGCGCGAGCACATTGAGAAAAATCCGGACTTTATCCGGCCGGAGCGCTACCGCACGGAAGTCCTGAGCCTGTTGGAATCCGGCGCGCTGGAGGACTTGTGCATCTCCCGGCCCAAAAGCCGCCTCACCTGGGGCATAGAGCTGCCCTTTGACGGCAACTACGTGTGCTACGTGTGGTTTGACGCGCTGCTCAGCTACATCAGCGCCCTGGACTGGCCGGAAGGGCGCTTCCAGCACTTCTGGCCCGGCGGGGAACACCTGATCGCCAAAGATATTCTGAAGCCCCACGCCATTTTCTGGCCCACCATGCTCAAAGCCGCCGGGCTGGAGCCGTACCGGCACCTCAACGTGCACGGCTACTGGCTGATGCGCGACGCCAAAATGTCCAAGTCCCTGGGCAACGTGGCGGAACCGCTGGACCTGGCGGACCGCTACGGCATAGACGCGTTCCGCTATTTCCTGCTCCGGGAAATGCATTTCGGCAACGACGCCAACTTTTCCGAAGAAGCCCTGGTGGCCCGGCTCAACGCCGACCTGGCCAACGACTTGGGCAACCTGTATTCCCGCGTGCTGGGCATGGCGGGCAAGTACCACGGCAGCAAGGTGCCGGACAGGGGCACGGGCGGCCCGGAAGAAGAGCGGATCCGGGAACTGGCCGCCGCGTCCCTGGCCAACTTCCAGACCCTGTTCGGTTCCGTGCGTTTTTCCGCCGCTCTGGAAGCATTGTGGGAACTGGTACGCGCCCTCAATAAATACGTGGACAGCGCCGCGCCATGGACCCTGGCCAAAAATGGCGACACGGCCAAGCTGAACGCCGTCATGTACGCCCTGCTGGAATGCCTGCGCAAAATCGCTTTGCATCTTCTGCCGGTCATGCCCAAGGCCGCGTCGACTTTGCTGGAGCAGCTCGGCTGCAAGGTGGACGTGAGCGCCGTGCGCCTTGCGGACGAGTTGGAAGGCTTCGGCACGCTGGAGCCGGGCACGGAACTGGCCCAGGCCTCCAACCTTTTCCCCCGCGTGGACACCAAGGCGGAAGCGGCCAAGGCCGTCCCGGCCCCGGCAAAAGAAGCTCCCGTTGCCAAAGAAAAAGCCAAGGCCCCGGCCCAGCCGGAAGCCAAGGGCCAGATCGAGTACGCGGATTTCCAGAAGCTGGAGCTTCTGGTGGGCACCGTGCTGGCGGCGGAACAGCACCCCAACGCGGACAAGCTGCTGCGCCTGGATATAGACCTGGGCGAAGGCAAACCCCGCCAGATCGTCAGCGGCATTGCGGCGCATTTCAAGCCGGAAAGCCTGGTGGGCCGGCAAGTCTGCGTGGTGGCCAACCTGGCCCCCCGCATGCTGCGCGGGCTGGAGTCCCGGGGCATGCTGCTCACCGCTTCCGGGCCGGAAGGGCTGCGCCTGCTCACGGTTTCCGAGGCCGTGCCGCCGGGGAGCGTCATTTCGTAAAAAAATTTGGACTCTAGAAAAAGTCGAAAAAACTGTTGCGCACGGAAAAAAGCCGGGAAAATATTTTCCGGCTTTTCTTTTGTTTCCGGGAAAGCTCCTTGACTAACTACAGTTTTCCTCGTAAAAAAACGCCATATTGTACCTACGTTTTATGGGCGGAAACGCACGGCAGCGCTGGTACAAAAATTGAAACTCTCCCCGGAGAGGGCGGCGCAGGGAAAGAAATGCCGCCAGCCCCACGGGAAAGAGGCCGCGTAAGCGGCGCGGAGCCTTCGCGAGACCGACGCGGGGCGCTTCGCGGGAACAAGGTGGCCGCCTCCGGGTTTTGGAAGGCCCGGCAGGTTTTTCCATATGGACTTCGCATAACAAGGAAGGAAGGATATGCGAGCTTTTAAAGTACTGGCTCTCGCCGGCGCCATGATGATGGCCCTGTCCGGTGTCGCCTCCGCCGTGGATTTCAAAGCCACCGGCCAGTGGGACATCAACTTCGGCTATCACGGCAACCGCTCCATGTATGACAAAGACCACGGCGACGGCCGCACCGTCGACCCGTTCATGCCCACCATTCGCGTTCGTCCCAACTTCACGGTGACGGCTTCCGAAAGCCTGTCCGCCACCTTGATGTT
>JAVBNC010000116.1:0-19279 GCA_031551765.1 Desulfovibrionaceae bacterium
CCCCCCCCCCCCCCCCCCCCCCCCCCCCCCCCCCCCCCCCCCCCCCCCCCCCCCCCCCCCCCCCCCCCCCCCCCCCCCCCCCCCCCCCCCCCCCCCCCCCCCCCCCCCCCCCCCCCCGCCGGAGGCATTTCCCCGTCTAGAAAGAAGGCTGTTCCTTCGCAACCGGGGGCCTGGATGTGGCAGGTGCGGGCCTGTCCCGGCCGCGCATGGACCCGGCCACGTCCTCGTCAAACTTTTTCAGGCCCGTGGACCGGGTGACGGAGGCGGGGTTCAGGGAAGCGCGGATCACCGCGCCCATGTCCTGGGCTATGACCTTGGTGAGCACGTAAATGGGATCGGAAGGCAGACGGGTTTTAGTGGCAAAGAGCAGAAAGTCGTTGGTTTCGCTGGCGGGCATCAGGGCGGACTGGGCCATGGACCAGATCAGCTCGCCGGAGCGGGCGTCGTGGATTTCCACCTGCAGGGCCACCTGGCTGTTGCCCGCGGTGCCGCCCGCGAAATAGTAGGTCACAAAACCGCCGACCACGATATCCGCGCCCTTGCTGCGGGCCATGGCCAGGGCCCTGTCCCTGCGGTAGGGGCCGAGGTCGGAAGAGAATTCCATGGCCGGGAACAGCTCCATGGACAACCAGGTTTGCCAGACGGTGCGGGCTTCCGAGTAGCCGACTATTTCCGGGTTGGTGATGGGCTGGGTAACCCGGAAAGGCACGAACAGCGCGCTGAGGTCGGCTCCGGCGGCGTCCTTCGGCCGCACGTAGACCAGGGGCGGGTCGCGGCGGGTCCATTGGTCGCGGTATACGGTGCGGTCGCCGGCCAGTTCAAAGCGGGTATGGTCGCCCGCCGTGTCCAGGGTGGCGCAGGAGCTGAGCAGCAGGGGAAAAAACAAGAAAAAGAGTACGCGCTTCATGGTGTCCTCATGGGATGACTTGCGGGTTCGCCGCGTCGAAATGTCGACGCGCTTCCCGGTATGAACCACAAAGCAAGAAATATGCCTGAATGCGTCAGGGCCTGTTCACACTACGGTCTTTTTGCCCTCTGCCCGCGTCAGAAAGGCTTTTTATTCCGGTCGCGTACCATAAGAGTACACTCCCTCCATAAAAAGCCTTTCTTCCTTGGCAGAGAACAAAAATCCTCGTAGTGTGAACAGCCCCTAGAGCGGATGCATATTGAAAGTGTCCAGAAAAGGACGCGCTTAGTGCCCGGGCATATACTGGCTGGCCGTCAGCAGCAGGACCAGCAGCCCCAGCGGGAAAAGGCCGAAAAAGGCCTTGCCCCAGCTTAAGCCGTAAGCGTAGCGGCAGCCCACGATCAGTGTGGTGAAGTAGCCGAACGGCCCGAGCAGGGGGCCCAGAAAGGGGACGGCCGTGAGCACAAGGGCGGAAGCCGCATAGGCCGCGACCTTGAAGGTCAGGGCGAAATGCGCCCGGCCCGGCGCCATGAAGCGCATGGTGAGATGCACCAGCCACACGGTTATCAGAAGGTAAAGGGCCAGCAAAAAGGGAGAGACCAGCAGCGCCGTGGGGATGCGCGAAACATCCGTGGCCTGGAGCATGGCCGGGGGAATGTTGGCCAGGGTTTCCGGGCCGACCATGCGCAGGGTGATCTGCAGCCAGAGCGTGTCGAACACGTACTGGAACATGCCGAACAGCACGTAGAAAAACAGGGCCGGGGTGAGCGGCATGGCCGGGGTAAGGCTGGAAAAAAAGCGGGCCGGGCTGAGCAGGGCCATCAGCATGGTGTGGTAAAAGCTGGTCAGGTACCCCAGTTCCCTGGGCTGCTCCCAGGGCACGGGGCTTGGCTCCCCCCAGTCCTGGTCTTGGGTTTCTTCGTCGCGGTCTTCTTCATCGGGCGGGGTCTCGCGCTCTTCCAGGCGGCCCAGGTCGCGCACGGGGCGTTCTTCCCGGTCTTCCTCCTCGCGCTCCCGGCGGGGAGGGGCGTCGCGCCGCCGTTCCTTTTCCTCGGGTTTGTCCTCCCGGGGGGCCTCCTTGCCCTGCCAGCGTTCCTGCAGCGAATCCACCGCGTCCCAGATATCTTTGTGTATGTTGGGAGCGCTGGCGGCCGGAGTTTCCTCGTCCGGGGCAAGCGCGCGGAAACGGAACCTGTGCCCGCATTTGGGGCAGGTGGCGAATTCCGCTCTGGCAGGGACTTTATCAGCGGCAACCGTACGGGCGTGCTCGCATGCGGGACAACGGATCAGCATCTGAACTCCTTGGCGGCTCCGCGCCGGAACGCCTGGCGGCGCGGCGGCGTAGTGCCGGGATCAGATAGTATAGATGTGCGGCGGGCAAATCAAGCGGGAAGGGGACGGAAGTGATACTTCCATCCCCTTTTGGGTCATTCGCACGATTTTTTTACTTGTGCGCGGCAAACTTGCCGTACAGGGCGGAAGCGGCCATGCGCCGGGAAACCGGGGGCGGCGTGGCGGCAAGGGTCGCGTCATCCACGAACTCGAGTGGACGGGCTTCCGGTTCCGGAGCGGGCAGGGCTTCCGCCACGGGCAGTTCCGGCTCGCAGGCATTTTCTTTCGGCTGCGGAGCGGGAGCCTCTGGAACGGATTGCGGAGCGCTTTGCTGGGCATAGGCGCCCCATGCCCGCGCGGAAGCCGCGGGCGTGGCCACGGTGCCGGTGCCGCCGCCCGCAGGGGTTCTGTAGGGCACGGCCGCGCCGCTGCGCTGGGCGGCCGCGGCCTGGGCGGCCGCCGCCACGGCTTCCGGCTGGTCCATGATCTGGGCGTAGGCGCTGCGCAGGCCGCCCAAAATTTTGATCACCTCGTCAATAGGGGCCGGGTCCATCTTGCAGTTGGCCGTGAACAGGCGCTTGGAGCAGTAAAAGTAGAGCTGGTGCAGCCTGTCGGCCAGATCCCCGCCCTTGTCCGCGTTCAGGGAGCTGTCCAGCTCGTTGAGTATGTCCAGCGCCTTGGAAATAAGGTTGCCCTTGCCCGCATAGTCTTTGGCCGCCATGCGTTCTTTGGCCCGTTCCAGAAAGTTGACGGCCCCGTCGTAGAGCATGACCAGCAGTTGGCCTTGCGAGGTCGTGGTGACCTGTGTTTCCAGATAAGCTTGTGCTGCGCGTTGCATGAATCTTCCTTACCGCGTGATTTCCTGATGGCGGATCCGCGTTAGCTGCTGTTGCTGTTTAGCTGTTTGATCTGCGACTCAGTGGACTTGCTGAGGTTGTCGTAAGTACTGAGGGTGGCTTCCAGCCGGGCGAAGCGCAGGCGGGTCAGCCGTTCCCACTTCACGATACGGGCGTCCTCGCGCTCCACCTTTTTCTGGATGTTGTCCATGATGGTCTTGTAGTTCCGGTCCAGAATGCCCAGGGCGCCGTTCTTGCCCAGCATGCCTTCTTCCGGCTTGCCCGCGGGGCCGTTGAGCATGCTAAGCAGTTCGTTGACCTTGCCCTGCTTGATGCGCACGTTGCCGCTGTGCGTGCCCTGGGCAAGGCTGTCGAGTCGGACGTAAACACCGTCGGCGTCGTTGTACTTTTGAGAAGTAATGCGAGCCGTACCCGCGCCCTGGAGCGTGAAAACCAGACCCGGCGCGCTGCTGTGGGTAACGGTATTGCTGGCGGAAGTCAGCGTTCCTGTGGTTTGCGGAGGTACCGTGCTGTTGTTGGTAATGGTGTACCTGGCGTCATCGCCCGCCTGATTGGCATCCCACTGCGTTTTGCTGCTCAACGCGCTGATGTTGGTGGTAATGGCATTGCCAAAGGTGTTGGCCAGGCCGGTGGCGCCGGTAAGGACCAGGTTAAAAGTGCCGCTGTCTTCCACCACGGAAGCCTTCACGCCGGGGTTGCTTTTGCTGAAGTTGATGCGCGCGGCCAGATCCTTGAGATTTTCGTTGTTTCCCAGCGAGACGGTGTGGGTAGTGCCGTTATAGGTATACGCAAAGGTTTGGGCCGCGCCGGAAGTGTTGAGCGGGGTCGAGGCGCTGGCCATGCCGGTTTCCAGGGTCACCGTGGTCGCTACGGCTTTGTTTGCGACGTTGACGGTGTAATCGCCGTTCACGGAGTTATCGGACAGGAACGTGGCACTTGCCGCGCCGCTGTTGCTCTGCGGTCCCTGGTGCACAATACCCAGTTCGCCGGTTTCGGCGTTGTACTTGGCCGCCTTGCCGTTGATGGTGCCGGTGACTGCGCCGCTGGAATCCACCGTGTAGCTGACGTTATAAATGCCCGGCTTGGTTATGCTGGTAACTTGCGAACTGAAGCTGAAGTCGGGGGAATCGGATTTGCCCTGGTTGGTGGCGCCGAAAAACTCCGCCACGGCTTCCGGGTTCACGTCCAGCACCTTGTCCAGAGTAGGCAGGTCCGGGTCGGTATTCAGCACCAGCAAACCGAAATTGGCCGAGCCGCTTTGCCCTTCGGCCATGGTTTTGATGCCGAGTTGGGAGAGCGAAGAGAAAATATCCCCGGTCCAGAAAGAGCTGCCGTCGCCGAGTATGTTTTCCACCAGCGGCGTGAAACCCTTGGGCGTGCCGGCCGTGGCCTGCTTGAGCTGCGAGGACAAAAGCTGCACCCCGTAGTTGCCGGTGAGAATGGAGCCCTTCTGCATTTCATAAAGCGAAGTAGCCACTTCCTGGGAGTAGGTCGTCTTGGCTTCGTCGTACTTGGTCAGTTCCAGAATGGTGGAACGCACGCTGTTGATGGCTTCTATGAAGGACAGGACGTTTTCCTTTACCTTTTCCTTGTCCGTGGCGACGGTAATGACCGTGCTGCCTTCGTTCTTGAGGGTAAAAGTCATGCCTTCGGCCATGTCGCTGATGGTGTTGCTGCTGGTTTCCATGTAGTCCACGGGCCAGCCGTTGATGCGGAACCTGGCGTTCTGGCTCTGCTGCACGTGCCAGCCGCCCCCGGGGTCGCCGGAAGGGGTATACGTGGAGACAAGGGCGCCAAGGCCGGGCGTGAGCGTGGTGTCGGCAACCGATGTAATAGGCGAGCCGCCCAGAGCCGGATCGCCTTCAAGGGTCAAAGAATAGGTTGTGCCGTTCAGAGCCAGATCCGCCGTGACGCCCGGGTTCCCGGAATCGCTGTTGATGGCGTTTTTCAGATCCTCAAGCGTTGCCCCGGCCGCCATGTTGAGCGAACGGGTCTGGCCGTTATACGTATATTGATACGTAAACGCGCCGGAAGTGTTTATCACGGCGGTCGGGGAAGTGAGGCTGGTGTTGTGTTGGGCGGTATACGGCGCATACGCGGCCCCGCCGGTGGTAAACCCGTTGAAATCGGCCTGGGTGATGTACAGGGCGTTATCCGTGCCCGTGTCCATGCCGCGCATCTGAAAAGTATAGCCGCCCGCGGCGTTGATAAGGGAAACCTTGACGCCCGGGTTTTTGGTATCGTTGTTGATGAGGTTTTCCAGGCTTTTCAGGGTGGTGCCGTTGGGCACGCTCACGTCGTAACTCTTGCCCTTATACTGGTAGGAAAAGTTTTTCGTCTGGCCGGAGCTGTTAATCACGACGTTGGCGTCGGTAAAACCCGTGCTCATGCTCCAGTAGGAGTTGGTGGCCACCTGGTCAACCTCGATCCTGTACGTGCCTGCCTGGGCGTTGCTTTTGGCCACGGCGCTGGCCACGGAAGAGACGGAGCTTTCCGCGGTTTTGACCAGGAATTTCTCCACGCTGTTCATTTTTTCAGCGGCGGTCTTCAAATCCACCAGTTTGGCGCGCACTTCCTGAAAGGCGTCCACGCGCTTTTGCCAGTCCGCTTTCCACTTGAGCAGACGCTTCGCCGGCATCATCTCAATCTCTTTCAATTGAGAGATCATGGTGTCGAAGTCCGTGCCGTTGCCGAGCCCGGTGAAGTGGATGGAGCCTGATAAATAGTCAGCCATGGCGCTACTCTCTTGCTGGAAAATTTTGCCTCGCACTACTGAATGAGGGTGGTCCCACGCAATTCATGCAACAAGGGTGCCAGCGCAAGGGGCGAAATTTTCCGGCTACAAGTCTTATCGACAGCGGGCCGAAAGGCTTTAGCGTATGGGGTGCAAGGAAAGGGGCAGGGGAAAGGCTATTGCCGTTGCGGCATGAACGCGTGAGTCAGTTCCTGCAGGCGCTGTTCCGCCTCACGGGGGTCCAGGCCGAGCTTTTCGGCGATGCGGGGCAGGTTTTCCTCGGCATCGCTGGCGCGTATATAGAGAGGGGCGATATCCGACGTGCTGTACATGGCGTGGTGGGCCGCATGGAGCAGGGCGGCGGGGGAAGGGTGGTCCAGGGTTCCGGGCAGCTGCACGGCGTCCGGGAACAGTTCCCGTACAGCGTCGTAATTTCGTGTACGGCCGCTGCCCACGAAAACAGGGTCGCCCGCGCCGTGTTCGTGGATGTAGGGCGCGAGAGAGGCGGCGCCCTCCGCTTCCGGCTGCACGGGGAGAACGGCGGGGGGGGCCAGGGACAGGGCGTCCCGGCTTTCACCGGCCGTGGTTTCGTCCACGCTAAAACCCTGGACGTGGACCAGGTTACGCCGGGCGTGGGTGCAGACCCACAAGGTGCGTTCCCGCAAAAAGCGCGTGGGGGCATAAAGCCGGGCAGCCTGTTCCGCCAGCAGCGGCAAATAGTCCAGGCCCGCCTGGGCTGCCCCTGTGGCGCGGGAAAGCCCGGCCGCCGTGGACAGGGCAAGGCGCAGCCCGGTAAAGGAACCCGGCCCGCGCACGCAGGCGATACGGCTGATCTGCCGTGGGGACAGGCGCAGCCGCTCCAGCGTATGGGACAGGGCCGGGGTGAGCAGTTCCGCCCCCTGGGAGGGCGCGTGCCAGTCCTGGGCGGCCAGCAACAGGGGCGGGCCGCCTTCCCCGTCCAGGCGGGCGAGAAGGAACTGCAGCCTGCCTTCCGCGGCGTTAAGAACCAGCAGCAGGGAATCGCTCATTACGAAGGGCCGCCCAGCCAGCGGGAGAGGTCATTGTACGTGGCGAACAGCATCAGCGCGAGCAGCAGCGCTATGCCGATGCGGGTGGTGAATTCCATGAACCGCTCCGGCGCGGGTTTGCCGCGCACGATTTCCACCAGCATGAACAGAATGTGGCCGCCGTCCAGCACCGGAATGGGCAGCAGGTTGAGCAGGCCCAGGTTCAGGCTGATAAAGGCCGCGATAAGCAGCACGCCCACCAGGCCGCCGCTTTGGGCCTGGGTGTGGATTTCCTGCACGATCTGGATGGGGCCGCCCAGGCTGTTCAGCGGTACCACGCGCTCGAAGAGCTTGACCACGCTTTCGCCGATAAGTTTGGTGATCAGCCAGGAATGTTTGAGAGCCTGCACGGCGGCGCCCGGCGGGGAAAACCGCGTGTGCCCCGTGGCCATGGAGGCGATAACCCCGATGCCCCAGGAGCGCTTGGTTTCCCCGAACAGGGTCTTGCGTTCCATGGGGGCGGGGGTGACGCTGATTTCGTGCTCCACGCCGCCCCGGTCCACGGTCAGGGTCAGCTCGCGCCCTTCGCTGGCCATGACGGCGGCAAGCAGGTCGTCCCAGCGTTCGGCTGGTTTGCCGTTCAAGGCCACAATGCGGTCGTGAGCCTGAATGCCCGCGGCCATGGCCGGGGTGCCGGGCTGCACGCTGCCCACTTCCGCCAGCAGGTAGTTCTGGCCCTGGCTCATGAACAAGACCGTGTACAAAAGCCAGGCCAGGAACAAATTGCACAGCGGCCCGGCCGCCACCACGATCAGGCGCTGCCAGGCGGGGCGCAGGGCAAAACTGTCCGCTTGCGTGAAGGGGGCCGGGATATCGGCCGGATCCTGCTCGCCCACCATGGAAACAAAACCACCCAGGGGCAGAACCGCCACCTGGTACTGGGTATTGTTGCGGGTGAACCCAAAAAGCTTGGGGCCGAAGCCGAGGGAAAAGGTCTTCACACCGACGCGGAACCATTTGGCCGCCACAAAGTGCCCTAGCTCATGGATGAAGATGAGCCCGCCGAGCACCAGCACCACGGCCGCGACGCTGTAAAAGCTGTCTGGGGAAATGCCGTTCATATCTTCCTATACGTAATCGCCACTGCTTAGATATTCAACCCCTGCCGCAGGATTCAGGAGAATCATTTCCCTGGCCGACGGAGGTATTTTCTTATTCACCCGCGCGATGCCGCGTCTCCCGGTCCAGGGAAAGTATTTCTTCCAACGTCCGCGGCGCGCGGGCGTTCGGGCCGCTTTGCGCCTCGTGCCGCTCCAGGGCGCGCTCCACAAGGTTTGCAATGCCTGTGAAAGGGATGTCCCCTTCCAGAAAGCGGGCCACGGCCACTTCGTTGGCCGCGTTAAGCACCACGGGCAGACCGCCTCCCTTGCTCAGCGCCTGGCGGGCGAGCGTAAGGCACGGGAATAAAGATACATCAGGCTCTTCGAAGGTCAAGGCCGGGGCGCGGGCCAGGTCGCAGCGCGGCGCGCCGCTGTCCAGGGTGTGCGGCCAGGCCAGGCAGTGGGCAATGGGCAGGCGCATGTCCGGCTGTCCTATCTGGGCCAGCAGGCCGCCGTCGTGGAACTCCACCAGGGAGTGGACCAGGGACTGCGGGTGCACCAGCACGTCAATGCGCTCGGACGGCAGGCCGTAAAGGTGGTGGGCTTCGATGATTTCCAGGCCCTTGTTCATCATGGTGGCGGAATCAATGCTGATTTTCGGCCCCATGCGCCAGTTGGGGTGGGCCAGAGCCTGTTCCGGGGTCGCGCCGCGCAGAAATTCCGGGCTTTTTCCCCGGAAAGGACCGCCGGAAGCGGTGAGGATGATGCGGCTCACGCTGTCTTCCCGGCCGCGCAGGCACTGGAAAATGGCGTTGTGCTCAGAATCCACCGGCAGAATGACGGCCCCGCTCTTCGCGGCCAGGGCGCGGATGAGGTCCCCTGCCAGCACCAGGGATTCCTTGTTGGCCAGGGCCACGAGCTTGCCCGCGCGGGTGGCGGCTTCCGTGGCGGCCAGCCCGGCGGCGCCCACTTGGGCGGAAAGCACGCAGTCCGCCTCGTCCAGGGAAGCCAGGGCCGCGTAGCCTTCCGGCCCGGTGAGAATAGTCGGGCTGTAGCCTGCGGGCAGCAGACGGGCGAGTTCACGGGCGGCAACTTCGTCCAGCACGGCCAGAAAAGGCGGGCGGTAGGCAGCGGCCTGCTCGGCCAGCAACGTGACGTTGCGGGCTGCGGCCAGGGCCGCGATGCTGAAGGAGCCGGGGCAGGCGTCCACCACGCGCAGCGCGCTGACGCCTATGGAACCGGTGCTGCCCAGAATGGCCAGCGCGCGCGGCAGGGCCGGGAGGGAGTCCGGCAGGCTGGAGATGTAGCGGATCATGGCACGAGGTACGAGGGCAGGCAGCTGTCCAGCGCCATTTTGGCGAAACAGTAGGCCGGCAGGGCGAAAAGCATGCTGTCTATGCGGTCCAGCACCCCGCCGTGACCGGGGAGCAGCATGCTGGAATCCTTGACGTTACGCGAACGTTTGAGCGCGGACTCAAAAAAGTCGCCCAACTGAGCCGCGACGTTCAGGAACATGCCCATGCCCAGCCAGGCCAGGACGTGGGGCAGGGAAACCGGCCCGCCGGGCTTGCCGAAACCGAAAAAAGCCCCGCCCAGCAGCGCGGTGAGCAGCATACAGCCGAAAAAGCCGCCGATGGAGCCTTCCCAGCTTTTTTTGGGGCTGACTCTGGGCCAAATTTTGTGCTTCCCCCACATGCAGCCCGCATAATAGGCAAAAGTGTCGGAAGAGACGGCGGCCACCACCACCAGGAACTGTTCCCGCACGCTGAGCCCCAGGGCCAGGGCCATGCTGCAGGAAACGTAAAGCAGCCCCAGAGGCAGAATGGCGTGCTTGTCCAGACTGGCGGCATCGTTGCCCCGCCCGTAGTCCATAAGAAAGGAGGCGGCTGCCGCGGCAAAGGCGAAAAACAGCACGGTGGCGACCTGGGGCCGGAAAAAGAGGCCTGTGGCTTCCGTCACGGTTTTGGCGGTCTGCGCGGGCATGACCGCGTGCATAATGCCGTAGCCGCAGGCCAGCCCCAGAATTTTCCAGAACAGGCGGGTCCTGCCCGGCCAGAACAGGCAGAAAAACTCCAGCAGCGCCGCCAGGCTGGCCACCACGATCAGCAGATACAAAGCCACCCCGCCTGTGAGCAGGCAGGCGACAAGCACGGCGGCCAGGCACAGGCCGGTGAGAATACGCGGCAGGTGCGCGCTGAGTTGCAGGGTCGGGAGGGTGCATTTCATGAGCGGGCCTCGCCGGCTTTCCCGAAGCGCCGGCTGCGTCCCGCGTAATCGTCAATGGCGCGGTGCAGTTCTTCCGGAGTGAAGTCGGGCCAGAGGGTGGGGGTAAAATAGAATTCGCTGTACGCGGTCTGGAACAGCAGAAAGTTGCTGATGCGCAACTCCCCGCTGGTGCGGATGACCAAGTCCGGGTCCGGCTGGCCAGCCGTGTACAGGTGTTCGGCAATTCGTTCGGGCGTAACGCTTTCCGGCGGCCCCCCCCGGGCGGCCAGCAGGCGGAAGGCCCTGGCGATTTCTTCCCGGCCGGAGTAGTTAAGGGCCAGGTTGAGGGTCATGGACGTATTGTTCGCGGTCTTGGAGCAGGCGTGGAGCAAGGTTTTGCGGGCCGCCAGGGGCAGGGCTTCCGCCTCGCCCAGCAGCGCGAGGCGTATGTCGCGGCGCATCAGTTCCGGCAGTTCCTTGGTCAGAAACTGCACCAGCAAGTCGAACAGAAAGCCCACTTCCTCGGTCGGCCGTCCCCAATTTTCCTTGGAAAAGGTATATAATGTGAGGTGAGGCAGGCCCAGAGACCGGCACTCGGTAATCAGCGCGCGCACGGCTTCCGTGCCCGCGCGGTGTCCTTCGCTGCGGGGCAGGTTCCGTTTGGCGGCCCAACGGCCATTGCCGTCCATAATGACGGCGATGTGGCGGAGAGGAAGATCGGATTCGCTGGGCAAGGTTGCCTCGTCAGAAAGAAATAGCGTAAAAGAGTTGTCTACCCTGTCCGCGCCGGGGGGTCAAGACGGAGAGGCCGCGCCCCTTTCCCAAGCGGGCGGGGCGGCAGTGGAAAGACTGGTGGAAAAATTGGTTCGGCGTATACTGGCGCCCCGGCCGGACGGTAAACGCCCGGTTGGAAGCATATCATGTTCAATACGGCTCTGTTGTAACCTTGTACGGAAAAAGAGAGAAGCGAATGGCAAGCTCCAATAAAAAGCTGCTGGGAATTATCGCCGGCATCGCGGCCCTGATCGCAGTGGGCGGCTACATCGGCAAAACATACTATGAACAGAAGATGGTCAAGGATATCCGTTCGGCCATGGCTTCCGTGCCCGCTCCCTATTATCTGGAAGCGGACACGGTGACGGTGGAGGCTTTCAGCCGTTCCGCCACCATCACCGGGGTGCGCGGGGGCATGAAAAGCCCGGAAGGGGACTTGGAAGGCACCGTGGAACGCGCGGACGTCACCGGTCTGAACCTTTCGGCCTTCCGCAAGGGCCAGGGCAACGTGCAGGCGGCCAAAACCCTGACCCTGCGTAACACGGCCAGCAAGGGCCTGGGCATTGCCGGCTCCGTGAAGCTGTATGAACTGGAGGACATAAAGGGCGATTTCGCCCGTATTTACGAGGAGTGGGCCAAGGCCTACCCCGCATACGCGGAATTCAGCAAGACCCTGGGCAGCGGGAAAGACGCCGCCGCGCAAAGCGAGGCCGCCCGGAACGTCAAAGTTTTCGCCGGGCTGGTGGAAGCCCTGGAAACCATGCATATCGGCCGCGTCAAAGTTGAAGGGTACGCCATTGCCATGCCTTTTGGCGGGCGGACTCTGTCCATGAACATGGAATCCTCCGAGATGAGGGGCTATTCCCTGCGCCGTCTGGGGCCGGGCAACCTGCGCAACCTTACGGCGGCCCTGGACGGGGAAGCGGTCTTTTCCCTGAAAGAGTGCGCCCTGGACGGGGCGGAACTGCCCAACTACGCCAAAATGCTGCGCGAAATGGAAGATCCGGCGGTAAGCCGGGACCCGTCCAAGCTGCTGCTGGCGGACCCCATTGCCGTGAAAAAGCTGCGCCTCACTGACATGAAAGTGCTCAAGGGCCCGCTGCCCCTCAGCATTGCCGCCATAAACTACGACATGAACCTGGGAGCCAAGGGCGAATCCCTGTCTCTGGTTCTGGATGTACGGGAAGCGGACATGAACAGATCCGACCTCCTGGCCCTGTCGCCCGAACTGGCCGCCGTGCAGAACTCGCTGCCGGAGCGCCTGTCCCTGGGCGCGGGCGTGGACTGCTACGTGAAAAAGCAGGACAACGGCAGCGCCGACGTTTCCGTCAAAAAGCTGGAGCTGAGCGGCAAAAGCATGGGCCGCTTCTTCATGGCCGGGGATGTTTCCGGCGTGCGGACCAAAAGGCCCGGCAGCGCCCTGGTGCATGGCGCCATGTTTTCCCTGGCGGACAACGGTATCGTGGACATGGTCTTCACCATGCAGACGCTGGGGAGCGATGCGGACCCCAAGGCCGTGCGCCAGCAGAGGGCCGGCCAAGTGGAAGCCCAGCGCGCCGCGTTCAGCGACCCTTCACTGCAAAAGCTGAACGCGGACATTACCGCGTTCCTGCGGCAGCCCGGCGGCACGCTGGCCTTTAACCTCAATCCGCAGCAGCCTCTTTCGGTCACGGCGCTGCAAATGGCGGTGATGGCGAACCCCGCGAGCCTGGGCATCACCTCGTCCTTTACGCCCGGCAAATAAGCTCAGGAGCAGCATATGGCTCTCACAGCAGGAAAGAAAATTCTTGCGGCCGGGGTAGTTCTGGCCGCGCTTCTGGCAGGCGGGGTGCATATCGCCAATACCCGGATGCAGGAAACGGCAGTGGAAGGGGCGCGGCGCGTTCTGGCCGCTGTTCCGGCTCCGCACAGCCTGGGCGCGGAATCCGTACACGCCGGGCTGTTCGGCAGGGAAGTGACCCTGCGCGGCCTGCACGGCGTTTTTGTCAGCGCTGACGGCAACTACGGGCTGCGGGCCCGGGAAGCGGTTGTGGAAGGCCCGGCGTACAATGGAGGCAAAGGGGAGGACCTGCGCCTTGCCAAAGCCCTGGTGCTGCGCGAGGTGGCCATCCAGGGGCCTGGTTACGAGGAAAAAACCGCCGAATACCGCCTGGAAGACCTGCGCGGCGACCTGCCGCGCCTGGTGGCCGCTTGGCAAAAGTTGCCTCCCGGCATGTTTTCGGACAAAGCGGAGCGACCGGACAGCGCGGAAAGCCAGGATGAAGCGGCGGCCCCCAAAATGACCATCAAGGGAAAAGAGGAACTGCGGGCGCTCAGCGAATTTCTGCTGGCCGCGGAGACCCTGTACGCCGGGTCCATTCTGAACCGCGACAGCGTCGTGGTGCAGGTGATGGACGGGAGCAGGGTTACAGTGCACGAAGCACAGGGCGACTGGCGGCAGGTAAGTCTGCGCCGCACGGGGCCTTTGTCCGCCCAGGGTGTACGTGTGCGGATCGACGGCCAGGATTTCTGCGCCGTGGAGCGCGTCAGCATGGAAGGGATGGCCTTTCCCGGTTTCGGCGCCATTATGGCCAGAAGCGCTGCCAAGGCGGCGGATGAGGAAGACTGGCGCGAGATTCTCAAAGGCGAGTCCTTTACCCTGAAGAACCTGCGGTTGGAGCGGTTCAGCGCGGCGGACAGCGGAATGGTGCTGAAAAGCCTGACCGCGCTTTCCTTCACCGTCAACGGGACCGTGAGCGAGGAAAAGGCCTTTTCCCTCAGCGCTTCCTGCCGTTACGAAGGCCTGGTGTTGAACGCGGAAGCGCTGAACAGCCTTGTGCAAGACACGGCGGGCGTCAAAGGGCCTTTTCCGCCCACGCTGGAGCTGGGCGGGGACTGGACCTTTTCCCTGGGCGGCAAAAAACGCGCCGGTGTCATTGATGTGTTCCGGAAACAGACCAACCTGCACATCAAAGACCTGGCGGACGTGAGCGGCGCCGTGGAGCTGGAAGACCTGGATCTTTCTTCCACGGGCGATGCGGCCAGGCTGAAGGATTTTGCGCTGAAACTCACCGACCTCAAAGGGTCCGAGCTTTTCTTCGCCGCTTTGGCCGAAGAGGAGGGGACAGACCCCAGAGCCGCCAGGGAAAGCCTGGCCTGCGAGCTTGAAAAGCAGGCGCAAAGCGCCCCTCCGGCCTTACAGACGGCTCTTGCCGCGGGCGTTTCCTTTGTGCGGACCCCGGGCGGCACCCTGAACCTGGCTCTGCGGCCGCAAAAGCCCCTGGCCCTGCGCGAGGCGCTGATGCTGCTGGTGCTCTCGCCCGAGCAGATGGGGCTGAGCGCCACGTTCACGCCGGGCGGGGGCGCTAAATAGGCTCTTCCCCATGCGTGCGGATATAAAATAAAGATCTCCCGGCAAAGCCGGGGGGCTCGTACGGAAACGGGCGCGGCTTTGGGCCGCGCCCTTTTCCGTATACCCGAAGAATACGGTAATTACTTGATTTCCACTTCCGCACCGGCTTCCACCAGCTGCTTCTTGGCGTCTTCGGCCTTGTCCTTGGCCACGGCTTCCAGCAGGGTGGAGGGAGCGCCGTCCACTTTGTCCTTGGCTTCTTTGAGGCCCAGGCTGGTGAGCGCGCGCACCACTTTGATGACGCCGATCTTGTTGGCGCCGGCGGCCTTGAGAATAACGTCGAATTCGGTCTTTTCTTCCACCTCGGCGGCGGGGGCGCCACCGGCGGCGGGCATGGCCATCATGGCGCCCACGGGGGCGGCGGCGGAAACGCCGAACTTCTCTTCCAGTTCCTTGATGAACTCGGAGAGTTCCAGCACGGTCATGTTGGAAATAAATTCAACAACTTGTTCTTTAGTAACGGACATGGGATTCTCCTTAACGGTCTTTGGCTTTTTGGGGATGCTACGCGGCTTTTTTCTCTTCGATAGCCTTGAGGGCGTAGAGCATGCCGCGGATCATGTTGGCAAACAGGGACACAAAGTTGGTGGGCACGGCGTTCATGGTGCCGAGCGCCTTTGCGATAAGCTCCGGCTTGCTGGGGAGCTTGGCCAGCGCTTCGACTTGCTCTGCGGTCAGAGCTTTGCCTTCAAGGCTCCCGTGCTTGACCTTCAAGGTCTTGCTGGTACGGGCGAAGTCGCTCATGGCTTTCGCCACGGCAACCGGGTCCTGCATGCCAAAGGCCACGGCGCAGTTCTCTTTGAAAGAACCTTTAATGGCGTCGTGAGCCCCATCGGTAAAAGCGATCCGGGCCAGGGTGTTCTTGACGATAACGAGTTCAGCCTCGCTTTCGCGCAATTTCACCCGCAGTCGGGTCATTTCTTCCACCGGCATGCCCTTGAAGTCGCTGACCACCGCAATGGAAGCGCCGCCGGCTTTCGCCTTGAGCGCTTCAATAATGGCGGATTTTTGCGTTTTATTCACGCGACTCTCCTAGGTTACAGTGCCTGGCGGAAATTACGGAGCCAAAGATCGTGTCTCGGCGGGAAATTAAGGGCTAAGCCCACCCGCTGTCTTCAACTCGAATTTCCAATCCTCTGCCGTTTATAGCAAAGGGGCTTTCGCCCCTGGTGCTAACCTTCTATGAACTTGCGGATCAGGGTGGGGTCCACTTTGAAGCCGGGGCCCATAGTAGTGGAAATGCCCATGGTCTGCATGTAGGTGCCCTTGGCGGCGGAAGGCTTCAAGCGGTTCACCTGTTCCAGCAAGGCCTTCAGGTTGTCCAGAATCTTTTCCGGACCGAAGGAGACCTTGCCCAGCGGCGCGTGCAGCACGCCCGCCTTGTCCACCTTGAATTCCACGCGGCCGGCTTTCACTTCTTTCACCGCGGCGGCCACGTCAAAGGTGACGGTGCCGGTCTTGGCGTTGGGCATGAGGCCGCGCGGGCCGAGCACCCGGCCGATCTGGCCCACCAGGGCCATGACGTCGGGGGTGGCGATGGCGGTGTCAAAGTCCAGGAAGCCTTCCTTGACTTTGGCCACCAAATCTTCCGCACCGGCGTAGTCGGCGCCGGCGGCTTTGGCTTCGGCTTCCTTTTCGCCCTTACAGAAAACGGCAACGCGGACGGTCTTGCCCAGGCCGTGCGGCAGCGCGCAGGCGCCGCGCACCATCTGGTCGGAGTACTTGGGGTCTACCCCAAGGCACATGGCAAGGTCCACGGTCTCGTCAAATTTGGCGAAAGAGGCTGCAAGGGCTTTGGCCACGGCGTCTTCGACGGAGTGCTTAAACTGCGCGTCGACGCCGTCCATGACCTTGCGGTATTTTTTTCCATGCTTGGGCATTGTGCTTTCCTTGAGTCGGTTACATCTCCTGCCGCGGAGAAAAAAAGCCCTGGAATGTACCGGGCGCGGCAGTAAAAATGATGGCGCTACTTAACGTCTATTCCCATGCTCCGGGCGGTGCCCATGATGGAATGGCGGGCCGCTTCCAGATCTTTGGCGGTCAAGTCCGGCATTTTCAGCTTGGCGATTTCGTCCACCTGAGCCATGGAAATGCTGGCGACCTTGGTCCGGTTGGGTTCGCCGGAACCCTTTTCGATCTTGGCGGCCTTGGCCAGCAGCACGGACGCCGGGGGCGTCTTGGTGATAAAGGTAAAGGAACGGTCATGATACACCGTGATAACCACGGGAATGATCGTGCCTTTCTGGTCGGCGGTTTTGGCGTTGAACGCCTTGCAGAATTCCATGATGTTCAGGCCGTGCTGGCCAAGGGCCGGGCCCACCGGGGGAGAGGGGTTGGCAATGCCCCCGGGAATCTGCAGTTTGATTTTCGCTACTTCTTTCTTAGCCATGGTGTGTATTCCTTTAAGCCCGGGCGAGAGGCAACAGCCTTACGCGCATATCCCGGGAATTACCCCTTGGAAACCTGGACAAAGTCCAGTTCCACCGGGGTTTGTCTGCCGAAAATGGAGACGGAAACCCGCAGTTTCCCCTTGTCGTAGTTCACATCTTCCACGACGCCGTTGAAGCCGCTGAACGGGCCGTCAATGACGCGCACCTCGTCCCCGCGTTCAAAGCTGAACTTGGGCCGGGGCTGTTCCTGGCGCGTCTCCATCATCTGGATAATGCGCTCGGCCTCGGAATCCCGCATGGGGGTGGGGCGGTTCTTGCCGCCCACAAAGCCCGTGACCTTGGGGATGGACTGTATGAGATGCCAGGAATGGTCGGTCATGACCATGCGCAGCATTACGTAACCCGGGTAAAACTTGCGGGTGGACGTGCGTTTTTCGCCCTTGACGAGCTCTATGACGCGTTCCGTGGGCACGATCACTTCCTCTATCAGGCCGTGATCCTGCCCGGTGCGCATCATTTCCTTGATGGTCAAATCCACCCTGTTCTCGAAACCGGAATAGGTGTGGACTATGTACCAGCGCGCTCTGGGCTTTTCTTGCTCGTGCTCGGTCATGTTCACACACCCGCAGTGAGGATGAGTTCCACTAGTTTCGTAAGGCCCAGGTCCACAACGCCAAGGAAGAGCGACATGACCACTACCAGGATAAGCACGGCAAGACTGGTCATTCTGGCCTCTTTTTTCGTGGGCCAGGTGACTTTCTTCAGCTCCGCCTTGGACTCTTCAAAGTACTCGGACAGGGCTGCGAACTTACCCGTTACGCCGCCCTCCGGGTTGCGTTCAAGGTCTTTCGTTTGTTTTGCGGCCATATTCGCCTCTGGACCAGATAAGAAATGGCAGGGCAGGAGGGATTCGAACCCCCAACATGCGGTTTTGGAGACCGCCGCTCTAGCCGTTAGAGCTACTGCCCTGCGTATGGAATCTACCGGGTTTCGCGGTGGAGCGTCGCTTTCTTGTCCCAGGGACAATACTTTTTCAGCTCCAGCCTGCCGGTAGTATTCTTCTTGTTCTTGCAGGTCGCATAGTTACGCCGCTTGCACTCGGTGCAGGCAAGCAGGATATTAACACGCATGAGTTACTCCGTAATTTCGGACACAACGCCCGCGCCCACGGTACGGCCGCCTTCGCGAATGGCGAAGCGCAGGCCCAGCTCCATAGCGATGGGGTTGATCAGTTCCACCGTGAAGGTGGAGTTGTCGCCGGGCATGACCATTTCCACGCCGTCAGGCAGGCCGATAATGCCGGTGATGTCCGTGGTGCGGAAGTAAAACTGGGGACGGTAGCCCGTAAAGAACGGGGTGTGGCGGCCGCCTTCCTCTTTGGAGAGCACATACACTTCCGCTTTGAACTTGCGGTGCGGGGTGATGGACTTGGGGGCCGCAAGCACCTGGCCGCGTTCCACGTCGTCGCGCTTCACGCCGCGCAGCAGAGCGCCGATGTTGTCGCCGGCCTGGCCTTGGTCCAGAAGCTTGCGGAACATTTCCACGCCCGTGCAGGTGGTCTTGACGGTCTCTTTGATACCGACGATTTCCACTTCTTCGCCGACCTTGATGACCCCGCGTTCCACGCGGCCGGTCACCACGGTGCCGCGGCCGGAGATGGAGAACACGTCTTCAATGGGCATCAGGAAGGGCTTGTCGATGTCGCGTTCCGGGTCGGGGATGTAGTTGTCGCAGGCATCCAGAAGTTCGCGGATGCATTTCGCGTCGTCGGAATTGGGGTCGTTGGTTTCCAGGGCCTTCAGGGCGGAACCGCGCACAACGGGTACGTCGTCGCCGGGGAAGCCGTAGCTGGTCAGAAGCTCGCGCACTTCCAGTTCCACCAGTTCCAGCAGTTCTTCGTCGTCCACCATGTCGCACTTGTTCAGGAACACCACCAAATAGGGAACGCCCACCTGACGGGCCAGCAGAATGTGCTCGCGGGTCTGGGGCATGGGGCCGTCGGTGGCGGCCACCACGATAATGCCGCCGTCCATCTGGGCGGCGCCGGTGATCATGTTCTTGATGTAGTCGGCGTGGCCGGGGCAGTCCACGTGCGCGTAGTGGCGCTTCGCGGTTTCGTACTCAACGTGAGCGGTGGCGATGGTAATGCCGCGCTCTTTTTCTTCCGGGGCCTTGTCGATTTCGTCGTAGGCCACGAACTTGCCGCCGCCCAGCAGGCCGGCGATCTTGGTGATGGCCGCGGTCAACGTGGTTTTGCCGTGGTCGATGTGACCGATGGTGCCGACGTTAACGTGCGGCTTGGTGCGAGAAAATTTTTCCTTGCCCATGACTATTCTCCCTGGCGTTTTGATTCTGTGTTGCTGGACGCAAAAAATGGAGCCCACAAGCAGGATTGAACTGCTGACCTCGTCCTTACCAAGGACGCGCTCTACCGACTGAGCTATGTGGGCGTCGTTAACAACTGACGCGTACACCAAAAATCCGCTGTTCCCGCGCGGCCCTTGCCGCCCGGAGCGCCTTTGCTGTACGGGAGAACGAGGCTTGGGTGGAGCGGGAAACGAGACTCGAACTCGCAACCCTCA
>JAVBNC010000008.1:0-5713 GCA_031551765.1 Desulfovibrionaceae bacterium
CCCCCCCCCCCCCCCCCCCCCCCCCCCCCCCCCCCCCCCCCCCCCCCCCCCCCCCCCCCCCCCCCCCCCCCCCCCCCCCCCCCCCCCCCCCCCCCCCCCCCCCCCCCCCCCCCCCCCCCCCGCCGGAGGCATTCTACACCCCCCAGCGCGCGTACACCTCGGGGTTGCAGGCGCGGGGGGAGCGCTCTTTGGCCTTGGCGCGGGCGGCTTCTTCCAGGCAGATCAGGCTGACGGCCTCCTGGGTGTCCAGGGTCAGGGCCCCGGCGTGGGGGGTGGCCACCAGGTTGGGCAGTTGGAAAATGGGATGGGAGGCGTCCACGGGCTCCTGCGGGAACACGTCCAGCCCGGCCCCGGCCAGCTTGCCGTCTTTCAGGGCCAGATGCAGCGCGTCCAGATCCACCAGACTGCCCCTGGCCGTGTTGATAAGGCAGGCGCTTTCGCGCATCAGGGCCAGCTCCGAAGCGCCGATGAGCGGAGCTTCCGCGCCGCCGGGCAGGTGCAGGGTCAGGAAATCCACTTGCGGGAGCAGTTCCCGCAGGGGGAGCAGGGGGAAACCCAGCTCTTTTTCGCGCTCCGGGCTGGGGTGGCGGGTGGACCCCAAAACCTTCATGCCTAGACAGCCAGCCAAATGCGCCACTTCGCGGCCGATGTGCCCCAGACCCACTATACCCAGGGTTTTGCCTCTAAGGTCGCGGCCCTGGCGGCGTTTCCACTGCCCCGCGCACACGCTCTGGTGCATGGCCGGGATGAACCGCGCCAGGGAGAGCATAAGCCCCAAAGTCAGTTCCGCCACGCTGCGGGCGTTGGCGCCGGGCGCGTTGGTCACCAGCACGCCGCGGTCCGTGGCGGCGGCCAGGTCAATATGCTCCACGCCCACCCCGAACATGGCGATATGCTTGAGATTGACCGCCCGCTCCAGAAAAGCGCGGGTAATCGGGGACACGCCGATAACCAGGTATTCCAGGTCAGGCGCGCGGTCCAGCAGGGTTTGCCGCACCATGTCCCGGCTGATGCGGCCCTTGACTTCGGCCTTGCTGAAAATGGACTCAATGCGCCAGCCGTTGCGCTCCAGAAATTCAAGCGCGCCGGGCGCCTGCGCAAAGCCGCCGGTGGAATAAAAGATGGTGGGCATGGGTATGCTGTCTCCAGTATAATGTCGAAGCCGTCTTTTATCCGCTCCAGGGCCGGTAAGATGCGTGACCGGCAAAGCCGGATCACGCCCGGCCCTGCGCTCAATGGCCTTGGCGGGCCGGCCTGCGCTTCGCTTCGGCCCCCTCCGGGGTATAGGGAATGAGGCTCCGCTCTGGACCCCTTTCAGGGTAGATTACGGGAAGGTTTGCCGGAACACCACCCCTGTGTCCGCGATCGCCGTCATACCCACCGCGCGCGAAGCCATACTCCTGTCGCGGGGTCAAGGGGGGTCACCCCCCTTGCGGGTGCAGGGCAGCGCCCTGCTTCCACTCTTGGATGGCTTCGACAGCTAATCCTTATTGACAGGAATGCTACGCCGCCCGCTTTTGGGCCGGGGCGTGAAGCGCACGGTGAGCACGCCGTTGCGCAGGCTGGCTTCCATGCTGCTGTCGCGCAGAGCTTCGGGCAGGGGGAACGTGGCTTCGTAGACCATGTCGTCGAACTCCAGCGCGTGGATGCGGCCTTCCTGCGAGGGGCCGAAGCCGGTTTCGCCGAACAGGTGGAGCACGCCGTCCCTCAGGTGCAGGTGCAGGCGCTCCGCGCTTACGCCGGGCACGTCGCAGTGCAGGGCCAGGCCGGCTCCGTCTTCCACCAGATCCATGGCCGGGCGGGCGGCGATACGGTCCCGGTGGCGGCCGGGGGAGGCTTCGCTGTTGCGGAGAATGCGCACGTTCATGAGCCGTCCTCGGAAAGGCCGCAGACATTGATGCTGCGGCGCAGGCAGGGCGCGCCCTTGGGCATGGTCACGGTGAGCAGGCCGTTGCGCAGAATGGCCTGCACCTGGCCTTCCGCCACAGGGCAGGGCAGATCGATGACGCGGTGGAAGCGCCCGCTGGGCCGTTCGTGGCGGTGGTAGCGGCCGGTGGCGGCGGGCAGCTCGCCGTCAATGACCAGGGTGCCGTTCAACAGTTCCAGGGAAATGGAAGAGCGCGGAATGCCGGGCAAAAGCGCCCGCACCTGCATGGAACGCTCGTTCTCAATGATCTGCACGGGCGGAAAGGGCCCGTGGGACAGGCGTTCGCCGGCGCAAATGACACCGCGGCATTCTTCCTGATCCATGAGCCGGTCCAGAATATGGGGCAGGTCGTACAGCAAGGCTATGGTGGACATGAAACCTCCCTGCGGGAGCCGGTCAGGCGGGACGGGGCCGTGCGGCGGGCGCTTGACGCTGCCCTTTTTCCCAGTCGGCCAGGGCCACGGCCTCTTCCACCAGCATAACGGGAATCTGGTCGCGGATAGGGTAGACCACGGCGCAGGCCGGGCAGCACAGGCCTTCTTCCGCGCCCTTCACGCTAAGGCCGCCCCGGCAGGCGGGGCAGGCGAGTATGCTCAAAAGTTCCGGGTCAAGGGACATGAGGCGCTTCTCCTTTCAGCCGCGCGGAAAACGCGGGCTCGGAACATACATATAAGCGCAAGAACAAAAGTCCACAAGAGGGGCGCTATTATAACCATGCCGGGGCGGTTGACAGGCCTTGCCCCGCCCCCTACTTAAAGGCTATCTCCAAAAAGCGTCTTTTGTCCCCTGGCGGCGTCAAAGCCCCATTTTGAGCCAGGGCTGTACCGTAAGAGTACTATCCCTGGCTCAAAATAGGGCTTTTCTTTGCCAGGGAACAAAATCCACCTTTTCGGAGACAGCCTCGGGAAAGGGTTTTCTCCCCCGCGAGCCAATCATGAGTCGTTTGGTGGACCTGCACACGCATTCCAACGCTTCCGACGGCACGGACAGCCCTTCCGGCCTGGTGGCCAAGGCCGCCGCAGCCGGTCTGGCCGCCGTGGCCCTGACCGACCACGATACCGTGTCCGGCCTGGACGAAGCCGTGGAAGCGGGCAGGCGCCACCCCCTGGAAGCGATACGCGGCTGCGAAATAGCTGTGGCCACCCCGCACGGGGAAGCGCACATTCTGGGCCTGTGGCTGCCGCCGGACCTGCCCGTGCTGGCCCCGGCCCTGGAAAAACTGCGCCGTTCCCGCGAAGGCCGCAACCGCCTGGTGGTGGAAAAGCTGGCCGCCTCCGGTCTGCCCGTGACCTACGAAGAAGTGAAAGCCCTGTCCGGCGGCGAATCCGTGGGCCGTCTGCACATAGCCCGCCTGCTGGTGCAAAAGGGCGTGGCCAAAAGCACACAGGAAGCCTTTGCCACCCTGCTGGGCGACGGCAAGCCCATGCACGTGCCGCGCGCGCTGCCCACCCCCGCGCAGGGCCTTTCCTGGCTGCGGGCGGAAGGGGCCACCACGGTCTTTGCGCACCCCATGCTTTTGGGCGCGCCGCCGGAATGGCTGGAAGATTTCACAGCGGATCTCGCCCGCCAGGGTCTGGACGCCCTGGAAGCCTACCACAGCGACCACACCCCGGAAGCCGTGCGCCGCTGCGTGGACCTGGCCGCGCGCCACGCACTTGCGCTCAGCGGCGGTTCGGATTACCACGGCGAGGCAAGAAACGGCGTGACCCTGGGCCGGGGCCGGGGCGGCCTGCGTCTGCCCGCGTCCATTATGGACAAGCTGAAAGCCCTGCGCCGCAAGAAAAATCTGCCGCTGTACGAGGAGTAGCCATGCCCAGCACCAAGCAGGAAATCCGCACGCCCAAAGCCCCGCTGCCTGCCGGGCCGTATTCCCAGGGCCTCAAGGTCGGCAGCCGCATCTACGTGGCCGGGCAGCGGCCGGAAAACGCCGCCACCCGCTCCGTCCCCCAGGATTTCAAGCATCAGGCCCGTCAGGTGTTGGAAAATGTCCGCCACATCCTGGAAGCGGGCGGCGCAACAATGGACCAAGTGGTCAAAGCCAACGTCTATCTCACGGATCTCAACAACTTCGCCGCCTTCAACGAAGTCTACGCGGAATTTTTTACCGCTCCCTACCCCGTGCGCACCACCATAGCCTGCGAACTGCGTAATATTTTAGTGGAAGTGGACGTTATAGCCGAGATTTAGTTGGCGAAGCCATCCAAGAGTGAGAGCAGGGCGCTGCCCTGCACCCGCCAAAGGGCACGCCCCTTGGAACCCATTCAGGGTGGATAAGGTAAATGGTGCTTGGCTGCGGCGAGTGCTGTTTTTAAGGATTGGAAAAGGGGAAGCTGTTTTTGGCGATATCCGCCGAAAGAGGCACAACCTCTCCTCCGCGCCAGCACAACCCGCCCCGCAGGACGCGGGGCTGAGGAGCGGCGGGGATATAGAAAAACAAAGGACTCGCGCGCGGAGCCGGGGATTACTCCCCGGCGGCTGGCATGCCTTGCACGCCACCCCGCCGTGAGAGGCCGCGTCCGCCAGGAAGGCGGACCGGCCGTCATCCGAAGCGGACGCCCGGGGGAAAGGGGGAACCTTTCTTCCAAGAAAGGTTCCCCCTTTCCCCCGGGCGTCATCCCAAGGAGCGACACATGCTGCATTGTATGGATTGCGGGAAGGACTTCCCTGAAAAAGATCTGCTCTGGCGCTGCCCGTGCGGGGGCGTGTTCACCCTGACCGGCTGGCAGCTGGATTTCTCGCCCAGGACGGACCTGCCGGGCCTGTGGCGCTACGCCTCGTCCCTGCCCGTGGAAAAGCCGGAAGCGGCCGCGACCATGGCGGAAGGCATGACCCCGCTGCTGCGCCGGGAGTGGAAAGAGAAAAGCGGCACCGCGTCCGTGCACTTCAAATTTGACGCGCTGTGCCCCACCGGCTCGTATAAAGACCGGGGCATGGCCGTGCTGGTCAGCCGCTTGCGCGAACTGGGCGTCAAAAAGGTAGTGGAAGACTCTTCCGGCAACGCGGGCGCGGCCATGGCGGCATACTGCGCCCTGGCGGGCATTTCCTGCGACATTTACGTGCCGGACTACACCTCCGAAGGCAAGTGCGTGCAGATAGCGGCCTACGGCGCGAAACTGGTGCGCGTGCCCGGCAGCCGGGAAGACACCACCCGCGCGGCGGAAGCGGCCGCCACGCACACCTACTACGCCAGCCACAACTGGAGCGCCTATTTCGCCCACGGCGTGAAGACCTACGCCCTGGAAGTGTTCGAACAGCTGGGCAAGGCCCCGGACAACGTCATCGTGCCCGTGGGCCAGGGCAGCCTCGCCCTGGGCGCGTACATAGCCTTTTCCGAGCTGCTCCGGGCTGGGAAAATCGCCAAAATGCCGCGCATCTTCGCCCTGCAGAGCGAAGCCTGCGCCCCCCTGTACCAAGCCTGGAAACAAGGCAAGGACCAGCCCGTGGCCATCAAGAAAGGCGAAACCATGGCCGAAGGCATCGCCTCTTCCGAACCGGTGCGCGGCGCGGAAACCCTGCGGCTGGTGCGGGAAACGGGCGGCGCTTTCACCACGGTCAGCGAAAAAGCCGTGTGGCAGTCCTTTGAGCGCCTGGCCGCCGGCGGCATCTACGTGGAACCCACCAGCGCCGCCGTGGCAGCGGGCGTCTCCAACCTGCTGGGCGAAGGCCTGATCAAGCCCTCGGAGTGCTCCGTGGCCCTGCTTTCCGGCAGCGGCCTCAAAGCCACGGACAAGATTATGCACTTGCGCGAGGAACCCCCGGCGTAGGGGCCTCCGGCGGCTGGGGGAA
>JAVBNC010000135.1:0-20435 GCA_031551765.1 Desulfovibrionaceae bacterium
GGGGACGGGAGACCCTTTCTTGAAAGAAAGGTTCTCCCTTCCCCCGGACCCCCATCCCTCTCCAAAGAACTTTGCGAGTGTTTACGGGGCGGTCGCGGTTGAGGGATTGATATCGTGAATCTTGGCTTTTGCCTTTTTCACCCTTTCACGTCAGTATACAAATGGTGAACAGGCACTACCCCTTTCACCCAACCTGAAAGGGGTCCAGGGGCGCCAGCCCTTGGCGGGTGCAGGGATTTCGCAACCGCAGGAAGCGGTTGCGCACGGAGCGTAGCGACGCCCGTAGGGGGCGGCACAGGACGTGCCGCATCGAGCCCTGCTTCGACTTTTAAATGGCTTCGACAAAATTGCCTCTTGGAGCATGCACATACATGAAAAAGTCTTCTCTTCCCGCTTCCGTGTTGCGGGCGCGGCTGGACCCGGCCCGTATTCCCTGGGCCGACAGTTCCGCCATTCCGCGCGGCAGCAACCACCGGCCGCCCCAGCCCAGGGCCATGCAGGCGCTGGAACTGGCCATGCATATCCGGGACAGCGGCTACAACATCTATTTGTCCGGGGAGCCCAATTTGGGGCGCACCTTCATGCTCAAGGACTTTCTGCGCCCGCGCCTGAAAAAGTCCCCCACCCCGCCGGACATTCTGTACGTGTACAATTTCGACGACCCGGACTCGCCCAAACTGCTTACGGTGCCCGCGGGCCAGGGCAAGCGGCTGAAAACGGCCATGTCCGCCATGCTGAACAAACTGCGCAAGGAACTGCCCTCGCGCTTTGAGAACGACGCGTATTCCCGCCGCCGTTCCGGGCTGGTGGACAAGTTCCAGAACAAGCGGGACAAGCTGTTCCGCCAGATGGACGCCGTGGCCGGGAACCAGGGTTTCAACCTGGACATGGACGACAGCGGCGGCATGACCCTGTACCCCCTGGTGGAAGGCAAACGCCTGAGCGAACAGGAGTTCGACAAGCTGGGCATGGAAGAACGCAAAGACCTGCGCGTCAAGGGCGACAGCCTGGTGCAGGCCATGAGCGGCCTGGTACGCAAACTGAGCAGGGTGGAACAGGACTTTTTCGATGACGAGCGCTCCCTGGAAAAAGAAGTGGCTTCGGAAGCCCTGGAGCGCCTGCTTACCCCCCTGGCGAAAAAGTTTTCGGCCAGTTGCAAGTCGGAAGAGCTGAAACGGCACTTTGAGGACATCCGGGCGCACATTCTGGATAATTTGGACAGCCTGCTGCCCCGCGAAAGCGCGCCGCAAGGGCCGCAGCCCGCACAGGGCGCGGGAGGAGCCGTCACGCCGCTGCCGCCTTTCGGCCCGGAACCGCCCCTGCACCCGGACGAGGCCATGGGCCGTTGCGAGATCAACCTGCTGGTGGACAACGCGGGCACGGGCGGCGCGCCGCTGGTCATCTGCGACCACCCCACCCCGGCGCACCTTCTGGGCTGCATAGAGCGCGAATCCGAAATGGGCGCGCTGATCACGGACTTTTCGCTGATCAAGGCCGGGGCCATCCACAAGGCCAACGGCGGCTTTCTCATCCTGCGCATGGAAGACCTGATCCAGCACCCCGCGGCCTGGGAAGGGCTGCTGCGCGCCCTGCGTTCCGGCGAAGCCCGCATCGAGGACGCCGGGGACGCGGACACCACCAACAAAACCAAGGGCATAGTCCCGGAACCGCTGCCCCTGTCGCTCAAAATCATCCTGGTGGGCACGGAGGATATTTACGAAGGCCTGCTGCTTTCCGACGACCGTTTCAGCAAGCTGTTCAAGGTCAAGGCCCAGCTCACCGAGCACATGCCCCGCGACTCCAGGGGCGTGCGCACCTACCTTTTCCATATCCGGCGCATAGCGGAAGAAGCCAGGCTGCCGCCCTTTGACCGGGAAGCCCTGGCCGCCCTGGTGGACGCGGGCTCGCATCTGATCGAGGACCAGCGCAAGCTGACCCTGAAATTCCCCCTGATCCGGGAAATCATGCTGGAAGCGGCGGCCATAGCCTCCATGCACGGCAAGGACATGGTGGACGGCGAAATTCTGCGCTCCGCCATGCGCGCCCGCACCTACCGCGTCAACCTGGTGGAAGAGGCCTTCATGGAGGAGTACGACCGCAAGCTGATCAAGGTGGACACCAGGGGCCAGGCCGTGGGCCGGGTCAACGGGCTTTCCGTGACCTGGTACGGCGATTTCGAGTTCGGCCTGCCGCACCAGATTGCCGCCACCGTGGGCGTGGGCCACGACGGCATCATCGACCTGGAGCGCGAAGCCAAGCTGGGCGGCCCCATCCACACCAAGGCCATGTTGATTCTGAAAAGCTACCTGGTCAGCCTGTTCGCGCGCAACAAACCCCTGGTGCTCACCGGCAGCCTGTGTTTTGAGCAGAGCTACGCGGGCATAGAAGGCGATTCGGCTTCCGGCGCGGAGCTGGCCGCCCTGCTTTCCGCGCTTTCCGAAGTGCCGCTGCGCCTTTCGCTGGCCTTTACCGGTGCCGTGAGCCAGTCCGGCAACATCCTGGCCGTGGGCGGGGTTACCCGCAAAATAGAGGGCTTTTTCGAAGTCTGCCGCCGCCACGGCCTTACCGGCGAGCAGGGTGTCGTTCTGCCCGCGGACAACCTGCCCCACCTGATGCTTAAAGAAGAAGTGGTGGAAGCCGTGGAAAAGGGCAAGTTCCACATCCATCCGGTCAAGCACATCAGCGAGGCCATGGAACTGCTCACGGGCATGTCCGCCGGCCGCCAGCGCAAAGACGGCTCCTTCACGCCCGGTTCCCTGTACGCCAAAGTCGACGCGCGCCTGGCCGAACTGGCCCGCCTGGGCGCGGACACGCGGGTGCGGCGGGTGAGGCGCTGAAAAGGCAATTTTGTCGAAGCCATCTAAGAGTGAGAGCAGGGCGCTGCCCTGCACCCGCCAAGGGCTGGCGCCCCTGGACCCCTTTCAGGTGGGTTCCGACAGGACAGGTTACTTGAAGCGTTCCTCTGTGTCCGCACTCGGTTAAATACCCACCGCTAATGCAACGCGGGCGGGAGGTTGCCCTCCCGCCCGCGCTGTTGCTTTATCCTGGCCGCTTATTTCGGCAACTGGCGTATTTCTTCCATTTCCTTTTTCAGCAGCTTTTCCAATTCCGGGCCGTCCACCCAGGAGACGAGAAAGCCGTTCTTTTCCATCAGGGCCTCGAACTCGGGGTCCATGGCCACCTTTTTCATGGCGGCCCGCAGAGCGGCCAGGCGTTCCGGGGGCATGCCTTTGGGCGCCAGGAACAGGCGGCGCACAATGTCCATAACCGGGATGCCCTGTTCCGCGAACGTGGGCACCTTGGGCAGCATGGACACGCGTTCTGGACCGGAAACGGCCAGCAGGGTCAGCTTTTCCGCTTCCGGCATGATGGGCCCGAGTATGCCGACCCCGGCGTCGATATGCTTGCCCAGAAGGCTGGCGTTCAAATCGTTGCCGCCCTGCATGGGCACGGGCGTGTAGTCTATGCCCGCCTTGCGCTTGAAGCCCTGGGAAGCGTACCACACCGTGCCGCTGGTGCCGGAAGGTATGCCCACAGCCACCTTGGTGCCCTTTGCCTTGCACAGAGCCACAAAGTCTTTGGCGCTTTTGAGCGGGCTGCCGGGAGGGGCCGCCAGCACCACGGGCTCCGAGGACATTTGGGCGATGTAGTCGAAGCTGTCCAGCTTGAAGGGCGCGCCCTTTTCGATGACGTTGTAAATCTGAGGCGTGTTCACCGTGCCCATCCAGTAGCCGTCCTTGGGCATGGTGGCCATGTACTGGGTGCCGATCATGGTGCCGCCGCCGGGTTTGTAAACAAAAGTAAAGTTCTTGCCCAGGTGTTTGTCCAGAAAAGCGTCCACCAGACGGCCCAGACGGTCGCTGCCGCCGCCAGGCGGAAAAGGCACCACGAAGTTGACGGGCTTTTCAGGATACGCCGCCGCGCGGGCGGGCGCGGGGACCTGGCAAACCAGGGAAAGCGTCAGCAGGCTGAGAGCGAGCAGTATACGCATACAAACTCCTTGCGGTTACAAAAGAATCCCTTCCGGCGCGGGAACACCGAGCATATACGAAAACAGCACGTAAACGATTACTATTGAAGCGACGGCCACGCCAAGGGCGGTGCACAGTTCCGCCCTGCCCCGCCGCAGACCGAACAACATGACCCAGACCACGAAGTACACAAGGCTCGTGGCATAGAAGCCCACTACCGGAGTGGCGGCGGCGTAGGCCAGGATAAGGGCTATGGCCAGGGCCGCTTTTCTTTCGATAAAGGGCTTGGTCTCTTGGGTGCTGCCGGAAGTTCCGGCCCCGGCCCGTTTATCGCGCGCGATAACCAGCAGGTTGAACGCGCAGGACGCGGCCAGCAAGCCGAACACGCCCAGCATGTAGGCGCTGGTGGGGTACTGAAAAGTTCTGCCGTACAGCATGCAGGCTATGGACAGGCCCAGAACCAACACATTGAATACCGTGTGTACGCTGCGGTCCATGTCAGCACCCTCCTGGCTGCGGCACGGCGGCACGGCTGCTCTTTTTCCTGATCATCAGCGGCGTGAGCAGGGAAAGCAGGGTCAGGCCGATGAGCACCAGGCAGATGGGCCGGGCGATCATGGTCCGCCACAGCGATTCCGAAGCCTGCGCCATGACAAGCGCGGCATTGAGGGCTTCTTCGGTAATCGGCCCCAGCACCATGCCCAAGGCCAGCGGCGCGGGCGCTATGCCCACCTTGCGGCCGAAAAAGGTGAACAGCCCCAGCCCCACCATGACGTAGATATCGAACAGACTGTTGCGCACCGAATAGGTGCCTATGGAACAGAGCAGCAGAATGGTGGGGGCTATGTACCAGGGCGGCAGCTGCACGGTTTTGGCTATGGGCCGCCCCATGTAGAAGCCGATGACCAGCATGAACAGGTTGACCATGATCAGCACCCAGATGAAGGTGAAGGCCAGTTCCCCGCTCTCGACCAGCAGCTTGCTGCCCGGCACGATGCCGTGGGACATGAAGGCCCCCATGATCACGGCCGCCGCGGGGCAGCCCGGAATGGCCAGGGCCATCATGGGGATGCAGGAACCGCCGATAACCGCGTTGTTGGCGGTTTCCGAGGCGACCACCCCTTCGATCTCGCCTTTGCCGAAGGTTTCCGGGGTTTTGCTCCAGCGCATGGCCTCGTTATAGCTGATAATGGAAGCTATGGACGTGCCCGTGCCCGGCAGAATGCCCACAATGGTCCCGATAATGGCCGAGCGCACAATGGTGGCCTTGCAGCGGCTGAACATGCGGCCCAGGGTCGTCCGGATAAGCTCCCCGCTTTTCCGCTGCGTGTAGTTCACGCCGGAAGCCGCACCCAGGGAACTCATTTCCAGGACCTGGGAGAAGGCGAAAATGCCCACCAGGGCGGAAACCAGGTCCACGCCCTGCATCAGGGTGATGTTCCCGCCCGTGAAGCGGGGCATGCCGTAAGTGGGGTCCATGCCCAGCATGCGGATGGCCAGCCCCAGCAGGACGGACATGATGCCCATACGGATGTTCTTGCCGGAAACCGAGCTGACCGCGGTAAGCCCGAACACGCAGAGCCAGAAATATTCCGGCTTGCTGAAACGCAGGGCCACCTCGGAAAGCGGCACGAAAAGCCAAAGCAGCAGCGCGGCCCCCACTATCCCGCCGATAACCGAGGAAACCAGGCAGGTGGTCAGCGCTATATCGCCCTCCCCTTTTTCCGTCATGGGGTAGGCGTCAAAGGTGGTGGCCATGGAAGCGGGCGTGCCGGGAACCTTGAACAGGGTGGCCGTGATGGACCCCCCGTAGGTGCAGCCGCACCAGATGGCGCCCAGCAGCACCATGCCCGGCATGGTGCCCATGACCAGGGAAAAGGGGATCAGGAGCGCGATGGCCAGAGCCGGCCCTATGCCGGGCAGCGCGCCCGCGACAATGCCACCCGTGACCCCCGCGACCATAAGAAAGATATGGTACGGAGCCCAGATATTGGCGAACCCCTGCCAGATAAGCTGCATGGTGTTCTGTTCCATAGTCTCCTCACTGTCCGGACGCTACATGGAGGCCCCGCGTATGCTGATGGTGGACTGGGTCATGCGGAACACTTCGCTCACCGTCAGTTTGCCTCGGGCCACGGCGATAATTTCCCGGAACACCCGCTCTCCGGCCTGCTCCAGGGTCTCAGCCCCGGTCAGCACGCTGCTGACTTCCACGTCCAGGTCGTCCGTGCACAAGGCCACGGTGTGGGGGTTACCGGTCATTTTTATGGTGGGCGCCACGGGGTTGGCCGCGGGCTGGCCCAGGCCGGTGTTGAAGACCATAAGCTGCGCGCCCCCGGCGGCCTTGCCGGTCAGGGATTCACAAGCCGGGGACGGCGTGTTCATGAAATAAAAGCCCGAGGCGTCGGCGGGCAGCTTCTGGCAGTATTCCAGCACGTCCTGCAAGGGGCGGGAACCGGCCTTTTTCACCGCGCCCAGGGCTTTTTCCGCCAGGGTGGACAACCCGCCGCGCTTGTTGTCCGGGGAAGGGTTGGTTTTGCGTATGTCCGGCACCCCGCCGTCCCGGGCCATTTCCTCTATGGAGGCCACCGCGGCGTAGACCTTCTTTTTGACTTCCTCGGACACGGCGTCTTTCGCCAGAATGTGCTCCGCGCCCATGATCTCGGCGGTTTCCGAAAGCACCACCGCGCCGCCCGCGTCCATGAGCAGGTTTGAGGCATGCCCCAGGGCCGGGTTGCCCGCCAGCCCGCTGGAATAGTCCGACCCGCCGCACTCCACGCCGATGCGCAGCTTGCTGAGCGGGAATTCCCTGGGCCGCTGTTCCGAATACTTGCGCACCATTTTGGCCGCCTTTTGCGCGCCCGCGTCCAGCATGCCCGTCAGGCTGGGGTATTTCTGGTAGGACAGGCCGTCCACGTCCATGCCCGCCTTGGCCAGCGGTTCCAGCAGGTTGGCCACGGCCGGGTCGTGCAGGCCCAGCACCAGCACGCCCGCTATGTTCGGGTTGGTGGCCAGGCCCATGAAGGCCCGCTGCCGCACTTCGTAGTTGGTGCCCACCAGGCGGCGGCCGAACAGGTCCGTAACCAGCACGGTGCCGGAAACCAGCTCAAAAATTTTGCCCGCCACGGGGTTCACGCTGTCCATTACCGAAACGACGGCCACATGGTTGCGTATGCCCACCGTGCCGTCCTTGCGTTCAAAGCCCAGAATTTCCGTTTGCATTATCGCTCCTTCGCGGCCCTTCAGACGCGGTCTCTAAAGCATTTTCGCTTTGAGGTGCTTGCTTAACGGCGGGCAAAGCCGCCTGCGAGCATCTCGCGGCAAGAATTTGAGGACAAATCCTTACAGAGCAGTCCAACTTTTTCAAAAGTAAACGGCTCTAGTCGGTAATGTTGTGCACGTGAATGTGCCTGCCCTTGGCAACATCTTCTTTCATTTTGCCGATAACCTCGGCGTACTTGATGACATTTTCGCCGGCCCGGATATCCCGGAGCGCGATCTTGTGGCCGGTGGCCATGGCGTCCAGGGCCTTCAGCCTGCTCAGATTGCCGTTCAGCGAAACGACGATCTCCATGTTCGCGGGGATGTCTTTCAGGCATACGGCCACATTGTCTTGCGGGTTGATGATCATGGCGTCGATACCGCCGCTTTTCACCTCGGGCATACGTTCCTCCTTGTGCGACTGTCGCGGGTTAGGATGCAATGCGCGCTGAACCCAGCGCTTCTTGTCAACATAAATAGACGGAACCCAGGCCGCTCTGTACCCATGCAGGGTTTATGCCCTGAGCACGGGCCTTCTCCAGCAGTTCCCTGGTCACAATCATGCCGCGCCGCTTGCAGTCCGACAAAATGGCCGGCCGCACACCCAGCAGAGAGGCCGCAACCGTTTGCGAACCGGCGTGCAGTGCGGAGAGCAGACGCTCGTATGGCGTATTCCCGAAGGGCGGTCGCCTGTTCATGCCTCTCCCCCTCGTCGCGCCAAGCGCTGTTTTCAAAAGACCGGAAAACGCTCGAACCGCACCCCTCTCTCCCGTCCCCCGGCGGTAAAGCAAAAGCGATGCCAGCGTATCTAGCCAAAAGTATTAAAAAAAATTCTCTGAAAAACAACTTGTTAGCCGCGAGGCATTAGAAAAAAACAGCCGCGCGCATTGTGGGATATTCTCAAAAAGAATACGCTCAATATGAAAGGTTCATTTTGAAGATATCAGGAGGTAGGCATGGGCCATGAAATCTGCGTGCTGGCTCCGGACGGCATCGTGGCCGAACAGGTGTCCGCGCTGCGCGCTTCCATCCACATGCCCTTCGCGGTGGAACACTGCAACGTGGACAACTGCATCGACGTGGCCCGGGCCGCGCTGCAAAACGGCACGCGCGTTATCGTGGCCCGGGGCAGCATGGCGGACAGGGTGCGCTCTTCCGGACTGGACCTGGCCGTCATTGAAATTCCCATTGCCGGGTACGATCTCATCGACACCATGCGCAAGGCCAAACGGCTGTCCGGCCGCGTGGCCCTGGTCGGTTTCGACAACGTGCTCATAGGCGCGGAAAAAATCGCCAAAGCCCTGGGCATAGAGTTGTTCACGGCCAGGGTATACAGCGTGGAAGACAGCGCCCTGGGCGTGCGCAAAGCCTACGACGCGGGATTCCGGGTCGTTATCGGCGGGCAGCGGGTGGTGGAAAAGGCGGAAACCCTGGGCATGCGCGCCCTGCCCCTGTCCGCCAACCTGGAAAACATGCGCCAGGTCCTGCTGGAAGCCGAGCGCATGGCCCTGGTGCTTAAAAACCAGCGGGAAGCCGCCGCCCGCCTGGCTGTGACCCTGGATTCCATCCGCGACGCCATCATCACCTTTGACACTCTGGGCTCGGTCATTTTTTCCAACAGCCGCGCCGAACGCTATTTCAAGCTCTCCCAGTCCCGGCAGGAACAGGCCGCCGGTTTTGTGGAAGGCAGCGGCCTGGGCGAAGCTGTGCGCCGGGGCATGGACTGGAACGGCGAAATAGTCAGCTGGAACGGCGTGCACTACGTCTGCACCCTGAACCCCGTGGTCAGCGACATGCGCACCATAGGCTGGGTGGCGGTGCTCCAGACCGGAGCCCACCTGGAAAGCATGGAACACAAAATGCGCCATACCCTGCACAACAAGGGGCACATGGCCGCCTATACGCTACGGGACATTGTCCACGCCTCCCCCGTCACCCGGCAGTTGGTGGAAACCGCCCGCTTTTACGCTCACAGCCCCTCCACCGTGCTCTTAGAAGGCGAAAGCGGCACGGGTAAGGAGCTGTTCGCCCAGGGCATACACAGCGAAAGCGAACGCAGGCGCGGCCCCTTTGTGGCCATCAACTGCGCCGCCATCCCGGAATCGCTCATGGAAAGCGAGCTGTTCGGCTACGCGGAAGGCGCCTTCACCGGCGCGCGCAAGGGCGGCAAGCCCGGCCTGTTCGAGCTGGCCCACCAGGGCACCCTGTTCATGGACGAAATAGGGGACATGCCCCTGCGGCTCCAGTCCTTCCTGCTGCGCGTGCTGGAAGAGAAAACCGTCATGCGCATCGGCCAGGGCGTCAACATTCCCGTGGACGTGCGCGTCATCTGCGCCGTCAACAAAGACTTGTTCCAGCTGGTTCAGCAAGGCCGTTTCCGGGCGGACCTCTACTACCGGCTCAACGTGCTCCGCCTCGGCATCCCCCCGCTCCGCCAGCGGCCGGAAGACATCGCCGCGCTCACGCAGCACTTTCTCGCCACCCTGCCCGCAACCCTGAACCGCCCCGGCCCCACGCTGGAGCCGGAAGGCCTGGACTTATTGCTCTCCTACGGCTACTCCGGCAATATCCGGGAGTTGCGCAACATCCTGGAGCGCATCATTGTCACCTCGCGCGGGGCCGCCGTGTCCGCCGCCGAAATCGCCCCGCACCTGCACCCCTCCCCGCCCCAACGCCAAGGTGGCCCAGCCGCTGTGACGTCTGGGCCACCCCCGCCCACAGGGCTGCTGAACCGCGAAACAGACAGCCTCATCCTGCGCACTCTGGCGGAAGCCGGCAACAACAAGGCCGAAACCGCCCGCCGCCTGGGCATCAGCCAGGCCACCCTGTGGCGGCGTTTGCGGCGCATGGGGGTGTGAAAAGGCAAAATTGTCGAAGCCATCCAAGAGTGAGAGCGGGGCGCTGCCCTGCACCCGCCAAGGGGCGCGCCCCTTGGAACCCATTCAGGGTGGGTACGGGAGAATCGCTTTTTTCCACACGTCATCCTGAGCTCGGCGAAGGATCCATCTTGATGTTTTTCGCCTTCCTCCGGGCGTCGCGTACCCACCCGTTTCAATTTCAGTAACGCTGCTGACAATGCCAGCGCCAGGCGCTTTCGAGAATGCGTTCCAGTTCCGGGTATTCGGGCTTCCAGCCCAGTTGGGCGGCGGCTTTGCGGCTGTCCGCCACCAGGCGGGGGGGGTCCCCGGCCCGGCGGGGGGCCATGCTGTGGGGAACCTGTTTGCCGGTCACGGCGCGGGCGGCGTCCAGCACTTCCCGCACGGAAAAACCCTGGCCGTTGCCCAGGTTGTAGGGCCGGGACGCGGCCGGGCCGGGGTCTTGCAGCGTTTGCAGGGCCAGGAGGTGCGCGGAAACCAGGTCCTGCACGTGGACGTAGTCGCGCACGCAGGTGCCGTCCGGGGTTTCGTAGTCGTCCCCGAAAATCTTGAGAGCCGGGGCCTTACCCAGAATGGCCAGCAGCATGTTGGGGATAAGATGCGTTTCCGGGCTGTGGGATTCGCCCAGGCTCCCGTCCGGGTGCGCGCCGGAAGCGTTGAAATAGCGCAGGCACACGGAATGCAGCCCGTAGGCCGTGGCGTAGTCGGCAAGAATGTGTTCCACGTGCAGCTTGGTGAAACCGTAGGGGTTCACGGGCAGCAGGGGGTGGTCTTCCGTGATGCGCTCCTCACGGGGCATGCCGTACACGGCGGCTGTGGAGGAAAACACGAAACGGCGCACGTCCGCTTTGCGCATGGCGGCCAGCAGGTTCATGGTGCCGGTCACGTTGTTTTCGTAGTACAGGGCCGGTTCGTTGACGGATTCGCCCACCAGGATTTTGCCCGCGAAATGCATGACCGCGTCCACCTTGTGCGCGGCGAATGCGGCTTCCAGGGCCGGGGGGTCCATCAGGCTGGCCCGGATGAGGGGGTGCCCCTGCACGGCTTCCGGGTGCCCGGAGGAAAGATCGTCCAGAACGATGGGTTTAAGGCCCCGCTCCGCCAGACAGCGCACCATGTGCGAGCCTATGTAGCCCGCCCCGCCGCAAACCAGAACCGTGCGTATATCTGCCATGCCCTCTCCTTCTTGCTCAGGCGTCTTGTTTAGCCTATATCAAAAAGCGGTGTGCCACAGCGGGCCCGATTCCGCAACTCGCCAGGGAGCCACGGCAGATGCGTACGGCATCACATTTTCCGCAATCTTTTTTCGCCCGCAGCGCCGTGCTGTGCTGCCTGTTGACGCTGCTCGCGTTTCCTTTGGCGGCCAGGGGCGCGGAACTGCCCGTGCCGCCGCCCCCGCCCCTGACCTTTAGCATGGACCAGCTCAAGGAAATGACGGACAGGCTCACCCGCACCGGGGTGAACGCGGACGCCATTCCGGCTTTATACCGGCCTTCCTTTCTCAGCGTTTCCGACGCTTCCCTGTCCATGGAGCACGACGAGCCGGTGTTCATCGTCCAGTACCCCACGGGGCTGGTGCGCATTTACCCGCAGCGCATCATGGTCTGGCACGAAGCGGTCAACGACGTGCTGCCTGACCCTTCCGGCGCGGCCATCCGCAAGGATACGCCCCTTTCCGCCCTGGACGGCTTCTGCGTCACCTACAGCCCGCTCACGGGCACGGTCAGCGCTTTTTACGCCATGGCCGGGCGTTTTCCCACAACGTTCGGAACTTCAGGCCAGCTTTTGAACGCCAACACCGTGTTTTACGACCGGGCCACGCAGAGCATGTGGTCGCAGCTTATCGCCACCTGCATTGACGGGCCGCTGGCGGGCAAGCGCCTCTCGCGCATTCCCGTTATTTGGGCCAAGTGGGCCGGGGCCGCCAAGCGCTACCCGGACGCCCAGGTGCTCTCCCGATCCACGGGCCACAAGCGCAGCTACGGCAAAGACCCCTACGGCTCCTATGCCCTGTCCGGCAACTATTACGACGACTTGCGCCTGCTCCACCCCATCTCCCGGCTGGACAACCGCCTGCCGCCCAAAAAGCGCATTCTGGGCCTGGAGCTGGAAAAAGCCTTCGGCGCGGTGGACAAGGACGAGATCCGCAAGGTCACCGTGGCCAACATGGCCCTGGGCCTTACGCCCCTGGTGGCCATTTACGACAAGGAACTGGACGCGGTGCGCGTGTTCGACCGCCGCCTGCCCGGCCGGGAAGAGCCGCTGAGCTTTACCCTGTTTGAAGGCAAGATCGTGGACCAGCAGAGCCGGAGCGAATGGAACACCGAGGGCTTCTGCACTTACGGCCGTCTGCGGGAAACCCGGCTCACCCAGGTGCTGGCCATTGATTCCATGTGGTTCGCCTGGGCGGCCTTTTACCCCCAGACCGTGATTCTGCCGGAAAAAACCTTTGTCCGCCCCATCCCGTCGCAACGGTAGCGGGAAAAACTCGAGAGACCCCATGACAGCGACATATCTACGGGCGGGCATCACAGCGCTTGTTTTTGACTTTGACGGCACCCTGGCCGTGCCCACCCTGGACTTCAAGCACATGAAATCCAGGGCCGTGGAAACCCTGCGGCGCCACGCGCCCATTCCCGCGCGGCCGGAACTGCCCACCATGGAACTGCTGGCCCTGGTCTGCTCCGAGCTGCCGGACGAGGACGCCGAGCGCGCCCGCTCGGACGTGCTGGCCACCGTGCGCGACGTGGAAGTGGAAGCCGCCGCGCAAAGCGCCCTGTTCCCCTTCGTGCGGCCGCTGTTTGCCGCCTGCGCGGAGCGGGGCGTGGCCACGGGCATTATCACCCGCAACTGCCCGGAGGCCGTGCGCATGGTCTTTCCGGACGTGTACGAGCTGTGCTCCTGTGTGCTCACCCGCGACGACGTGCCCCTGGTCAAACCGGACCCGGACCACCTGGTGCGCGCCCTGGTCCGCCTGGGCAAAAAGCCTGGGGAAACCCTGATGATTGGCGACCACCCCATGGATATTGAAGTAGGCAAACGCGCGGGCACCTTAACCGCCGGGGTGGGCAGCGGCGAAGCCGACATGGAACGCCTTGAATCCCACGGCCCGGACTACCTGGCGGAAGATGCGGGCCGGCTCATGCGCCTGCTGGGAATTTTGTGACGAAGCCTTTGCTCTCTCCAACCGTAAAGGAGCGCTTCATGTCTATTACGCGATGTATCATCGTCTGCTTTTCCCCCACCGACGCCTCCCGCCGTCTGGCGGAGGCCGTGGCCCAAGGCATGGGACTACCCGTCACCGAGCACGACATCACGCTGCCGGAAGGCCGCGACGCGCCCGCCCCTTCCTTTGACGGCGCGCTGGTCATTCTGGCCGCGCCCGTATACGCGGGCCGCATTCCGGTCACGGCTTCGGAAGTGTTCGCCGCCCTGCCCGGCAACGGCGCGCCCGCCGTCCTGCTGGTCAGCTACGGCAACCGCCATTACGACGACGCCCTGCTGGAACTGAAGGACCTGGCCGTGGGCGCCGGGTTCAGGCCCCTGGCCGGTGGAGCCTTTGTGGCCGAGCATTCCCTGGATAACGAAGAATACCCCATGGCCCCGGGCAGACCGGACGCGGCGGACCTGCAAAAGGCCCGCGACTTCGGCAAGCAGGCCATGGCCGCGCTGCAAAAAGGCCCGGCGGGCGAGTTGAGCGTGCCGGGCAACACGCCCTACCGGCCCTATCCCACCGGCCCGGTGCCCGCCCCGGTGTGCACGGAAGCCTGCCTCCTCTGCGGCACCTGCGTGGATGTCTGCCCCACGGGCGCCATTACCCTGGACGACGCCCTGGTGACCATGGATTCACCCTGCATTTTCTGCCAGGCCTGCGTCAAAAAATGCCCGCACGACGCGCGCGTGGCGGATTCCGAACGGGCCAGGGCCACGCGGGAACGCCTGAAGCCCCTGATGAGCACCCGGCGGGAGCCGGAGCTGTTTTTCCCTTCCGCATAGACAGCGGCGGTACAATCTTTTAGGGTGTGGAAATTCTTTCCACGCCCTTTTTATGGAGAGTATCCCTATGAACCGTGCTCTTCGCGCCCTTTTCCTTTTGCCGCTTTTCGCGTCCCTCGCCCTTATGGGCGGCTGCGCTTCCATGAATGCTGAAAGTCCCTGGCTGAACAAAAGTTCGGTGGCGGAACTGCAGGCCAACCCCGCCAGGATAAGCGAGGCGCTGCTCCAGGGCACGAACCTGGATGGCCTGAAGCTGGAAAACGTCACCATACGTAACGCGGCCTTTATCCAGACCACGGGCCGCAACGTGGCGCTGAAAAACGTGATCTTTGAAAACTGCCGCTTCATCAACGCGGCCTTCACCCAGGCCGCGCTGGAAAACGTCACCTTCAAGGGCGGGCTGATGACCTGCGAAGCGGACATGCACAACGCGGCCAAGCGCACGTCCTTTACCTCTTCCGTGTTCCGCAACGTGGTGCTGGAAGGGACGGTGCTGGAAAACACGCGCTTTGACCTGCGCGACAGCCAGATCACGCTGAAAAACCTGCACAGCATGGTCAGCCAGGAACCCATGATCACCGGCCCCAACATCCAGCTCACCCTGGATGGGGCCACGCTGCGCTTCATGGTTATTGCACAGGTCAGCGGTTCCTCCACACTCAGCGCCCGGCGCTGCACCTTTGAAAACGCCGGTTTCGGAGAAAGCCGCTTCACTTCCGCCAATTTTATTTCCTGCACCACCTACGGGCCGCCGGTATACACTCCCCCGGCCCCCGAGCCCGCGCGGCGCGGCGGCCGCAAATAACGCGCGGTTTCCGAACCTGCGCGCGACAGCCGCAGGCGGTTTCCCGCTTGCGGCTGTCGATGTTGGCGCGCCGCGTTACCGGAAGATCACGCACTATCCGGGCCGTTGGCACGCTTGGCCATGGAGGGCCTATGAAACGTTTGTGTTTCGCTCTTACACTGCTTGTTTTCGTTCTCATGACGCCCTGTGCCCAGGCAGCCCCGTATTACCCCGGAACGGCATGGGAAAGCGTATCCCCTGAAAAGGCGGGGTTTGAGCCCGCAGGGCTCGAAGCGCTGAAAAGCCATAAAGCGCTTGCTTCGTCCATAGGCGGGATGGTGCTGTACGACGGAAAGATAGTCTTCCAATGGGGCGACATAACCCGCAAAGGCAGGCTGCATTCCGTCAGGAAAAGCTTTATGAGCGCGCTGTACGGCATATACCGTGAGGACGGGAAACTGAACCTTGACCGCACCCTTGCGCAGCTTGGCATAGACGATACCAACGGCCTGACGGACACGGAAAAGCAGGCCACTGTCAGGCAGTTGCTGCAGGCCAGGTCCGGCGTCTACCACGGCGCGGCCTATGAAACGGCAGGCATGAAAAAATTGCGCCCGCAGCGCGGCAGCCATGCGCCCGGCACCTTCTGGTACTATAACAATTGGGATTTCAACGCGCTTGGAGCTATTTTTGAGCAGCAAACCGGCGTCTCCGTGCCCAAAGCCTTTTACGAACGCATCGCACTGCCCACGGGGATGCAGGATTTCCGCCCGGAACGGGATTTCGAATACCGCTACGACAGCGATTCGCGCTACCCGGCCTATCTGTTCGCCATGACCGCCCGGGACATGGCCCGTTTCGGACTTCTGTTTCTGCGCGAGGGGCGGTGGGAGGACAAACAACTTGTCCCTTCCGCCTGGGTTCGTGAAAGTACGCAAGCCTACTCCACAGCCAGAGGGTACGCGGACTACGGCTACTTATGGTGGATAGCCAAAAACAGGGAATGGTACCAGGCCCAGGGCAACGGCGGGCAATTTATTATTGTTGCGCCCAAGTACAAGCTTGTTGTCGTCAACCTTTCAGACTTCTCCCAAACCCGAGTGAACAGCAACACGGCCTTCCGCGATTTTTTCAAGGAACTGCTTGGCTCCATAAAAAAGTAGGGGCGCAACGGCGGCAAAAACCAAACGGGCCGGAATTGCGTTTCGACCCGTCCGCGGCGCGGGAAAATTCACTCAGCAACCCGGCAGGCCCGGGGCAATCCGTCAGACCAGGAGACCGTTATGGCTGTTAAAAGGCTGCGTTACTGCGTGAACAACGAGTGGAAGGAATCCTCCTCCGGCAAGTACACCCCCGTGATGAACCCCAGCACCGGGGAGCAGATGGCGGAAGCGCCCGTGTGCACGAAAGAGGAAGTAAACGCGGCCGTCGCGGCGGCCAAGGCGGCTTTTCCGGATTGGGCGGCCAAGCCTGTCGCGGTGAGAACCCAGGTCATTTTCAAGTTCCGGGAACTGGTCAACCGGCATTTTGACGAAATCTCCGTGCTGCTGGCCACGGAAATGGGCAAAGCCCTGGAAGAGGCAAAAGGCGACGTGTTCAAAGTGGTGGAAGCCTGCGAGGTGGCCGTGGGCGCGCCCCTGGAAATTCAGGGCTATTCCATGATGGAAGCCACCCGCTCCCACGATATCAACCTCTACCGCGAGCCGGTGGGGGTTTTCCTGGGCATTGCCCCGTATAACTTCCCGGCCATGATCCCCTTCGGCTGGTTCATCCCGCTGTGCATCACCGCGGGCAACTGCATGGTGCTGAAAGCCGCCAGCATGGTGCCCCAGACCGGCATGCGCCTGCTGGAGCTGCTCTACGAAGCCGGCCTGCCCAAGGGCGTGGTCAACCTGATCACCTGCAGCCGCCATGAGGTCACGGAGCTGATCTCCCACCCGGACATCAAGGGCGTCAGCTTTGTGGGTTCCACTTCCGTGGGCCTGAAAATATACGGCACGGCGGCCGCGCACGGAAAGCGCGTCCAATGCCTGACCGAAGCCAAAAACCACGCCCTGGTGCTGGAAGACGCGGCCCTGGAGTGGACCGCCCGGCGCATCATCAATTCCGCGTATGGCTGCGCGGGGCAGCGCTGCATGGCCCTGCCCGTGGTGGTGGTGCAGGAATCCGTGGCCGACGAGTTCGTCAAGATCATGAAAGGGCTGTCCCGGGAATTGACTATCGGCCCCGCGTACGACCCCGCCACCCAGCTTGGCCCCCTGGTCAGCCAGGGGCAGAAGGAATCCGTGGAGCGCTGGATAGACAGGGGCGTGGAAGAAGGCGCCACCCTGGTGCTGGACGGCAGGAACTGCAAACCCAAGGGCTGTGAGAACGGCTATTACGTGGGCCCCACCATTTTCGACCACGTGACCGAAGCCATGAGCATAGGCACCGAGGAAATTTTCGGCCCCGTGCTGTGCGTGAAGCGCTGCAAGGATTTTGAAGACGGCCTGGCCATTATGAACGCCAACCCCTTTGCCAACGGCTCTTCCATTTTCACCAATTCCGGGCACTACGCCCGCGAGTTCACGCTGCGCACGGACGGCGGCATGGTGGGCGTGAACGTGGGCATTCCCGTGCCGCTGGCCTTTTTCCCCTTCTCCGGCCACAAGCAGTCCTTTTTCGGCGACCTGCACTGCCTGGGCCGCGACGGCCTGAAATTCTACACCCAGACCAAAACCGTCACCACCAAATGGGTTTCCCCCAGCGAATCGCAGGAAGCCAAGGTCAGCACCTGGGAAGGAACCATCAACCGGGACCTGTGAGCATCTCCTTCTTTTGAAAAGCCGATGGGCCGGAAACCATGTTTCCGGCCCATCGGCTTTTTTGCGAAAGTGCCCGGTAGCAGGCTCAGAACGTGTACCCCAGCGTAATGGAGCCGAAATCCTGCCCTTTTTCCTGGTTATGGAATTCCTTGCTGCGGTAGACGTGGGTATAGGTAAGGCGCAAATCGCCCAGGCCCAGGGCGACGCCGCCGGAAAGCTCCCCCACAAAGGGGAACTTGTCCACGCTGGGGCTGTCCCGCCAGGTGTTGCCGTCCAGCAGCGTGTTGTGCGCCACAAAGCGGCCGTCGCCCCCGGCAAAAACATACAGGCTGATCCTGTCCGCCCAGCCGCCGCCCCGCGCGCCCGTATCCGCATCCGGGACGTAAATGCCCGCTCCCGGCCGGATGGTGGATGAACCGTAATCCGGGGGCAGGTTCCAGCCCCAGCGCAGTTCGCCGCCAAGCCCGGCCTGGGTAAAGGGAATCCCGGCGCTGACGGCCGTATGCGGCAAAAAGTCCCAGGCCCAGCCGCGGCTCGCTTCATTCAGGCGCCAGGCGCGCGTCCAGGTCAGCATCAGGGCGGGCTCGTCATGCAACTGGTGGCTCCAGCCCTTGGCGGTCTCAAAACCCCTGAAGCGGTGCACTTCATTCTGGGCCTGTTCCCCCAGAGCGCTGGGACCGATGACCCCGGCGGCCAGTTCCAGGGTGTCCAGCCTGTTTTCCTTTTTGGCGTGCAGGGCGAGCAGCCCGTACAAATACCCCGCATAAGGGCGGTCGTCGTCCGGAGGGTTCTTAAGCTGCGTGTCCGAAGGGGTGTAAATCTGCTGCCCCAGTCCCAGGGAAATATTATACCGCACCGCCTCCTTCCGGCCGGGGAAAGGCACGTCGACCAGGGCCCTGCTGATGCCTTCGGGCAACAGGTCATTTTCCGCCAGCGTGCGCAGGTCCGGGCTGATCAGCCGCGCCTGCACGGCGTTGGTATAGTAGCGGTCCGTGTTATAAAACAAATCGTTTTCAAAATAGAGCTGCAAGCTCATGGCAGGCTTTGCCGGAACGGGAGGGCTCGGGGCAGTCTCCGGGGAAGCGGCGGGTTCGCCGCGCGCGGGAAAAGCGGCCGCGCTGAAGACACAGACGGTGATGATGCACAAAAGCAGACGAAGCACGCTGTTCCCCCAGTCCGGTTGACATGCGAAGCACTGGAGACGGGTCCACCCGCGCCCAGCGCCCCATTCTACCTATTTCCGGCGCATGGAGGCAACACAAAACAAAAGCCCCTCAAAAGAACCGGACAGGGACGCGCAATAAAGCGGCCTCCCGGACTATCCCGGAAGGCCGCCAGGCAAAGCGCTTCGCAACGTGCCGGCTACAGATAGGCGCGCTCGTTCTCGCCCAGCACGCCCATGGACAGGCAGATCAGCGTCCAGAGGTGCACGGTCTTATACGACCCCTTGTAAAAATGCGCCAGGTCGTGGATCTGCGAATGGCAGTTGTGGCAGGGCGCGATGCAGTAGTCCGCGCCCGTGGCCATAATCTGGTCGAACTTGCGCTTGCCGTACTGGCGGCGCTGCGCGCTGTAGGCCGTGGCCTGCAAAAAGCCGCCTCCCCCTCCGCAGCAGTAGTTGTTGGAGCGGTTGGGGTGCATTTCAATAACATTCTCTTCCCCCACCACCTTGGCCAGCACGTAGCGCAGATCTTCCGCCACGGGGTCGCCCAAGGACTTGCGCACCAATTGGCAGGGGTCCTGTACCGTGAATTTCAACCCTTCCGTGTTCCAGTCGGGAGAGACGTTCAACTTTCCCTCCCGTATCCAGCGCGCGTACCAGGTAATGATGCTCTGCAACTCAAAGGAAGGCGTGATCCCGAATTTCTGCAGCCCGGACCGGACCGCGTAGAATTCGTGCCCTCACTCCGTGTTGAGCCAGACCTTGGCGCCCAGCTCTTCCACGGCCCGGACCTTGTTTTCCACAATGGTCCGCCAGCCCTCCTCGTCCGCCGCGAACAGGCAGTAATTCTCAGCGGCCCAGCCTTTGGTGCCGTACGTCCAGTCCGCCCCGGCCAGGTGCATGATCTTCCACAGCGGCACCATTTCCTCTGGTTCCGTCACCGGTTCCCGAGAGTTCTGGTTCAGGAAAAAGTACGCGCCCTTGCGGTCGAAATCCACGCTCATCTCCGCGAACCTGGGATCTTCTTCCTTGACCTCTTCCAGCACCTCCGCCACCACCTCGCGCACGTCTTCGCTGCGCGCGCCCATGGCGCTGTTGCCGGGGTTTTTCAAGGCCATCTTGCAGGAGTTCACGATACCGGAGGGCTTTTTCCCCTCCGGCCAGTTGGACCGCGCCAGAAACACCAGCTGCGGCACGTCGATATGCATGGGGCACACGTGCGTGCAGCGTTTGCACATGGTGCACATCCACACCCACGGCGTTTCGGAAAGCGCCTCGTCCATGCCCAGCATGGACATGCGCACGAACTTGCGCGGGTCCATGCCTTCCATGCCCGCTGCCGGGCACGCCTGCGAACACAAGCCGCAGGTAAGGCAGGTGTTGAAGGAATGCCCCTGTGGCAGCAGCTCCAGGGCTTTGTCTCTGAACGATATTGTCATGGAAAATGCCTCCGGCGGGGGGGGGGGGGGGGGGGGGGGGGGGGGGGGGGGGGGGGGGGGGGGGGGGGGGGGGGGGGGGGGGGGGGGGGGGGGGGGGGGGGGGGGGGGGGGGGGGGGGGGGGGGGGGGGGGGGGGGGGGGGG
>JAVBNC010000077.1:0-8351 GCA_031551765.1 Desulfovibrionaceae bacterium
GGCAGCGCCCTGCTCTCACTCTTGGATGGCTTCGACAAATAGCCTTTACCGCACCCGCAAAGGCTGGCCGCTGACCATGAAGACCACGGAATCCGAGGCGGACGCGGCTTTCTGGTTCACCATCCCGGCCAGATCGCGGAACTGGCGCGCGGCGGCGTTTTCCGGCACCAGGCCCATGCCCAGCTCGTTGCTGACCAGGGCCACGGGCAGCCGCGTGGCGCGCAGGGCCAGCAGCAGCCTGTCCGCCAGAGAGAGTAGGCTCTCCTCTTCCATGTCGCGCATCAGGCAGCCGGATGTCCACAGCGTCAGGCAATCCAGCAGAATGGCCCCGCCCAGGGCTGTGGCCCGCCGGGCCAGCAGCTCCGGCTCGTCCCAATCTCCCAGCGCGGGCTCCAGCACGGCCCAGCCCTTGCCGCGCGCGTTGCGGTGCTTGAGGATGCGCGCGGCCATTTCCTCGTCGCTGGGCAGGGCTGTTGCAAGGTAGACGCGCGAAGGGGAGGCGGTTTCCACCCAGCGCTGGGCATAGGCGCTTTTGCCGCTGCGGCAGCCGCCGCTGACGTAAAGGAAAGGACTGTGCATGCAGCCTCCTTACGGGGTTTTGGCCGCTTGCAGACGGGCGGCTATGTCCTCCAGACTTTTGGCCAGAGCGCGCAGGGCGGGGATTTTCGCTTCCCCCCGCCTGTAGGCCCAGGCGGCGCAGTACACCAGACTGTCCCCGCCCAGGGCGCGGGCGGCCGGGGTGGCCATGGCTTTTTCCAGGGCCTCTTCCGCGCGGCCCCTGGTCTGGATGCGCTGCTGGTATTCCTTGGCGGCGGCGTCCATGGCGCTTTGGGCCGCGTTGACGGCGCTTCTGTTTTTGGCATCGCGGGCGCGTTCATATTCCGCCATGCTGTCCAGGTAGTCGAGGTTGGCCGCGTACACTTCCTGCTCCGCCTGCAACAGGGCCTGCACCCGGCCGGGCATGGCGGGATCCCCGGCGTACGTGCGCAGGGCGGCCCCCAGCGCGCGGGCCTGGTTCGCGTAAATGGTGAACATTTCCCGGGTTTCCGCCGGGGTCAGGTTGCGCTCCTGGCCTTTGGGGCCGACCCTGTGCCCGGCAGCGGCCGTACCGAGCGCGGTCGCGAAACGATCGGCATAGGCTCCGTAAAGCCTGCTGACCGTGGACGCGTTGAGCGCGTAATCCAGAATGGCTGCGCGGATGCGGGGCGTGTCGCCGCCCTGGCGGGGCAGGCCACGGAGTTCCGCGCCGTAGCGCAGATTGGCCCACTTGAGGCTCACGGTGCTGATACCGCCGGCTCTGGCGGAGGGGTGGGTGCCTTTGGGCCAGTAGTTTTCCGCGAGAAATTTGGCCAGGTCGTCGATAAAGGCCGGGGGAATCACCGCATCCCCGCCCGCCGTGCCGCTGCTGGGGGGAGAGGCGGGGCTGCCTTCCGCCGGGGAAAAGGGCATGAGCACCTGGGAGCCGTTCTGGGGCTTGGGGGCCTCGGCAGGGGGCGGCGCGGGCGCGGACGGATCCGAGGGGGCAGGGGCTGCCGGGGCCGTGGGCACCGGTGGCGTGCCCGTACCGGCGGGGCCGAGCAGGGAACCAAGGCCGCGAGTGGCGTTGGTGGTGCCCGTCGCGTTGCCGCCGCCGGAAAAAATGTCTGGCAGGCTGGGGGCGCCCTTGTCCAGGGTTTCGCGCAGTATCCACAGGGCGGCGGCCGCCGCCGCGAGCAAAATGATCAGGGCAATGAGGATCCCGCGCATACCGCGGGGTTTCGGCGTTGGTGCAGGGGGCATGCAAACCTCTCTTGAGCGTGGGAGCGAAAAGAACGCTCTGTATATACGCTATCTACACCCAAGAGGGGGCGCATGCAACGCTTCCGCTTTTTCCGGCGGCAAAGGCTTGGCGGAACGCAGCGGAAAAAAGAACAGGCGGCTTGCGGGCCGCCTGTTCTTTTGCAATATATCGCGCGGGAGCGCTAATCCTCCATCGGCACAGGGCTGGGGGCGCTGCCCTTGACCATGAAGAGCGCGAAACAGGCCACGGCCGCGCCGATACCGATATAGTTGGACAGCTCATACGACATGCCGAAGCCGATCTTGTCGTAGCACAGATAGGTCGTGCACACCGCGGTCATAAAGGTGGCGGGGATGGTGCAGACCCAGTGCAGCTTGGCGCGCCTGGCAAGGTACACGGCCGCCGTCCAGAGCATGAAGGTGGCCAGGGTCTGGTTGGCCCAGCCGAAATAGCGCCAGATAACCCCGAAGTTCACCTGGGACAGCACCGCGCCGATGACGAAGAGCGGCACCGCGATAAGCAGGCGCTTGCTGATGGCCTGTTGCGGCATCTTGAAAATATCGGCAATGGTCAGGCGGGCGCTGCGGAACGCCGTATCGCCCGAAGTGATGGGCAGCACCACCACGCCCAAAATGGCCAGGGTGCCGCCGAAACCGGCGCCCAGCAGGGTGTTGGAAACTTCGGAAACCACCAGGGCCGCGTTGCCCGTGGGGCCCAGGGCCTTGCGCAGACCTTCCGCGCCTTCGTAGAAGGAGAGGCCCAGCGTCACCCACACCAGGCCGATGATGCCTTCCGCGATCATGGCGCCGTAGAATATCTTGCGGCCCAGTTTTTCGTTACTCACGCAGCGGGCCATCATGGGCGACTGGGTGGCATGGAAGCCGGAAATGGCCCCGCAGGCGATGGTGATGAACACCATGGGCCAGATGGGCAGGGAGGTGTGGGTGTTGGTGGCGAAATCAAGGTTGGGCAGTACCGTGTAGCCTTTGGCAAAAAGCATGACGGGCAGGCTGACGGCCATGAACAGCAGAATGGCCGCGAAAATGGGGTAAATGCGGCCGATGATCATGTCGATGGGCAGGCAGGTGGCAGCGAAGTAGTACGCGAAAATGATCATCACCCAGGTCATGGTGGAAATGCCGCTGATCTTATTCAAAAGCCCGGCCGGGCCGTTGACGAAGACTACGCCCACCAACACCAGCACCAGCACGGAAAAGTAGACCATGAACTGGCGGGCGAGTTTGCCCAGGTTCGCGCCTACCATGTCCGGCACGGAAGCGCCTTTGTAGCGCAGGGAGAGCATGCCGGAAAAATAGTCGTGCACGGCCCCGGCGAAAATGCAGCCGAACACCACCCAGAGCAGCGCGGAGGGCCCGTACAGCGCGCCCAAAATGGGACCGAACACAGGGCCGAGACCGGCGATGTTGAGGAGCTGGATCAAAAAGATTTTCCAGGGAGGCATCTCCACAAAGTCAACGCCGTCGGCCATGGTGGTGGCCGGGGTGGCGCGGTTTTCGTCCGGCTGGAACACCCGGTCGATAAAGGCGCCATAAACAAAATATCCCCCGATTAACAGGCCGAGGGAAAGAAGAAAAAAGAGACCACCACTCATACTTGTATCCTCCAGTAATGGTGTGTGTCTGCTGGAGGTCATTCTCCTCGAAAAGCATTAAAAGTCAATAATAGCGTATAGTAATCGTTTGTATCATTAAATAGAGTAAAACAGGCTGGTTACTATCGTTTTCTATAGATGTAACAAGGGGTGGAAAGGAAAAAAATATAATGGGGAAATAATCGATGGCGAAAAGGCGCGCAAAGTACCCCTTTTGCGTTGGGGCAGAAAAAAGCTAGGCTGGCAAGCTTATTTGCTGCGCAGATGGGACCAAGGGTCGTTAGGGTCGCGGGGTGGCGGGGGCTTGCCTGCCGGCAGCGCGGCGGGAAGAGACCGGGACGCGCGGAACAGCGGCATGAGCAACATGCCGGCGATAAAGCCGCCCAGGTGCGCCCACCAGGCCACGCCCCCGCTGCCCGGTGCGGCGGACAAGCCGGAGTATAGTTGGAGCAGAAACCAGCCTCCCAGATAAAGGACGGCGGGCAGGTCCAGAATGAGAAAAAATACGAAAGTGGTGACCCGGGCGTGGGGGTAGAGCAGGAAATACGCCCCCAGCACCCCGGAAATGGCCCCGGAAGCGCCTACCACCGGGCTGGTGGAATCCAGGTTGGCGGCCAGGTGAGCCAGGGCGGCCAGCACGCCGCAGAGCAGATAGAAAAGCGTGAAGCGCAGCGGCCCCATAACGTCTTCGATATTGTCCGCGAAAATCCAGAATATCCACATGTTGGAGATCAGGTGCCACCAGCCGCCGTGCAGAAAGGTATAACTGATCAGCGTGAAAGGCGTGAAGGCCGGGGCGCCTCCGCCCGGCCAATGGCCGAAGGCGTGGGGCACCACACCGAACGCCTTGACCGCCAGGGCGAATTCCCGAGGCGGAAGGGAACGCTGCCACAGAAATACCAGAATGGTGAGGATCAGGATGCCCCACACGGCCCAGGGGCGGTGCAGGCGGGGTATGGAGTCCTTGAGCGGCAGGATCATGACGCGTCTCCCCACAGAGCGCGGATGTGCGCCAGAAGCCGCCCTTCCCGGCGTTCCCGCAGCCAGGACAGCGCGTGCAGCAAGGCCAGACCCTTGCGCTGGAACGCTTCCAGACTGCCGGAGTTGTCGACGACCAGGTCGCAGGCCCGGATTTTGCGCTCCGGCGGCCACTGCCAGGATTCCATGGCCGCGATGGTAGCCGCGTCCCAGCCTCGTTTTTCAAGGCGGCGCAGGCGAGTGGCCGTGGGGCAGTACACGCCCGCCAGCAGCGGCGCGGGCAGGTTGCCTGGCGGAGCGGCCGGGGGGCGGGGGCCGCGCCATCCGGCTTCCAGGTATAACGGCACCTCCGCAACGGCCAGGGCAGGGGCAGCGGCATCGGCCCGGAAGGCCGCGTCGTGGCGCTGCCAGAACAGGGCCAGATCCGCGCGCGCCAGGGGGTGGATCAGAGCTTCCACTTCCCGGCGCAGGGTGTCGTCTTCGCGCATGGCCGCGAACAAGGCGCGCTTGTCCACGGGGCCGTGCTCGTCCGGCACGAAACGCTCCCCAAAACGGCCGCGAAGCATGCGCTGCCCATCTCCGCCCGCGCCGTAAAGGCGGCGCACGGCCTCGTCCGCGCTCCAGACCGGCACGCCGTTTTCGGCAAAGCAGGCCAGCAGAGCGGATTTGCCGCAGCCCGGAGAACCGGTGACAACCAGCGGCTGCAAACGGCGGGACAAGACCTGGACAGCCGACGGGAAATCATCCGGCGGGTGACAGGTGAAAGACAGGCGGGCGGCCCCTTCCGGGTGCGGGGCTTCCAGCTTCCAGGCGTGGAGCAACTGACGGGAGGCGGCTCCCGGCGCATCGGCCGCGCCGCCGTAGAGAGCGTCCCCGATAATGGGGTGTCCGATGTGGGCCAGGTGCACGCGGATCTGATGCGTGCGTCCGGTGAAAATCCGCACGGCCAGCAGGCTGAAACGCTGTTCCGGGTCCGCGTAGAGCGTTCTGTAGCGGGAATGGGCCTCGCGGCCGCCCCGGTTGGTTTCCAGCACGGCCATGCGGGTTTTGCGGGCGGGGTCCCGTCCCAGCGGCGCGGTAATGTCGCCTTCTGCGGGCCTGGGCGCGCCCTTGACCAGAGCCAGATATTCCTTGCCCACTTCCCGGTCCGCAAAGGCTTTGCTAAGCGTCAGGCGGCTCTTTTCCGTCAGGGCGACCAGCAGCAGGCCGCTGGTGTCCTTGTCCAGGCGGTGCACAATGCCGGGCCGCAGCCCTTCCTGACCGGCCAGTTCCGGGAAGTGCGAGAGAAGACGTTGGGCCAGCGTCCCGGCAGGGCAACTGGGGCAGGGGTGCACGGTCAGCCCCGCCGGTTTGTTGCACACGGCCACAAAGGCGTCACGGAACAGCACGCTGACCTCGCCCTGCTCCGCTTCCAGCGCGGAAGGGGGCGGCGCCAGGCTGAGGGCCACGGTGTCGCCGCCGCGCACGGCCTGTTTGGGGCTGCGCACCGGCTCGCCGTTGACGGAGGCCGCTCCCTCGGCAATAGCCTGCTTGATTTTTTCGCGCGAGACGCCCCGGTCCTTGAGCTGCTCGCTTAGAAAGCGGTCCAGCCGCGTTGCGGGGCCGCGTTCCGGCACGGTGAACAGGAAGGGGGGCGCGCTCTGGTTCATGGCAGGGGAGAAGGAAGAAAAGCCCGCGACATCACGGCCTTGACCGGCGCTGGGCATCGTTTTATAAGCAGGTTCGGCATTGCAAACCCCGTTCGTCCATTATCTTTTTCCGAGGAGTTCCCGTGGCAGTCCATGTGGTGGATCATCCCCTGGTGCGGCATAAGCTCGGCATTTTGCGCCGGCGCGACATTCCGGTGCGCGAGTTCCGGGAAATCTCCAACGAAATTTGCAGGCTTTTGGCCTACGAGGCCACCAAGGGCCTGCAAACGGAGAAAATTACCATACAGGGATGGGCCGGGCCTGTCGAGGTGGAGCGCATCAAGGGCAAAAAAATCACAGCCGTGCCCATCCTGCGCGCGGGCATAGGCATGCTGGACGGCTTTCTGGACATGATTCCCGGTGCCAAAGTCAGCGTGGTGGGCATATTCCGCAACGAGGAAACCCTGGAGCCGGTGCGCTACTATGTCAAACTGGCCAAGGACATGCGCCAGCGCAGCGCCGTGGTGCTGGACCCCATGCTGGCCACCGGCGGCACGCTGTGCGCCACCATCCAGCTGCTCAAGGAAGCGGGCTGCCGTTCCATTATGGGCCTGTTCCTGGTCTGCGCGCCGGAAGGCATAGCCCGTCTCGAAAAGGAACACCCGGACGTGGACCTGTACACTGCTTCAGTGGACCAGCGTCTGAACGAGAACGGGTACATTCTCCCCGGCCTGGGCGACGCCGGAGACAAAATTTTCGGCACCAAGTGACGGGACAAAGGGCCGAGAGGCCCTTTTTTCTTGAACGGCACAAACGTCCCAAGGAGCGCATGTGGACAAGGACAACGTCATATCCTCGCTGGACTATCGTTTCAGCCCCCGTCAGGCCCTGGTGGGCGCGCAGATGCTTTTCGTGGCCTTCGGGGCTTTGGTGCTGGTGCCTCTGCTCACCGGGCTGGATCCCAACGTGGCCCTGTTCACGGCGGGCCTCGGCACCATCATCTTCCAGATCTGCACCAGAGGAAAAGTGCCCGTGTTCCTGGCTTCCTCCTTCGCTTTTATTGCGCCCATCCAGGCCGGGGTGAAAACCTGGGGCATACCCGGCACGCTCTGCGGCATGGCGGCCGCCGGGCTGAGTTACTTTCTGGTCAGCGCGCTCATCCGCTGGAAAGGTGTCAAGGCAGTGCAGCGCATTCTGCCGCCCATCGTCACCGGACCCATCATCATGGTCATCGGCCTTTCGCTGGCGCCCGTGGCCGTGCATATGGCCCTGGGCCGCACCGGCGATGGCGGGGCCGTGCTTTTTCCCCTGGCCCAGGCCATGCCCGTGGCCATGTTCGCCCTGGCGGTAACCATTGTGGTGGCCGTGTTCGGCCAGGGCATTTTCAAGCTCATCCCCATCCTTTCCGGAATTGTGGCGGGCTACGCCCTGGCCGCGTTCCAGGGCATGGTGGACTACTCCCTCATCAGCAAGGCCGCCTGGTTCAGCATGCCCGCCTTCACCTTTCCGCAGTGGAACACCGCCGCGGTCATCGCTTTTATGCCCGTGGCCATCGCGCCCATTATCGAGCACGTGGGCGACATTTTCGCGGTCAGCGCGCTCACCGGCCGCAACTACGCGGAAGATCCCGGCCTGGACAAAAGCCTCTTCGGCGACGGGGTGGCCACTTCCGTGGCCGGCTTCCTGGGCGGGCCGCCCTGCACCACCTATGCGGAAGTCATTGGCGGCATAGCCCTGACCAAAGCCTTTAACCCCGCCGTGCTCACCTGGGCGGCCATAACCGCCGTGGCCTTCTCCTTTGTCTCCAAAATCGGGGCCGTGCTGCACAGCGTGCCCTCGCCGGTCATGGGCGGCATCATGGTGCTGCTTTTCGGAGCCATCTGCGTGGTGGGCATGAATATTCTGGTGCGGGCCGGAAAAGACCTGATGGCCCCCCGCAACATGGCCGTTATCGCCGTGATGCTGGTCTTCGGCATCGGCGGCATGGTCTTCCGCGCCGGAGATTTCGTGCTGGAAGGCATCGGCCTCGCCGGAGTCACCGGTGTACTGCTCCATCTCCTCCTCCCGGACGGCGGCGAGTGGAGCGACGCTACGGGCGGGCATTAAAAGGCAGATTTGTCGAAGCCAATGAAGAGTCGAAGCAGGGCTCTGCCCTGCACCCGCCAAGGGCTAGCGCCCCTGGACCCCATTCAGGGTGGATAGGAAATAGTGCCAGACGCGGCCGGGTGCCGGTTTGAGAGGATGAAAAAGGCGGGACCGTCATTGTACGGTCCCGCCTTATCAGCGAGACGCCCAGCATACCCCTGCCAAAGTTCTTTGGAAGGGGGATGGGGGTCTGGGGGAAGGGGGAAAC
>JAVBNC010000085.1:0-26245 GCA_031551765.1 Desulfovibrionaceae bacterium
CTTTCCCCCGGACCCCCTATCCCCTTCCAAAGAACTTTGACAGGGGTATGGCGGTCGCCTCTTTGATGGCGTGATTCCGTACAATTACGGTTTCGCCATTTTCAGCTTGTCAAATCAGCACCTGCCAGTATGTGAGCGCCGTGGCGCAAACAGAACGGCAGATGAGCACTATTTTTTTAGCCACCCTGAAAGGGGTCCAGGGGCGCTAGCCCTTGGCGGGTGCAGGGCAGAGCCCTGCTTCGACTCTTAATTGGCTTCGACAAAACTGCCTTTAAAACTTGCGTATCTTTTCGTCCCTGCCGCTCAGGAAAAGCCAGAACCCGGCCAGCACCACCAGCCCGGCGCCTATGAGCACATAGGTGACGGACTTGGTGTGCAGCATGAAGTCGTGCAGGGAATAAAATTGCTGGTCCATGATGAGTCCTTGAACGCGCTCAGTGCGCGTCTTTGTAGTCGGCATGCTCGTACAGGACGGGCATGAGCGAGCAGATGACGCGGTACGCGGTGATGATCAGGGTCACGATGAAGATGGACAGACCGATTTCCGTGATGCTGGGGAAATAGCGCTCGTCCGACGGCAGCTGCCAGTTGAAGGCCACCAGACAGACGATGAAGCGGTTGAGCACGATGCCGAGAATGGCCAGCACGGAAGCGGCGCGCACGAAGCCCAGGCGCTTTTCCCGGTTACCCATGGCGTAGAGCAGGGAAGGCAGCGCGATGAAGCCGAAGAATTCCACCAGGTACAACAGGCCGTAGCCGGTGGAGAGGTAGGCCCAGGTGTTGTTCAGGGCCAGATCGAACACGCGCATGCAGGCGTAGCCCGCCAGGATGAAGGACGCGGCTTTGGCGAAACCGAACGCCACCTCGTTGGCCGAGGCGTTGTGGGCGTCGTCCATCATGTGGTGCATGCCCCGGTGGGCCAGGCCGCCTTCAAAAATGACCATGGACAGGCCCGCGTACATGCTGGAGACAAAAAAGAACACCGGCAGGAAGGACGAGTACCACAAGGGGTGGAGCTTGCCGGGCGTGATCAGGAACAGGGAGCCCAAGGAACTTTGGTGCATGGTGGAAAGAATCACGCCCAGAATGGTCAGGGGGAGCGTAAGGCGCACCAGGAAGTTGCGCAGGTTTTTCAGGCCCAGCCATTCCAGCGCGGCCGGGGACCATTCGATAAACAGCACGGTCAGGTAGATGAACACGCACAGGCCCACTTCGAACAGCACGGACGTGGTGCCCTGGGAAAGGAAAATGGGGTACACCAGCCGCCAGGGCTGGCCCACGTCGTAGTGCAGGGCCACGACCACGAAAAGATAGCCCAGAAAGGCCGTGGTAATGGCGGGCCGCACGGCGGCGTGGTAGCGCTTGAGGCCGAACAGGTAGCAGGCGGCGGAGGTGGTGTAGCCCCCGGCGGCCAGCGCCACGCCGCAGAGCAGGTCAAAGGCGATCCAGATGCCCCAGGGGTTGGTGTCGTCCAGGTTGCTGACCCCGCCGATGCCCAGAGTGAAGCGCATCACGGTAATGACCAGGCCCATGACCAGAATCACGGCCGTAAGGATATTGCCGGGGGTCCAGGTGAGCGAACGGAACAGGGCGCGGACTTGATTCATGGGGGTAGTCATCACGCGTCCTCCCCGGGTTTTTTAGGTGTGCTTTTTTTCGGTGCGGGTTTTTTGGCGGCTTTTGCGTCACCCGCTGTTTTGGACGCCGTTTTCGGGGCGGCCTTGGGTTTCGCCTTGGCCGCCAGTTCCACGGTCAGTTCCGCAGTCAGGGCGGCGCGCTGTTCTTCCAGGGCCTTTTCCGCTTCTTCTTTGGCAGCGGCGGCAGCGGCGGCCAAGGCGGTTTCCTGCTCCTTGGCTGCTTTGGCCAGGGCGCCGTCTTTGTCCTTTTCCGCCTTGGCCAGGGCGGTTTTCAGGGCCGCGTCCGCCTTGTCTTTGGCTTCGGCCAGGGCCTGGGTCACGGCGGCTTCGCGCTCTTCCTGGCTGACCTTTTCCTTGCGCTTGCTGATGGCGTAAGCCCCGGTGAGCAGCACGGGCCACAGCCCGGCCACCATGGGCACGGAAGCCAAAGCCCCGGCCGTGAGTTCCGGCGCGGAAGCCGTGCCCAGTTCCGGCTGGCCTAAATTCTTGTGCGGCACCGGGGAAAGGTACAGCCAGCTGGTGCCGCCCATTTCCCGCTCGCCGTAAATGTGGTTCACGTAGCGGCCCGGCTCTTTGGCTATGCGGTCTTTCGCCAGCAACAGCAGTTCATGGCGCCTGCCGAACAGCAGCGCGCCGGTGGGACAGCTTTCCGAACAGCCCGGCTGCCTGCCTTCCTTCAGGCGCGGCGCGCACAGCGTGCACTTGTGCACCAAGGGGTTGAGCACTTTATCGTAGTCATAGGCCGGCACGTTGAAGGGACAGGCGATCATGCAGTAGCGGCAGCCCACGCACAGGCTGGGGTCGTAGGTGACGGAACCGTCCGGGTTCTTGATGAAGGCTTTGACGAAACAGGCGGAAGCGCAGGCCGGTTCCTGGCAGTGGTTGCACTGCTGTTTGCGGAAAACAGGCTTGGCGTTCGCTTGAGCGGGGTATTTGTTGACCACCGTGTAACTGGCCACGGAGGTGCGGCGCTTTTTGTCCAGCACGGAAAGGTCGTCGAAAGGCCTGGAGGGCGCGGGCCGGTTGTTGACCCGGGCGCAAGCCTCTTCACAGCGGCGGCAGCCTATGCACAGCGTTGAGTCGTGCAGTACGCCCACGGCGGCCGGGTTGGAAGCGATACGCGCGCCGGACGCGGCTTTCGCCACCTGGACGGCCACGCCGCTTGCCGCGGCCGCGCCGCCGCTGAGCCCCAGGAGTTTTAAAAACTGTCTGCGCCGCATGCTCGCTCCTTACCGTGACGCCGGGGCATGGATATGCCAGCCGCCGCGTTGCATTACAGGAAAAAAAGCGCTGAGACCCTTGGTATATAAGGCATTGTCACAGTCTTTACTATTCCTTTCACCGCGCTTCGTCAAGGCGGGGCCGCGCCTGGCGCGCAGCAGCCGTTAGGTGTTGTCGAAGCCATCCAAGAACGAAAGCAGGGCTCGATGCGGCACGTCCTGTGCCGCCCCCTTCGGGCGTCGCTACGCTCCGTGCGCAACCGCTTCCTGCGGTTGCGAGATCCCTGCACCCGCAAGGGGACTGAGCCCCCTTGACCCCGCGACAGGGGGACGGCTTCGCGCGCGGTGAACACCCCAGCGAGTGCGGACACAGAGGGAATGCTTCGAGTAACCTGTACCGTCGTCAACCACCCTGAACGGGATCCAGGGGCGCTAGCCCTTGGCGGGTGCGGGGCAGCGCCCTGCTTCGACTCTTAGATGGCTTCGACAGCTATCCAAATCTATCGCACAGCCGTGGCGTCGTATACCAAGCGGCCCAGGAAGTAGGTGCGGGCCACCGGGGTTTTGGCTATTTCCCAGTCGGGCACCGCGTTTTCGTTAAGAATATTTTTGTCCAGCACCACGAAATTGGCCAGCTTGCCTTTTTCTATGGACCCCATGAGCTTTTCCGCGAACATCTGGCGCGCGGCGTTGATGGTGAAGGTTTCGATCATCCGCTCGCGGCTGACGCGCTCTTCCGGTCCAAGGGTGTCGTACTTGGCGGGGAGCGCGCCGGGAGCGTTGCGGGTGACGCCGATTTCAATGGCCGTGAGCGGCGCGGGCAGACCGGTCACCGGGGAATCGCTGGACGAAGTGACCAGCACGCCGTGGTTGAAAAAGCGCTTCAAGGGGTATTCTTTGGCGGCCCGTTCCGGCCCCAGGACCACGCTTTCCACTTGGTAATACAGAGAGGGGTCTTTGAAGAACCAGTAGGGCTGGGCGGCGGCCACCACGTCCAGTTCGGCCATGCGTTGCATGTCGCTGTCCGCCACCAGTTGGATGTGGGTCAGGGTATGGCGGGCGTCGCGCCTGCCGTTGGCCTTGGCCGCGGCCGCGAAGGCGTCGATGTACACCCGGCTGGCCCCGTCGCCTATGGAGTGCACGTGGACTTGCAGACCCTTGGCGTCCAGGGCCTTGACCAGGGCTTCCACCTCTTCCGGCTTGCGCAGCAGGCGGCCTTTGTAGTCTTTGGCGTCGGACTTGTTGTCGGCGTAAGGTTCCAGCAGGTAGCCGGTGCGGCCTTCGATGACCCCGTCGGCAAAGACTTTGACGGCGTCGTAGCGCAGGCTCTGGCTGCTCTTGTGGCGCTCGCGCAGGGTCACGGCCTGGTTGATAAGCTCCTGCGTGGTCAGGCCGGGCTTGGCGTACACGGACATGCGGTAGATAAGGCCCAGCTCGCCCTTGCGCTCCAGGGAGGCGAGAGCATTGTACATTTCGCCCTGGGCCGGGTCCGGCAGGGTGCCGGAAGAGCCGGAAACGCCCATGACCCCGGTAATGCCGTAGCTGTGCATGTCCTTTTCAAAAAGCTTGAGCGCGGTGGTATACTGTTCCTGCGTGTAGCGGATGCGCGGGATGCGCTCCAGAATGAGCGCGCGGGCCGTATCGCGGAACGTGCCCCACACGGCGCCGGTTTTGGGGTCGCGCTCTATCTTGCCGCCGTCAGGGTCCTTGGCGGCGGTGTCGTTCAGCAGCTTGGCGTGCTCCAGGGCCTTGGAATTGGCCCAGGTGGAATGGCCGTCGGAAGAGTTGAACATGACCGGCGTGTTTTCCAGGTTGGTGCCTTTGAGAATTTCATCCAGCAGCGCCGCGCTGGGGCCCAGAGTGGCGTATTCCGAACCGTAGCGTTTGGTGTTGTAAGTGACGAAGGCGCCGTTGTCCCAGCCCGCGCCGCGCACCACTTTCAAGCCTTTGGCCTTCTCGTCCAGGGCAAAGGCGCGGATTTTCCGCTCGTACGCTTCCACGAACTCCAGGTTTTTGATGGAAAGCTCGTACAGCCTGCGCTGCTGCGCCCCGGCCACGTGGGTGTGGGCGTCCAGAAAGCCGGGCAGAAGCATGCGGCCTTTCAGGTCCACCACCCGGGTTTTTTTGCCGACGTAGCGGGCGGCCTCGGCGGCGGAACCCACGAACAGGATGCGCTCGCCCAGCACGGCCACGGCTTCTTTGACGCTGCGCGCGTCGTCCACGGTGTAGACGTAGCCGTTGGTCAGCACCAGGTCGGCGGGTTCGGCCGCGTGGCCGGGCAGGGCGGAAAGCAGGACAAGGCAGAGCAGGGACGCGAGCAGGGACGGAAAACGCATGGAACTACTCCAGGTTACAGGCGTAAAAGTATGAGGTGACCGGCGTGGAGCCTTCCGTACGGGGAAAAGAGCCTCTTTTATACAGGAAGAGGCGGCAACAGGAAAGGGAAACCCCGGAACGCCCCTCGACAGGCCGCAGGGAACGCGGTAGACCCGGAATATGAGTAACGCCGCGCTCCCCTGCATGCTGCATTGCAGCCCCCGGCCGTCCGGCAACAGCGCGGCCGCGCTGGAGTTGTTTTTCCAGGGCCTGGACGCGGGGCCGAAGGACGTGCAGCGTCTGTTCCTGCGTGAGCACAGCATCCAGCCTTGCGCCGGGTGCGGCCGCTGCGCCCGCCACCCCGGCTTGCGCTGCCCCTTTGAAGCCAAAGACGGCAGCGCGCCCCTGCTGCGCGCTCTGGAAACGGCCCCGGCCCTGTGCCTGGTCAGCCCCATCTATTTTTACCACCTGCCCGCGCAGTTCAAGGCCCTGATAGACCGCACCCAGCCTTTTTGGGAAGCGAGGCAGCACGGGGTTGCGTCCCGGCCCAAGCAAGGGCGGCCGGTGTGGGCCATATTGCTGGCGGCGCGGCCCAAAGGCGCGAAGCTCTTTGAAGGCAGCCTGCTCACCCTGCGCTGCTGCTTCGACAATATGGGCCTGAGCCTGCGGGACCCGCTCTGCCTCTATGGCCTGGACGGGCCGGGCGACCTGGCCGCGAACCCGGAGGCCCGCGAAGCGGTGACGGCCTACGCCCGCGCCGCGCGGGAGCGCTTTTTGAGCGCCGTGCGGGAGTAGGGCATGGCTGCGCCCGCTTTGACTCTCCCCGCTCTGGGCCGCTCTCTGCTGGAGCTGTTGCGCGAGGAACGCTGCCTGTGCTGCGGCACGCCGGTGCCTTTCGCGGAATTGGGCGACAGCGTGTTGTGTTCCGGCTGCCGCCCGGCTCTCAGCCGCCGGGTGCGGGGATTCTGCCCCTCCTGCGGGGAATTGATGGCCTGGCCGGACCAGGAAAACGCCCCTTGCGGCCGCTGTCTGCGCGAAGCCCCGCCTTGGCGGCGCTTTTTCTTTCACGGCGCCTACGAAGATCGCTTGCGGGACCTTGTGCTGCGCCTGAAAGACGGGCGCGAACTGGCCCTGGCGCGCGGCCTGGGTTCTTTGCTGGCCCGGCACCCGGACCTGACCCCGGAATACGACGCGCTGGTGCCCGCGCCCATGCACGGGCGCCGTCTGCGTGAGCGCGGTTTCAACCAGGCTCTGGAACTGGCCCGGCCTGTGGCCGGGGCGTTGCGCGCTCCTCTGGCCCCGGAGCTTTTGCGCCGCCATAAGGCCGCACGGCCGCAGACGGGCCTGAGCCGCGCGGAACGGCGGGCCAATCTGCGCGGCGTGTTCGCCGCTTCCGAAGCGGTTCGAGACAAACGCCTGCTGCTGGTGGACGACATAGCCACCACCGGCGCTACGCTGGAGCAGGCGACACGGGCGCTGCTGCAAGCCGGGGCGATTTTTGTGGATGTGGCCGTGCTGGCCCGCACTCCGGCCCACCCGGCTTTTCATGCGTAAAATCAGACGGAGCAGGAGAGACACATGAAACTACTGGCCATAAACGGCAGCCCTCGCAAGGCCATGAACACCGCGCAGGTGCTGGAACAGGTGGTCAAGGGCGCGCAGGCTCAGGGCGCGGAAGCGAAGCTGGTCCATCTGCGCGACATCAGCTTCAAGGGCTGCATCAGCTGTTTCCACTGCAAGGACCCGGCCGGGAGTTCCTACGGTCGCTGTATCCTGAAGGACGACTTGCGGCCCGTGCTGCAACAGGCACACGAGGCCGACGCGCTGGTTTTGGGTTCGCCCTTCTACTTTGGCGTGGAAACCGGGCTGATGCGCTCGTTCATGGAGCGGCTGTGGTTCCAGTACTTTCTCTACAGCCTGAAAAAAAAGCCGCTCTCTCCGCGAAAAAAGGCCGCGGCCCTCGTCTATACAATGAACATCAAGGAAGAGGACATCCCCAAATACGGCAAGGACAGGGCCATTGCCCTTTCCAAGGGCGTCATGGAGCGGCTGTTCGCGCCCTGCGAGGTGTTCCTGTGCTGCGACACCAAGCAGGTCAAAGACTACTCCCGCTATGAAATGGACATGTGGGACGTGTCCGCCAAGCTCAAGCGCCACGAGGAAGTGTTCCCGCAAGACCTGGCGCGGGCTTTCGCCCTGGGTGAGAAGCTGGTCAGTTGGGAGTTGGCTGTCGAAGCCATCCCTTATCCGCTCCGGGGCCGATAAGATGCGTGACCGGCAAAGCCGGATCACGCCCGGCCCTTGCGCTCCATAGGCCCTGGCGGGCCTGGCCTGCGCTGCGCTCCGGCCCCCTCCGGGGGTACAAGGTGGGGCTGCCTCCTGGACCCCGCGACAGGGGATATATTTCGCGCGCGGTGGGCATCTGAGCGAGTGCGGACACAGAGGAAGGGTTTTGAGTAACCTGTACCGCCAGTCGACCCTGAATGGGTTCCAAGGGGCGCGCCCTTGGCGGGAGAGTCCAGAGAGGGCGGAGCCCTCTTTGGCCGCCGGAGGCATGCTATCCAATTGGCTTCGACAACTTCAGGCCGTGGCGGCTTGAAACGCTTTGTGGTAGGCTGCGCCGCGTGATGATTTTTTCCACTTCTCGCCCAAAGGAAGCGACGTATGAGAGACGAAACCAAATGCCTGCACTCCGGGTACACGCCCAAGAACACGGAACCGCGCGTGGTGCCCATTGTGCAGAGCACCACCTACGTGTTTGATTCCACGGAAGACGTGGGCGCGGTGTTTGACGACCCCACCAAGAACCTCATTTACTCGCGCTTCGCCAACCCCACGGTCATGGCCGTGGAAGCCAAGATAGCGGACCTGGAAGGCGGCGCGGCGGCCATGTGCACCTCTTCCGGCCAGGCCGCGACGCTGCTGTCCATTCTCAACCTGTGCAGCGCCGGGGACAGTTTTATCAGCACCACCCAGATTTACGGCGGTTCCATCAACCTGTTCGCCGTGACCTTGAAAAAGCTGGGCATCGAATGCATTTTCGTCAGCGCGGACGCGGACGAAGCCACGGTCAACGCCGCGTTCAAACCCAACACCAAGGCGGTGTTCGGCGAAACCCTGGCCAACCCGGCCCTGACCGTGCTGGATATCGAGAAATTCGCCAGGATAGCCCACAACCACGGTGTGCCGCTGATAATCGACAACACCTTTGCCACGCCCATGCTGTGCAAGCCCTTCCAGTACGGCGCGGACATCATCGTGCATTCCACGTCCAAGTATATGGACGGCCACGCGCTGCAAGTGGGCGGCGTGATTGTGGACAGCGGGAAATTCAACTGGAAGAACGGCAAGTTCCCGGATTTCACGGAACCGGACCCCTCCTACCACGGCATTTCCTACACGGAAAAGTACGGGGACAGCGCCTACATCATCAAGGCCAGAATGCAGCTGATGCGCGACTACGGCATGTACCCTTCCGCGCATTCGGCTTTTCTGCTGAACCTGGGCCTGGAAACCCTGGCCGTGCGCATGGACCGCTACTGCGAAAACGCCCTGAAAGTGGCGAAACACCTGCGGGCTTCCGCCAAGGTGGAATCCATCATTTACCCCGGCCTGGAGAGCGACAAAAGCTACAAACTGGCGCAAAAGTACCTCAAGGGCGCCAGCGGGGTCATTTCCTTCATCATCAAGGGCGGCAAGCAGAACGCCGTGGCTTTTATGGACGCGCTCACCCTGGCTTCCAACGAAGTTCACGTGGCGGACATCCGCACCTGCGTGCTGCACCCGGCCAGCGCCACCCACCGCCAGCTGACGGAAGAGCAGTTGGTCCAGGCGGGCATAAACCCGGGCATGATCCGCTTTTCCGTCGGGCTGGAGAACGTGGACGACATTATCGAGGATATCGAGCGGGGCTTTGCGGCCATACGCTAGCTAAGCGGCTCACAGCCGTTATGCGCGGCCCGGGTCGGATGGTGCGAAACCTCCGGCCGGGCCGTTGTTGTGTAGTGCCTTAATTTCATTAGATGAAAAACATTACGGCTCAACAAAATAAATATATGAACAGTTAAGTTGTAATTTAATGATTTATTATAGTACGAAATATTATCATGTAATATTTTTTTTATTTTTATAATTATATAAGATAATAGATTTAATATATGAAATAATATTAATAATTTATTGTTTAAAAATATATTTCGTTTATAATTTTATTATATTTTGCAATATAAATTTATTAGTAAAATATGATATGGTTGTAAATAAATCATAATCATTTATTTTATATAATAATAAAATGATATAATTAAATTAATATAGTATATATAAATTGCTAATATGCTTAATTAGTAATTGCTATTGTATTGAAAATGTCTTTCAATACATGGTATAGAAAAAGATTTCCCTTGATTTTTTATTCGAAAAAACAAATATAGTCGTTAACTCCCTTCATGTTTTTCCGGCAGGGGGCCGGAAAGATCGGGAGTACCAGCTATTTCTTCAAAAGGGGGGAATCTTATGGCTCTCACTATTCCTGAGCAGCGTCAACTTATCCAGCTCACCCGCCCTGAAGCGGGGCAAAATGTGACCGTTGCCGCCGGTGCGGAATCCATACTCAAAATGGGCTTTGCGCCGGACGCGGCCAGCACTGAGGCCGCCGGCAAAGATTTGGTGTTCACCTTTCCGGACGGCGGCCGTATCACGGTCACCGGCTTTTTCGACAAAGGCGCGGACGCCCTGCCCAGCCTGGAGCTGGAAGACGGCAGCGGCCTGTCCGGCAAAGATTTTCTGGCGGCCTTCAACCCGGACCTGCTGGCCACCGCGGCCGGTCCCGGCGCGGGCGCGGGCGCTCCCGGCAGCGGTTCCGGCGAATACGCGGACGACGCGGGCGCGCTGATTGACGGCATAGACCGCCTGGGCTCTCTGGGCACCATTTATTGGGCCAGGGATTCCGGGGTTTCCGAGCAGTACCAGGGCGCGCCTGTGGATCTGGCCGCCGCGCCGCCTCTTTCGCCGCTGCCGCCGGATCCCACGCCCACGCCGGAGCCTCCCGCGCCTACTCCAGATCCTCCGGTTGATCCGCCTGTCGAGCCTCCGGTTGACCCGCCTGTCGATCCTCCGGTTGATCCTCCCGTCGATCCTCCCGTCGATCCTCCGGTTGATCCTCCTGTTCCGGATCCCTCTCTGCACGCCCACGACAACGTGGACACCGGAACGGTTGTGCCCGGCGAATCCACGATCAGGGAGGAGACCACCGGCAGCGATTTGGGCTTCGGTGATAAGGGCGCGCTAAAGGATCATACGGGGCAGATCAAAAAGACGGACGACTCGCTGGAACTCCGCTCCTCCAGCGGCCAGTTTGAAAAGGATTTCCTGAAGTACTTTGCCGCGGGCACCACGTCAGAAGATCTTGTGGACCTTGTCAACGGCATCATGCCCAGCGGCTCCTGGGAAGGCGGCAAGAGCGGCAGCGGCGCCGTAGCGCTGGATATGGGTTCCCTGGATGGGGACACGAACAGCATTGCCTTCAACTGGGAGTTCAATACCCACAACCAGGGTAACGATACAGAACCGGATCCGGCCTTTTATGTCGTGCTGGACGCCGACGGGAATGTCGTGGCCAAGGGCCTTATCGACCAGTTCCCCGATCAGCACAAGGGCGCGGTGCATGAAGGCACGGTGACGATCGACGGGCTTCTGCCCGGATCCTACACCCTGCTGCTCGGTCTGGTAGAAGAGGGGCAGCCGGGGCAAAAGCCGCGCCTGACCATTGACAACCTCGCCACCCACGAGACCACGACCATAGAAACCGTGCCCTACGAAATGGACCTTTCCGGTAACGTCATTATTGATCCCACCTTTGGCGGCTGGGCCGGGTCCGATGCCCATGGGCAGGGCATTGACCACCTGAACAACGCGCCCGAAGGCGTCACCATGGACGATGCCAGGGTCACCAGCTTCGAGGCGGCGGGAGCCAAGTATCTTATCGGCGCGGAGAGCGGGAGCCACGACGGCCAGGATGCCGATCACGGCTACTACCGCGCCATTGAGATCGAGGGCGGCATCTTCACCATGTACGAGGACGGCTACTATACCTTCCACCTGGAGGGCAGCTACATAAAGGGTGAAGGAAGCCTGCCTTCCATCGACAACCTGAACGTCAGCTACACGGTGGAAATACCCGGCCATCCCGAGATTCCGTCTGATAGCGCCACACTCTATATCCGCACTGATGACGCGGCCGACAACATTATTCACGGCACCGACGGCAACGATTTGCTGTACGGCCATCCGGGCGACCAAGTCATGTTCGGCGGGGCCGGCGAGGATACCTTCGCCTGGAAGCCCGGGGACATGGACGGCGGCACGGACGTCATCAGAGACTTTACTTTGGAGCAGGACCACCTGCGCTTTGAAGGGGTTTTCACCAGCGAAGAGCTGAGCAATCTGGACAGTCTGCTGGGCAACAAAATCCAACTGACAGCCGTGGACAGCGACAACCTTACCCTGGTCGTCAGCGATGGCAGCGGGCATACGCAAACCGTGCAGATTCACATGGAAAACAGCCCTATTGCGGATGCAAACGCCTTTAACAGCGATGCCGACGCCCAGAGCCAGTTGTTGCAGCAGATTCTGGCCAACTCCGGCGGCTGATGCCTCCGGCTCGACAACCAATCCCGTGGGGCTTCGGCCCCATGGGCACGGCGGCCCCCGCAAAGCGGGGGCCGCTTTTGGTTGCGGCGCACTGCCCGCTCACGTACGGCCGCGAAATCTTATGGGCGCCCCACGGTGGGAACCGGTTTTGCTTGAAAAAAGGCGGCGCGATGATGGTCCGCGCCGTTTGCGATTGGTGTTTTCGGCCATGGGAGCCGTTTTTTCCCGGTTTCCGGTATAACAAGGCGAGCCCGGACCGGCTCTTTTCGGGGGGGCATATATATAAAAGTATACATGGGACTACGGCAATTTTGTTTTGGATGTATATGATTGTATACATGGAAATTATAAACATAAAAAATATTTTTTTGTTTTATAATTAATAGATAATACGATATTATCTATATATAATGTCAAATTATTAAAATAAAAACACAAGAAAAACATGTTAAAAAACAAAAATTGTATAAAAATATTACACTAATGTCTGAATAAATATTGATAATAAATTGGATAGCTAAATAAAATTACAAATTTGTATGATATTTTTCTTAGATAAAGTGAAAGTACGAAAAAACAAGTATTGATCCCGACAATAAAGGAATTGATTTTTATTTGGCAGCGATGTTATATGTAAATATTTTTTTCTTGTTATTTTTGTTTTTTCCTTGCTAATGCTGGATTATCCAGCCTTCTCCGACAGGGGGTCGGGGAAGGGACCCGTCCATTCATCTCTTTCCTGAGGGGGTCCAGTCATGGCACTTGCCATCCCTACCGATGTTTCCCGGCAAAGTATTCAGCTCGCCCGTCCCGGCCCAGGCCAAAGCGTAAGCCTGGCCGCCGGAGCGGAAACAACCCTCAAGCTGCTTTTCGCGCCTGACGCGGCCAATACCGAAGCCTCCGGCAAAGACCTGGTCTTCACTTTCCCCGACGGCGGCAGAATCGTCGTTACCGGTTTCTTCGACAAAGGCGTCGATGCGCTGCCCAGCCTCGAACTTGAGGACGGCAGCGCTCTGAGCGGCAAAGATTTTCTGACGGCGTTCAACCCTGACCTTTTGTCAACCGCAGCCGGTCCCGCGGCAGGCCCCGGCAACCCGTCCAGCGGGTCCGGGGAGTATGCGGACGACGCCGGCGCGCTGATTGACGGCGTGGACCGCCTGGGTTCCCTCGGCACCATCTACTGGGGCCGCGGCACGGAACTTGGGGAACTCAACCCCGCCGAACCCCTGGCCGCCGCTTTGCCCGGCCTTGATCTTGCCATTGACATCGTTCCCGGCGGGCCCAAAGATCCGGGCGGTACCGAGTATCCCGTCGGCCCCAGCGACCCCGGCTACCCCGGCGATCCCGGCGATCCCACCCGGCCCGTGCGCACCGTGGAAACCGGCGGCGTGAACGCCCTGGTCAACGAAGCGCATCTTGCCGAAGGCACGGCCCCGGTGCCCGGTCCCATCACCACGCACCTCTATTTCACCATTACCTCCAACGACGGCCTGGCCGCCGTGGTTATCGGCGACGTTCCCTACGTCGTGCAGCCGGACGGCTCCCTGGCGAATTTCCCGGCGGGCGGCATACCCGGCAACGTGGGCTTTCTCAGCGGCCCCGTGGTCACGGACAACGGCGACGGCACCTACACGCTGGACCTGACCTATACCTTTACCGGCCCCTTTCAGCATGAAGGCGAAATCCAGGGCGCGGACGTGGCCCCGGACGTGGACGACTTCCCCATCGGCGCCATCAGTGAAAGCGGCGTTACCAGCGGCACGGTATACGCGCATATCGACGTTATCGACGACGTGCCCATTGCCAACGCCGACGAACGCGCCATGGCGGAAGAAGCCGCTTCCATCAGCGGCAACGTGTTCGGCCTGGAAGGCGCGGGAGCGGGCGACGTGGCCGACCAGATCGGCGCGGACGGCGCGGCAACCCCCGGCAGCCCGGTAACGGGCGTGGCGGCGGGCAACGACCCCGCACAGCACAGCGCCGGTATCGGCGAGGAAATCCAGGGCGACTACGGCACCCTGGTGCTGGGAGCGGACGGCCAATATACCTATCAACTGACCGCGGACGTGCCCGACGGCGAGCGGGTGCTGGACGTTTTCAGCTACACCATTCTGGATTCCGACGGCGACTGGAAAACCACCACGCTGACCATCGCCATTACCGGCACCGAGAACAACATACCCACCCTTATCGTACCCACGGGGCAGAGCCTGGACGCCATCCTGCACGATGACGGCCTGCCCGGCGGCACGCGCGCTCATGAAGCCGGAACGGACCACCCCACGTCCGAAAGCAATACCTTTATTATTGATACTCACGGCGAAGGCCTGTCCACGCTGAGTATAGGCGGAGTGACCATTCCCATTCCCACGCCGGGCACGGCCACGGCGCCCGTGACCATTTCCCCGGCCGGTTCGGTGTATACCGTAACCGTGTCCGCCAGCGTGGACGCGGACGGCGTCTACACCCTGACCTACAATTCCGTGCTGAACAGCGCCTATTCCCACGCGCCGGGCGCGGAGAGCGTGGCTTTCTCCTACGCCATCGCGGCCACGGACGGCAACGGCGACCCGCTGCTGGACGGGGCGGGCAACAACTACAACCTCAGCCTGACCATTCTGGACGACAACCCCATCGCCCGTGACGACTACGCCAGCCTGGGCCTTGAAAAAGAATCCGTCATCGGCAACGTGATCAGCGGCACGGTGGACGGGGTGGCCAACGCGGCCTATGCCGACACCTACGGCGCGGACAACAGCGCCGGGACCATGAGCTGGAATACCCCTGATACCTGCACCTTCACCCGGGCCGACGGCGCGGTCATTACCCTGAGCATCGGCGCGGGCGGCGCGCTGACCAACGCGAGCGATCCCACGGACGCCACGGATTACGGCACCCTGGTCCTGGGCGCGGGAGGCGCGTACGAGTACACACGCGGGGAAAACACCCCCAGCGGCACCATAGCGGCCGGCTACACCATTACCGACGCGGACAGCGATTCCACGGGCGCCACGCTGTACATCAGCCTGGGCGCCATTCCGCGCATCACCCCGGCGGAGCTTGAAGGCCAAGGCATTGTGTACGAAGCCCACCTGGACAACGACGACTACAAGGGCACGCTGGCCGGCGACCTCCCCGACGGCCACGGCGTGGTCACGCAGATGGGGTTCCTTGTGGACCTCATGGGCGCGCCGCTGGACCACTTCACCATCGGCGGCGTGGACTTCACTGTGGACAACGCCGGCAACCTGGTCGGCGATTTTACAGCCATCCAGGGCCTGGCTTACGGCTCCGTAAGCGCGGGCACTCTGACCGATCAAGGTGACGGCACCTACCTGCTCAGCCTCACCTACACGCTGGAAAAGCCCTATACCGGCCCCGAGCACGGCGTGAAACCCGGTTTTGAAGAGAATGACATCGCCTACGGCCAGGAAAGCCTGGAAGTGAGCGTGACCACCACGGCGGCTTCCAGCGCCCCCGCTGACGGGGAAATCGCCATTGCCGACGACATGCCCGCCGACCTGGCTGTCAGCGAGACGAAAACCCTGGATGAAAGCTGCCTGGAGGACGCGCCCTACATCACCGCCAGCGGCACGGTGGACGTGGATTTCGGCGCGGACGGCCCGTCTTCGGACGCGAACTTCGGCCCGGCTTTCAAGTTCGACCTCGTCGAGCTCGCGGCGCTGAATCTCACAGCCGGCGGCGTGGCGCTGGTTTTCGACGCCACGAACAGCACCGCAAACAACGTTATTTTCACCTTGAACGGCGGCACGGCCTTTACGCTGACCATTGACCCGCTGACCGGAGAATACGAGTACAAGCAGTATGTGGCGCTGGACAACAACGACGTGATTAAGGTGGATGGAGGAAAGGACATTGACGCCACGTCCTTCAAATTCACCGTTATCGCCACGGACGCGGACGGCGACGCCATTACCGCGCCGGGCAGCATCGTGGTGCAGGATTCCGGACCCGAAGCCAACGGCGGTTGTTGCAGCTTTGTCTGGGAAGCCTTTTTCCGGGGCATGCCGGAACTGGTCACCGGCGGCAAGCTGTTCGTGGATTTCGGCGCGGACAACTACGACGGGCCGGGTTCGCTCAAGAACGTGACCTGGGATGTGGCCGCCGTTGAAGGCGAAATGGCGAACATCAAGGCCACCATTGACGGCCAGCAGTACGACCTGATCGTGGACACCATGGACCCGGCGCACATCAAGGTCTACGCCAACGACGGCGCGGGGGGAACGCAAGGGACTCTGGTGCTGGAACTGGATATCAACCACGTCGGGGATTCCTACACCTACAAGTACACCCAGCACACCGGCCTGGCCCACAGCAGGCCGGGATGGGATCTGAAGAGCCTGGACCTGGGCTACACCGTGACGGACAGCGACGGCACCCAGGCCGACGGCAACGTGAACGTGTTCGTCAAAGACGCCATTGTATTGCCCGACGCCACCCTGGCGCACTATGACGAAACCGACATGCGCAACGTGGATTTCGCCGCCGGGCAAACCTACAAGGCGGCCTTTGCCCTGGATCTGGACTACGCGGCGCCCGACGGCATCAAATCAGTTGTCTGGGACGGCGACCTCGTCACAGCGGCCCTGGACGCCTATAACAAAATCATGCCCGCCGAGGCGGACGGCTTCAGCGCGGTGCCCAACGGCACGGAACTCATCATCTCCCAGCACGGCATAAAGGTGCTGACCCTGACCCTGGAGCAACAGCCCGGCGGCACCTGGTCCGTCAATTACGAGCAGCACGCGGCCATGGACCACCCCCTGGGCCAGAACGCCCTGGGCCTTATCCATGACGAGCCCATTCCCTTCATGCTGCCCGTCACCGTCACCGACGGCGACGGCGACAAGACCCTGAGCCTGGTCAACCTGCTGGTGGACGACGACGGTCCGGACCCGGTTTTCGGCTCCAACCTCACGCTGTTCGGCCAGGGAGTGATAGGCGGCGTGGGGTCCGCCATTCTGGACGGCCTTAAGGACATCGACTTCCTGAAAGACCCGGCGGCCGCCGCGCAGGAAGTGCTCAGCGTTGTCGGTGAATCCCTGATCAAGGGGGTTACGGACAATATCGGCGGTATTGCCGTTGATATGCTGGCCCTGGGCACAAACGCTTTAGCGGAAAAGCCGGACGGCCACTACACCGGCAGCCTTACCCCCACCTTCGGCACCGACGGCCCGGCGGACGTGAACCCCGTGGCCTGGAGCAAGGAAGGGGTGCAGGCCATGCTGAGCATACTCGGCATGCGCGCCATAGACCCGGATACCGGCGAGCACCTCAAGCTGGCCACCGGTTTGAGCGGCGACGGCAAGACTCTGACCGTGTACCTGGAAGGCCACGCGGGTGAATCCGGCGCCGAGGTCATGACCATGACCCTGGCCGGCCCGGCCGCCAACGGCAGCTATTCCTTTGACCTTAACCAGCACATGCCCCTGGTGCACAATCCCAACTTCATGGACGGGCTGCTGGACCAGCTGGCGGGCATTCTGCCCAAGGATTTCCCGCTGGATGTTTCCCAGTTCACGAACATGTTCAGCGGCGGCAGCCTGCTGCTCCTGCCGCTCCCCATCGTCGTCACCGACGGCGACGGCGACATGGCCCCCGGCCTGATCACCGTGGCCATTCAGGATTCCGTGCCCGTTGCTTCGCCCTGGTTCAATGCGGAAGTCTCCGAGACGGACCTCGACTTCATCCAACACGTGGCCCACAGCCATGAAGGCACGGATTCCGGACACGCTTCTCCCAAGGATGTGGACGAGAGCAGCCATTCAGGGCAGTTCAACACCTTCAACTTCGGCTTTGACGGGCCGCACAAGGACGTTCCCTTTGAATGGGACGCCGCCACGCTTAATAACGTGGCCCCGCCGTACCAGACCGTGGACGGCCTGACCATTACCTGGACCACGTCAGGCGACGGCAAGACCCTGTACGGCATGGTGGAAAACGTGCCCATTGTCACGGTAACCCTGGACGGCGACCCCAGCGGCGCCACCCCCGGCTACAGCGTGACCCTGCACGAGCCGCTGCTCCACCCGGCCGGGGATGCGCCCCTGAACCTGGACCTCCCCTTCCTGATCCGGGACGGGGACGGCGATACCGCTTCCGGCGGCATCCACTTCACGGTCATCGACGACAAGCCCATACCCCTCAGCGACTGGGACGGTGTGGCGGTCAATGACGAGGGGGCCTGGATCGCCACAGGCAACATCCTTACCGGCGTGGGCACCTTTGACGGGCCGGACAGCGACACGCAACAGCTTGCCGACAAGTTCGGCGCGGACGGCCGGGCCGTTAGCGACGGCCTGAAAATCGGCGTGGAAGGCACAAGCTACGCCGAGATGGAAGGCGTCAACGACGCGGCCGACGGCGTTACCATAGCGGGCAAATACGGCTACCTGCACATCGATCCCGAGGGCAACTACACCTACACCGTGGATGCGGCGCTTACCCAGGCCACGTTGAACGACCCCGACCAGCCCATGCGGCCGGAGGACCTGAACATACCCCTGAGCGGCCAGAACCCGGATTACAAGGGCCTGGTCATCAGCGCGTTTGAAACCAGCGGGAATGAAGCCGTTCCCGGCTCGGGACTGGATGCCTGGATCGCCGCGCATGCCGGGGATGCGGAACTGTCCAATTCCGCCGACGGTATCGGAGTGCGCAATTCGCTTGTGGATCTCAACGGCCAAGTGGCCGCGACGCTGACCGGCAAGGAAGGCCTGTGCATCAGGCTGCCCGAGCCCAGCAACACGGTAGCGGTCACCCTGGCGGACCTGGAAGTGTTTTCCGGCAACCAGAGCGGCTCGGTGTTCGGAATTAGCTACTCCCTCAACTACTCCATTACGGAACGGGCGGAAATGGTGTGTTACGACGCCGACGGCAACAAGCTGTACAGCGAGTTCGTGTCCGGCAACGCGTCCGGCGTCCATGAGTGGTCGCCCCCCGCCGGTATTGCGGGCATAGCCCAGGTTGTGGCCATGCACGCGGACCCGGTCATCAACTACACAGTCACTCCGTCCTGGCTGCAAACCCTGGTGCCGAAAGCTGTCATTGACGACATTATCGGCCAAACGGTGGTGGACGGCTTCTCCGTCAGCGGTGTGGAAACCAATGTCATGGTGCCCGACAACCCGGCGGATATGCGGGAAGTCTTTGACTACTACCTCACCGACAAGGACGGCGACGCGGTCAAGGCCCAGCTGATCATTGACGCGGATTCCGGCCCGGGCAAGCCCACGGCCAAGACCGCGGCGGTGTACGAATCCGATCTCCTCAAGCACGAAGCCCACGGCCACGAAGGCACGGATTCCGGCCACGCCGCTCCCGCCGACGTGGACCAGAGCGTGTACCTGGGCAGCTTTGACACGTTCGTGTTCGGACCGGAAGGCCCCAGCCAGAGCAAGCCTTTCGCCTGGCAGGAACCCACGGAGCAGTATACGGATTACGCGGGCAACGCTATTATCTGGACCGTGGACCCGGACAACCCCCAAGTTCTGCACGGCACGGCGGAAGGGAGCGAGGAGCCCATCATCACCATCCGGGCCATCAACGTGACCGGCGATACCCCGCAGTACGAAGTGACCCTGCTTGAGCCCATCACCCACAAGGACGGCGACGGTACTCCGGTGGACGCCCTGGAAATCAATGTGGGCTTCACCATTTACGACCGCAGCGGCACGCCCGCCGAGGGCGAACTGCTGGTCACGGTGTACGACGACAAGCCCGTCATTGAAGTCATTTCAGGCATGGACGGCACCACGGACGGTACCGCCGGCACTTCCTGGCAGACCCACAACGATGCTGACGACGTGGTCAGCGGCCTGGTGGCCGGGGACGAAAAGAGCGGCAGCATTTCCCTTACCGGCGGCGCGGACGGCGTGGGCACCCTGGCGGTTTCCTGCGAAACGGCCGACGGCACGGTTACCGTGCTGGTCGCGACGACCCATAATTCGCAGGCTAATGCGCAAACCCTGGATTCCGATTTCGGCCAGTTGAAGATCTGGTACGACGCCAGCGGTGTGCCCCAGTATCTGTTCACGGCGGAAAACGGCACCGGCGAAGAGGGCGAAGCCACCTTCACCTTTACCGTCACCGACAAGGACGGGGATTTGGCTTCCGACGACCTGACCTTCAAGGTAGACGGCGGAGTGCCCTTTGACTTCGGAGACGGGCTGCGCGTGGATGAAAGCTACCTGAACATCCTTGGCTCCATTGTGGGCACGCACGGCAAAGAGAGCGGCGCGTCCGACCATGTGGCGGATTCGGGCAGCTTTACGCTTACCCCGGCCCAGCTGGCGGCCCTGACCGTTATCGGCAAAACCACGCCCGGGGCGGCGGACACTAGCGAAATTTCCGTGGCCGATCTTATTACAAGCGGCAATGGAGCTTACTCCGAGCACGGATTCCTAGCTTTCAAGGTGGCCGACGAGCTTGGCACGGGTGATATCCCAACCGGCAACAAGGTGGTGACCTATACCTTTACCCTGACCAAGAACTATGACGAGCATGGGGAGAACTTCGACTCCGTGACCAAGGCCGGCGATGACTATGCCAGCAACGTGGACGACGGCGACAACGGCGCCAACGGCAGCCTGATCGACCCCAACTATTGGGATGAGGACACGGGCAAGCTCGGCGTGCCCGCCACGGACAGCTTCGCCTTCAAGCTGAACGGTAAGGATATGGGGGATGACGCGACCCTGGTCATTACCATTGAGGATGACGGCCTGGGCACTGACGAGTTGGAACCGGGCAGCGTGCCCGTCGAACATGTGGCGGAAGCGTACAACATCGTGCTCTGCGTGGACCTGTCCCTGAGCATGATGCTGAAGACCAGCACCGCCGGCGGCACCGGCAGCACGCCGGGAGGCCCCAGAGCTCTGTGGAGCGATGCGGGCGGCACCTTCCTGGGCGAGGAAACCCGTGCCTACGCCACCCAGGTGGCCCTGCTGGAAATGCTCAAGGCGTACGAGCAGCGCACGGCGGGTTCGCCGGACGCGCTCACGGTCACCCTGGTCGGCTTCAGCACCGGCGCGAGCGTGCTGGGCAACGGCATGACCATAACGCAAGCTTACGAGGCCGTGGGCAAAATGATCCCGGGCTGCTACACGCACTTTGACGGCTCGGGCAACATCGTGGTGGATCAGGCTACGGGCTGGGGCAGCAACTCCTGGTCCGGCATCTACTACCAGGCCGGCACCAACTACGGCAGCGGGCTGGGGCAGGCGCTCAGCCACGCCCAAAGCGCCATAGACGACGCGGACGTGGCCAGCCGCTTCTACTTTATCTCCGACGGCTTCCCGGGCAGCGGCCAGGGTTCCAACACCCAATGGACCAGCTTTGTCAACGGGCTGAGCGCAGAGCAACTGAAGCACTTCGAGCTGTACACCGTGGGCATTGACGGCACGGGCGGCTCGGCCTTTGGCGGCGTGTGGGGCAATACCTTTGACGCGGGCGACCACCACGTCATCCCCTCGCAGGAAGGACTGGAAAGCTTCATCGCCGGTCTGATAGGCACCCTGGCGGACCACACCGGCTACCTGGAACTGCCCGCCGCGGCCGACGGCGTGATAGCCCAGGCCCATGCGGACGGCGTGGATGGGGATCTTGCCCTCAAGGCCTTTGTGCAAAAGGTCGCCCTGCTGGACGGCGACGGCAAGGTCATTTCGGAACAGGAGCTGACCACTGTCGATGCCAACGGTTTCCCCCTGCTCGCCAGCATTAAGACAGGCGGAGTGGAAGTGGCTACGGAATTCGGCACCTTCACCTTCCACGCCAACGGCAAGTATACCTTTGCGGCCAATGACAAGTGCAATGAGCTGACCGCCGACAAGGACTACGCCTTCAAGATCACCTTTATGGATTCGGACGGCGATACCGTGGTCAAGGACTTCGCCTTCACCATTGACGTGCCGGACCCGCAGCCCATCAGCTTCAAGAACCTGGTGGTGGACGAAAGCTACCTGGGGACGGAAGAGTTCCCCATAGGCACGCTTGGCGCCGCAAACGAGAACGACGACGGCTTTGTGCGGTCCGAAACGGGAACGCTCACGCTCACCCCGAAGCAACTGGCCGGCCTTACAGTCATAGGCAAGGAAGCTGCGGATTCCCAAGATACGAGCGAGATTGCCGTGGCCGATCTTATTACAAGCGGCAATGGAGCTTACTCCGAGCACGGCTATTTGCGCTTTGAAGCAGGCGCGGCTGACCCGGTTACCGGCCTGGTCACGCTCAGCTACACCTTCATCCTGACCGACAACGACCCCACGCACCCGGACAACGCGTACAAGCACCCCGACGATTACACTCACAGCTCCGAAGACAACGCGGCGAACGTGCCCGGCAGCCCGTCCAGCCCCAACCACTGGGACGAAGGCAAGCAGTCGGACAGCTTTACCTTTAAGCTGGACGGCAAGGATCTGGGCGAAAATGGTACCCTGACCATCACCATTGAGGATGACGGCCTTTCCGCCTTCACCCCGCAAACGGACGGCGTGAGCGTTTCGGAACTGCCGCTCAGCTACAACCTGGTGCTGTGCGTGGACCTTTCCGGCAGCATGCTGTTCACCCCGGCCAACGAAAAGAACCTGAGCAGCGCCCCTGATGTCTCTGAATTGAAAAACCCCAATTACGGCTACGGGTATGATGATACCCGCCTGTACACCACGCAGGTGGCCATGATCAAAATGCTGCTGGCCTACAAGGAACAGGTGGGGAACGACAATGTGCACGTGGATCTTGTGGGCTTCAACACCTCCCTGCACAAGTACGGCGCCGGCCTGACCGTTGACCAGGCCATAACGGCCATCTGCAGGCTGGCTGCCCCGGCCGTGCTGGAATATGATCAGGCCACGGGCGAGGTTACGCTGAACTGGACGCCCAGAGACAACTCCTGGGATGACGTAGGCGGCAACACGAACTACGGCACGGCCCTGAACGACGGCATTTCCGGCGGCGTGCAGGCTCTGTTGAACCAGGCCCTGGCCGACACCACGGAAGGCGTGGCCAACCGCCTGTACTTTATCTCCGACGGCGCGCACAACACCGGCAACTTTACAAGGGACTGGGGCGACTACATTGACGACACCCTGGCCGAGACTTCGGCCGATTTCAAGGCTCTGGCCGTGGGGCTGTCCGACGTGGCGTCCATGGGGTCGCTGCCCAACGTGATCGGCACCCAGGACAACAAGATCGGCGACACCGCTTTTGTGCCGCAGGACAACCCGGCGCTGCTGGCGGATATTCTGTACGGCAGCATAGGCGATGACGGCACTATCCTCCTGCCCTACGGCGCGGACGGCGACATCGTGCTGCAAAGCCTGAGTATCGGGAACAAGGCGGTCACCCTTGCGACGGTGGAAGAAGACACCGGCTTCCAGGGCGCGAGCCTGGGCACAAAGGTGGTGTACGTCAACACGGCCGGGCAGATTGTGGATACCAACACCGGGGAGGATTTCCTCGGCACCTTCACCTTCAAGTCCGACGGCAAGTACACCTTCATGCCCAACGCGGCGGCCTGCGGCAAGCTGACGGGAGACGTCGACATCACGATTGCCCTGACCTTCATGGACAAGGACGGCGACACGCTTACGGTGTCGGACGGCCTGATTTACACCATCAAGGCCGCGCCCATGGGCGACGCCAGCCTTGCCTTCACGCAGATGGAAGTTTACGAATCCGCTCTGGCGGACGGGACGGGCCTGCCGGACGGCGCGGCCAAGGCGGCTCTCGGCGGGTTCACCATGACCAAGGACGCGCGCCTCAGCCTGGATACGGCAACCTTCAAGTACACGGACCAGGACGGCACCGAGCACTCCTTTGACGTGAAGGCCGCCGACGTGGGCACGACCTTCTCCATCATTGTCGGCAAGGACGGCCTGGGCGAGGATATCGTGCTCGGCACGCTGCTGATCGAAAGTTTCGATCCCGCAACGGGCAAGGTCACCTATACCTTCACCCTCAGCCATACGCTGGACAACCCGGTGGACGGCATTGACCTTAACCCCGACGACTCCTTCGCCATGGAGAACGTTCTGGCAAAGCTGGGCCTGGAGGTGGTCTGCACGCTCACGGATCCTCTGGGCAACTCGCACAGCGTGGACGGAAACGCGTTTGTCACCATCCATGACGATACGCCCCGGGGCTTTGTCGCGGATCCCGGCCTGCTGACCAACACTGGCGAGGGCTCGGTGACTGAGGACCTCAACGCCGTCTGGGGCGCGGACGGGCTGCACGACACCCAGAGCGCGTCTTTCGCGGTCCCGGCCAAGGCGGACCTGGTCGTGGACGAAACCAACTACTATAACCTCATGTCCGGTTCCACGCAGCTCAGTTCCGGCGGCCACGCCCTGATATACAAGGTCACGGACAACGGAGATGACGCGGGCGCCAAGCTGGAAGCCGGATATTTTGACGGCACCGACTGGATGCCGGTGCTCACCGCCACCCTGGACCCCGGCGACAACGAGTATACGGCAGCCCTGCACCGGGCCATAGACACGGTCACGGCAGAGGCATCCATGGGCTTTGACGTGGACAACATAGCGCCGGGGGATGACGAGAGAAACTACGGAGACAGCCTGGACCTGCCTGAAACGGGCGGTAGGGTCAACAGCGGCGGGGATCTCGTTTCCGGAACGCTTTTCGCCAGGGTCACCGGCAGCGGCAGCATCTACGTTGACGAAGACGGACGCCTGGGCGTGGGGAGCAACGCCAGGCTGGACAGGAACGAACGGCTGGAGTTCGACTTTGGCGGCAAGTCCTGCACTGAAGTAGCGTTCGGCTATACGCTCCGGAGCGGCAGCGGCCAGCCCGGCGCGAACTGCCAGGTTCTGACGGAAGGGGGCTGGGTTGCGGCGACGGCCAGCTTCTCCAACGGCACCCTCACCATCGCCGCTCCCGGGGGCGCGGCCTTCACGGAACTGAGGCTGACCTGCTCCTCCAGCAGGACCTACTCCCTTACAGGGGGCGAGGCGGAGTACGCGGGCGCCAAGCTGCCCGATATCGACCTGGACGTGCGGGTCACGGACAGCGACCTGGATACGGCGGACGGGTCCATTCACCTGGAACTGAAGCCGGTCACCAAGCTCGCGCCCCAGTCCGCGCCGTTGCGGGCCCCCGCGCCTCAAGCGGAAGACGGCAGCCTGGCGGCCAACGAGGCCGGCATGCTGGCCGGGCTTATGGCCGGGGCGTTCATCTCCACGCATGACCTGGACAACACCTTGCTGCCCGGCGGCGATTCGCAAGCGCAGGGGACCTACCCCGGCCAGACGGATACGCCGGCTGACGGCGCGGCCCAGAACGGCCCGGATGGAGTATCCGGCCAGGGCGGCGGCACGGATGACGCCCTCATCGCCTCCGCAACCGGCGGCCCGGCCGCGCCCGGCACTCCGCCGCAGGATGCGGCGGAAGGGCAGAACGACGCTTCCGGTTCCGGCCAGCCCCCGGCGGATCCCGGCCACGGCGCCCATGATCTCGTGGATACCCTGGCGGGCACGGGCGCGGAGCAGCCCGGCGGCGCTTCCGGCGAAGGGGCTGACGGCGGCAGCGGCGAAGTCGCCGTCATCCACGGCACGGCCGGGGACGACATTCTTTTCGGCACGGCCGGGGACGACGTCATCCACGGCGGCGACGGCAACGACGTGATCTACGGCGGCAAGGGCAGCGACATCCTCCACGGCGGCGAGGGCAACGACCTCTTCGTCTGGCGGACGGAAGACTTTGACGCCAGCGGCAAGGACTTCATCAAGGATTTCGCCCTGGAGCAGGACCGCATCAGTTTCGAGGACCTGTTCAGCGGCGCGGCCTTGAGCGAAGGCGACGCGCGGAACCTGCTGCAGCAGGGCCGCATCGAACTCTCCGCCACGGACGACACGGACTTCACCCTCACCCTGCACAACACGGGCGGGGACGTGCTCCAGACCGTGGATGTCCACCTGGCCAGCGGCCACATTGACGCGGCCGCCCTGAACGGCAACGACGCCGGGGCGGAAGCGGCCAAGATAGCGCTGCTGCAGCAGATCATGGCCAACTCCGGCGGCTGATAGCCCTGAACAACAACCCCGTGGGGCCCCGGCCCCACGGGCCAAGCAAAACCCCCGCGCAAGCGGGGGTTTTGCTTGGATTTAATTTGTCGCAGCCGCCTTTTATCCGCTCCGGGGCCGGTACGATGCGTGACCGGCAAAGCCCGATCACGCCTGGCCCCTGCGCTCCATAGGCCCTGGCGGGCCTGGCCTGCGCTGCGCTCCGACCCCCTCCGGGGGGATAAGGAAGGGCAGAATCCCTTTGACCCTGCAGCAGGGGTATATCCAAGGTACTCAATCCCCCGGAAGGTACGCAACCTTCCGGGGGTCAGCAATAGTGATGTCTCCCTTAATCGCTGGTCCAAGGCGGAGCCCTGCTCTC
>JAVBNC010000049.1:0-5449 GCA_031551765.1 Desulfovibrionaceae bacterium
TGGTCATGGAATATGCCTCCGGCGGCTGGGGGATGGGAGGAACCTGTCTTGTAAGAAAGGTTACTCCCTTCCCCCAGACCCCCATCCCTCCTCCAAAGAACTTTGACGGGGTTAATGGGGCGTTTCTCGTTGATGGCGGCGTACCGTACAGTTACCGGTAAGCGCGTGTTTTTAGTTTTCCGGACGGAACAGGCTGACGGCCAGGTCGATGCGGCCGTCCGGGCCAAAGGAGACGCCTTCGCTTTCCAGCAGTTCCCGCTGGCGGGCGGAACCGCCGAACATGGGGCCTTTGGCCATTTCCCCCAGGCGGTTCACCACCCGGTGGCAGGGCATGCCGAGCGCGGCGGGCGCGCAGCTCATGGCGTAGCCCACGATCTTGGCCGAGCACACCCCGCCCAGCAGCGAGGAGATCTGGCCGTAGGTCATCACCTTGCCCGCCGGTATGGCCGCCACCAGGTCGTAGACCTTGTCGAAAAAAGAGCGTTCAGCCATGGGGAAAAATGTCTCCGGCGGCCAGGGGAAGAGGAAAAACCCTGAGCCAAGCGTTCTTTCCGAGTACCGGGCCTTTGGTCCGCAGTCAAGTTGCGGCCGCCGTCCCGTACCCGCCATGTCAGGATGACGTGCGCCAAGCAACGGCGCTCCCATATCCACCCTGAACGGGGTCCAGGGGCGTTAGCCCTTGGCGGGTGCAGGGCAGCGCCCTGCTCTCACTCTTAGGTGGCTTCGACAACTACTTCTTTATAAACGTCTTGTTTTGCAACTCCATCCGGGCTTGTTCCAGTTCTTCCCGGGTGTTCATGACGATGGGGCCGCCCCAGGCTATGGGTTCCTTGAGGGGCGGGCCGGAAACCAGGACCATGCGGCAGCCTTCTACGCCGCCCCGGCAGAAGAGCTTGTCGCCGGGGGAGAAAAGTATGGCCTGCCTGGCGGGCAGGGGGGGCGTGCCGGGCGCGAAGGCGCAGCCGCCCTGGAGTATGTAGGCGAACAGGGTGTGGTCCGGGTCGAACTCGAAGGTGCGGGACGCGGCCGGGGCCAGTTCCACGTCCAGGAAGGTGGCGGGCACGTAGTCCGGGCGGGCGGGTCCGGTTTTGCCCTGGTAGGTTCCGGCCAGGACGCGGACGCGGATGTCCTCTTCTTCCACCACGGGGAGCATGGGGGAAGTGAGGTCGCGGTAGGCGGGCTCGGTCATTTTTTGGGCCTTGGGCAGGTTGACCCACAGCTGCAGGCCCAGCATGCGCGGGGAGGCCTTGGGCATTTCCTGGTGCAGAATGCCGCTCCCGGCGGTCATCCACTGGCAGTCGCCGTCGCGGATGACGCCCTTGTTGCCCAGGCTGTCCTGGTGTTCGATAGAGCCGCTGACCAGGTAGGTCACGGTTTCTATGCCCCGGTGCGGGTGCATGGGAAAGCCGCGCGTGTAGTCGCGGGGGTCCAGGGAATCAAAGGCGTCCAGCATCAGAAAGGGGTCGAAATCTTTGACCGTGTCCGGCCCGAGCACGCGCACCAGCTTGACGCCCGCGCCGTCCACGGCCTGCTTGCCGGTGACGGTTTGCCTGACAGTTCGCAGAGCCATGTGATTCCTCCTTATGCGGAACAGTGCGGAAAGACGGTGGGTTATTCATCCTCCGGCGGATGCTTTCTGCGGCGGCGCAGCCAGAACAAGAGGCCCACGGCCGCTATGCCCAATATGACGGCCAGCTCCGCGTATTTGGCCCGGCCCAGCAGGGTGGTGACGGCTTCCCCGAAATAGTAGCCGGCAGCGGTAAAGGCGGCGGCCCAGACCACGGCCCCGATAAGGTTCAGCGGCACGAACAGCGCGGCCTTGACCCGGCCCAGGCCCAGGAACACCGGGGTGACGTTGCGCAGCCCGTAGAGAAAGCGGAAACCCAGGATCAGCCAGATTTCGTGGCGGCGCACCGTGCGTTCCAGCATGCGCACCCTGGCGGCCATGCGCCGGAAGCGGCGCAACAGCGCGGCCCCCCTGTAGCGGGCCAGGAAAAACAGCGTCTGGTCGCTGGCGAAACTGCCCGCCAAGGCGGCCAGCGCCACGTGCCAGGGGTTCAGATAGCCCTGGTGGGCCAGATAGCCCGCCAGAATGACGATGGTCTCGCCTTCCAGAAAGGTGCCCAGCACCACGGCGGCAAGGCCGTAGGACGAAAGGAACTGGGCGAGCTCGGCGTGAAAGGGCATGGGCGTACCTGGCTGCCTGCGGGCGTGGCAGAGCAAAATTGCTCTGAAGACCCGCACCTATGTACATAGACACGAACGCCGGGGGGGGACAAGTCTTATTTGGGGCGACGGGGCCGTGAGCCGGAAGCCCCCGCCCCTCTCCACCCGTCATCCCCCGGCTTGACCGGGGGATCCAGGCGGAAGGGGGACGGAAGAGACGCGCGGACGCGCTGCCGCTCCCAAAACCTGCCAGGGCGCGGGGGGGGGGGCCGGTGTCGCGACGTTCCGCCCTGCTTCGACTCTTCATTGGCTTCGACCACTAAGCCGCTACTCTTCTTTACGCTGCGGGTCCACGGTGCGTTCTTTGGCGGCGGGGTTCAGCGCTTCGCTGATGTCGCAGTCCGGGTCTTTGGCGCGTTTGCGGGCCTTGAGCTGGCGGCGGATCCAGAACGCGGCGATAATGGCGGCCAGACCGCCCAGCGCCCAGTATTTGGCGTTGGGGTTCTTGTCCAGCAGGGTGGTGATGACTTCCCCGAAAAAGTAGCCGCCCGCGGTAAAGGAAACGGCCCAGACGGCGCCGCCCACCAGGTTGAGAATCACAAACTTGGCGTAGTTGACGCGTGAGACGCCCATCAGAATGGGCGTGACGTTGCGCACCCCGTAGAGGAAGCGGAAGCCGAGAATGAGCGCGGTCTCGTAGCGGGCCAAGAGGTTGGTGGCCTTGCAGACGTTGCGTTCCAGCTTGGGGAAACGCTGGATAATGGCCAGGCCCTTCCAGCGGCCCAGGGCGAACATGATCTGGTCGCTGCTGCAACTGCCCACAAAGGCGCACAGCGCGATAAGCCAGGGTTCCAGGTAGCCTTGCTGGGCCAGCAGCCCGGCGATAATGACGATGGTTTCCCCCTCCAGAAAGGTGCCGATGAGCAAAGCCCAGTAGCCGTATGTCTGGAGCAGGACGATGGGATCCGATTCAAACATGTTTGTGTATTCCTTTACAGCGCGTTACCCTTGGGACGATTCCTCATGCAGCCGTGAAAAAGGCGGAAGGCGCATGGCGCGCGGACCGGACGCGCTCCCGGTCATTTGGCCTTCAAATCCAGGCGCTTGGCCACGGCCAGGGCGGCGGCGCGGGTGAACTCGCGTTCCGGCAGGGCGGCTTTCTCCTGTTCAGAAATAAGCAGCCGCGGCAGGTTCGCCAGGGCCGGGTCGGGCGTGACCTCGAATTCCGGCGGAAACGTATTGGTAAAATACATGGTCTGAAAATCCATGAACTTGATGGCGTGGGCCGTCGCGTCCAGCAGCGCGGTCTCGCTTTTGGCGAGCAGGCCGTGGGCCAGGGCCGCCTTCAGGCCGGCCAGGCTTTCCCCGCCCTGGGTGCAGGCGATGTGGCCGTGGCGGTTGGCCTCTATCATGCTGTCCATGATGGACTGCTCGGAAACGCGCATGACCTGGAACGCGCCGGGGCCGCCCAGCGCCTCGTAGCGCGCCGCCAGGGCTTTCACGCGCGGAAAGGACACGGGGTTGCCTATCATGGCCGCCTGGGCCGCGCTGGCCCGCACCGGGACGGGCGCATACCGGCGCTTGGCCGCGTCCGGGACTTCGTAGTAGCGGTACACCGGGTCCGCGTGCTCGGACTGGACCCCGAAAATGCGCGGCAGCTTGTCGATGATGCCCAGGTCCAGCAGCTTCATGAACCCGGACATGACCGCCGTGACGTTGCCCGCGTTGCCGATGGGCACGAACACGGCCAGGTTGCCCACGTCCCAGTTGTACCACTGGGCCGTCTCAAAGGCGTAGGATTCCTGGCCCAGAATGCGCCAGCTGTTCTTGGAGTTGAGCAGAGAGACGCGGTAGTTGTCCGCCAGCTCTTCCACCACTTTCATGCAGTCGTCGAACACGCCGGGCACTTCCAGCACCGTGGCCCCGCTGCCCAGGGGCTGGGCCAGCTGCTGCGCCGTGACCTTGCCGTGCGGCAAGAGCACCACGGACTTGATGGGACCGCCCACATAGGCCGCGTACAGGGCGGCGGCGGCGGAGGTATCGCCCGTGGAAGCGCAGATGGTCAGCACGGAATCCCAGTTATGCTTGCGCACCAGGGCTTTCAGGAAACTGAACGCGCAGGCCATGCCCCGGTCCTTAAAGGACGCGCTGGGGTTCTGGCCGTCGTTCTTGTACGCGAAAGAGAGGCCCACGGCCTTTTGCAGCGCCGGGGAGGCGTCCACGACCGGGGTGTTGCCCTCGCCCAAAAAGACGATGTCCTCTTCTTCCACCACCGGGGCCATCAGCTCGTAAAAGCGGAAAATGCCGCGCAGGGCCGTGCGTTTGCCGGCGGCGCGCGCGTCGAACACCTGCCGCCAGGCCGCGCCGGAATGCCGCTTCAGGCGTTCGAAACCCCTGTCCCGCAGCAGCAGCACTTCCCCGCAGGAAGGGCAGGTGTAGAGCAGTTCGTCAATGCCGTGTTCCGCGCTGCAGCCCAGGCAGTAGTAGTGCATGTCCCCGCGATAGGTGGGGAAGCCGGAATCCGCGAGTATGGACATATGCTTATCCTTGTTGCTCATCGTTTTTCTTGGTGAGCCAGGGTTTTTCTTCTTTATTAATCAAGCGCCGGATATTTTCCCTGTGGGCATAATACACAATGGCCGCCACCAGCAAGGCCAGAGGCAGCACCCGCCACTGGCCGCCCACGGCCAGCAGCACCGGCAGCAGCGTGACCAGGGTCAAAGAACCCAGGGACACGAACCCCGAGCGCCAGATGACCAGCGCGCACACCGCCGCCGACCCCAGCAGCGGGAAAAACGCCAGCGGAATGAACACGCCCACCGTGGTGGCCACGGCCTTGCCGCCCGTAAAGCGCATGAACGCGGAGTACCTGTGCCCCACAATGGCCGCCAAGGCCGCCGCGCAGTGGTAGTACGTGTCGTCGGATATCCGCATGGCCACGGCCACGGCCGCCAGGCCCTTGAGCGCGTCCAGCGCCAGCACCAGCACGCCCCATTTCGCGCCGCACAGCCGCGCCACGTTGGTGGCCCCGGTGTTGCCGCTGCCGCCGCCCCTGGGGTCCAGTCCGCAAAAGGTCCGGGCCACAATCAGCCCGAACGGGATGGAACCCAGAAGGTATGCGCCGATAAGCCAAAGTGTGGTCAGCATGGAATGTGCCTCCGGCGGCCAGGGTGGAGGTTGCGGTTACGTGATGCGCCCGGGGGGGGGGGGGGGGGGCGGTGGCTGCGGTGGTGGGGGTGAGGAGAGAACAACGACCACACACCCCCCCCACAAAAACACACCA
>JAVBNC010000130.1:0-10032 GCA_031551765.1 Desulfovibrionaceae bacterium
CTGTTTGTTTCTTTGTGTGTTGGTGCTGGGGGTTGGTTCTTTTCTTCCCCACAACCCACCCCCACCCCCCCCCCCCCCCCCCCCCCCCCCCCGCGTCGGATTACCGCCCCCTCCGGCCGCCGGAGGCATCTTTAGAGGAGACCACATGCTTTCATTTGCCAGTGACAACACATACGGCGTGCACCCCAAGGTTCTGGAGGCCATAAGCCAGGCCAACCCGGGCACGGCCCCGGCTTACGGGGAAGATGTCTGGACCAAAGAGGCCATCCAGGCGCTGGAGGCGGAATTCGGCGCGGGCAGTCAGGCGTTTTTCGTGTTTATCGGCACGGCGGCCAACGTGCTGGGGCTTTCGGCCCTGCTGCGGCCGCACCACGCGGTGATCTGCGCGGAAAGCGCGCACCTGAACTGCGACGAATGCGGCGCGCCGGAAGCGTTTACCCGGAGCAAGCTGCTGACGGTCCCTTCCCATGACGGCAAGCTGCGGCTGGAAGAATGCCTCAGATGGGCGCAGCCTTGCGAGGCCGTGCACCATTCCTGCCCCAGGGTCATTTCCGTGACCCAGAGCACGGAATTCGGCACGGTGTACACGCTGGAAGAACTGCGGGCCATAGGGGCATTCGCCAGGGAACACGGGCTGTATTTCCACATGGACGGCGCGCGTCTGGCCAACGCGGCGGCGCACCTGGGCGTGAGCCTGGCCGCCATGACCCGGGACGTGGGCCTGGACGTGCTGTCCTTCGGCGGCACCAAAAACGGGCTGATGTTCGGGGAAGCGGTGGTCTTTTTCCGGCCGGAACTGGCGCAGGAATTCGGCTTTGTCCGCAAGCAGGGCATGCAGCTGATGTCCAAAATGCGCTACCTTTCCGCCCAGTTCGGCGCGTACCTGCGGGACGGGCTGTGGCTGGAAAACGCCCGTCACGCCAACGCCATGGCCACGCTGTTGGCCAACGGCGTGGCGGACCTGCCCCACGCGCGCGTGACCCGGCCAGTACAGGGCAACGCCGTGTTCGCCCGCCTGCCGCGCGAGCGCATCGCGGCCCTGCACGCGGATTTCCACTTCTACATCTGGGACGAGACGGACGGGGAAGGTTACCCCCAGGGCTGGCCCGAAGTACGCTGGATGACCGCCTTTGACAGCAGGGAAGAGGACGTGCTCCGCTTTATCAAAGCCATAGCTAAAGAGTAGGGCTTCCTTGCCCTTGGGCGCAAGGAGGCGTATTGTGAAGAAAGTAACCAAGGGCTGTCTCTAAAAAGACGGATTTTGTTCCCTGGCAAGGTAAAGAGCGATTTGGGGCCAGGGATAGTAGTCTTCCAGAGCCATTTTCGCTTCAAATAGCCGCTTAACGGCGGGCAAAGCCCGCCTGCGCCTATTTGGCGGCAAGGATTTGAAGACAAATCCCTGCGAGCATTTCACGCGTGAAATGCTCTGGTACAGCCCTGGACAAAAATCGCTTTTTGGCGCAGTCCGGGGGGCAAAAAACGCTTTTTTGAGACAGCCCCAAGCAATCTTTTGGCGTACTGTGAGGCGCTATGCATACCATTCCCCAAACCCTGCTGTTTATTCCCGGCAACAGCCCGGCCATGCTCATAGCGGGCGGCGTTTTTGAAGCCGACGCCCTGATCCTGGACCTGGAAGACGCCGTTTCCCCGCGTGAGAAAGACGCGGCCCGCCTGCTGGTGGCGGAGGCGCTGCAACACGTGGATTTCTCCCCGTCCATGCGCGTGGTGCGTATCAACGGCATGGACAGCTTCGGCCCGGAAGACATCGCCTGCGTGGTGCCCGCCGGGGCGGACTGCATTCTGGTGCCCAAGGTGGAATCCGCCCAGGCCATTCAGGAGGCCGCCGCCCTGATCGAGCGCCATGAGCGGGAACCCGGCCGCACCAAAATCATCGCGCTGCTGGAAACGCCCCAGGGCATTGTGGCGGCTTCGGAAGTGGCCCGCTCCCATCCCCGGCTCATGGGCCTGTTCTTCGGGGGCGAGGATTACGCCGCCGGCATAGGCGCCACCCGCACCCGGGAAGGCGACGAGATCCAGGCCGCGCGCATGGCCGTGCACAACGCCGCTGCCGCCGCCGGGATCCTTTCCATAGACACCGTGTTCGTGGACACGGCGGATGAAGAGGGCCTGCGCGCGGAAACCGCCAAGGTCAAAAAACTGGGCTTCAAGGCCAAGGCCGCCATCAACCCCCGCCAGATCGACCCCATACGGGAAGAGCTGGCGCCCACTTCCGCCGAAATCAACTGGGCGGAACGGGTCATGCAGGCGCTGGAGGACGCGAAGAAAAGCGGTTCCGGCGTTGTGGCCCTGGACGGCAAAATGGTGGACGCGCCCGTGGCCACCCAGGCCCGCACTATTCTCGCTTTGGCGCACCGCAGCACGCAGGGAGGTTCCCAATGACCCGGTCCGTTCTTTCTCCCTACGTCAGCCCCTGGCACAGAAAACCGAACATGCGGCGCTACGGCCCGCCGGTCAAGCGCACCACGCCCGCGGACAGCAAGCTGGTCACGGACCTGGCCGCGCTGCTGCGCTCCATACCCCTGCGCGACGGCATGACTCTGGGGTTCCACCACCACCTGCGCAACGGTGACTGGGTGCTGAACATGGTGCTGGACACCGCCGCCAGCCTGGGCTTCCGCAACCTGACCATTGCTTCCAGCTCTTTTTTCCCGGTGCACGCGCCGCTGGTGGAGCACATTAAAAACGGCGTGGTCACCGGCCTGGACACGGACTACATGACCGGCCCGGTGGCGGAAGCCGTCAGCCGGGGCCTGCTGAAAGAGGCCGTGGCCATGCACAGCCACGGCGGCCGCGCCCGCGCCCTGGAATGCGGCGAGCTGCGCGTGGATATCGCCTTTATCGCCGCGTCCGCCGCGGACGAGCGGGGCAACCTCTCCGGCCTGGAAGGCCCCTCGGCCTTCGGCTCCCTGGGCTACGCTTTTTCCGACGCGGAATTCGCCGACGTGGTGGTGGGGGTTACGGATACCCTGCTGCCCTACCCGCTCATCCCGGCTTCCATTCCCCAGCACCGGGTGGATTTCGTGCTCAAGGTGGACAGCATCGGCGACCCCAAGGGCATTGTTTCCGGCACCACGCGCATCACCCGCGACCCCGTGGGCCTGGTTATCGCCAAAAACGCGGCCAGGGCCGTGGCCGCTTCCGGCCTGGTCAAAGACGGTTTCTCCTTCCAGACCGGCGCGGGCGGCGCTTCCCTGGCCGTAGCCCATTTCCTGGGCCAGCACATGGCCAAGGAAGGTATTACCGGCTCTTTCCTTATGGGCGGCATTACCGGCTATTTGGTGGATCTGCTGGAAAAGGGCCTGTTCACCAGCATTCTGGACGTGCAGGGCTTTGACCTGGAAGCGCTGCGCTCGCTCAAAAGCAACCCCCGGCACGTGGAAGTGGGCGCTTCGCAGTACGCCAACCCGCTCAATTCCGGCTGCATCGTCAACGCGCTGGACTGCGTCATTCTGGGGGCCACGGAAATCGACACCGACTTCAACGTCAACGTGTCCACCGGCTCCACGGGCGCCATCATGGGCGGCAGCGGCGGCCACGCGGACGCGGCGGCGGGCGCCAAAATGACCGTCATCGTGACCAACCTGTTGCGCGCCCGCCTGCCCATTGTGCGGGACAGGGTGACCACCCGCACCACCCCCGGCGATACCGTGGACGTGCTGGTCACGGAACGCGGCATCGCGGTTTCCCCGGCCCGGCCGGAGTTGGCGGAGCGCTTCAAGGAAGCGGGCCTCAAGGTCAGGGACATCCACGACCTGAAAAAGCTGGCCGAATCCATGGCCGGAACGCCCAAACCCGTGGCCAAGGGCGAAAAAACCGTAGCCCTGGTGGAATACCGCGACGGCACGCTCATCGACGAAATCAAGCAGGTGAAAGACTGACGGCCGCCGAGCGGCGTCAAAGCGGGGTAACTTTGAAAAGGTTATCCCGCTTTGCAAGGATTTGTCCTCAAATCCTTGCCGCGAGGGGCTTGCAGGCGGGTTTTGCCCGTCGTCAAGCAAGCATCTCAAAGCGAAAATGCTTTATGGTTGCGCGCACCCCAACACGCGAGGCTTGCCCATGACCATCTCCAGACGGAAATTCCTGCTCTTCGCCGCCACCGCCGCCGGGGTCTGCCTGGGGCCGGGCCTGGCCCAAAGCCTGGCCGCAGAGCGTAGCTACCTTTCGGCCGTGTCCGTGCTCCATTTCAGCCCCACGGGCTCCACCCGGCAAATCGCTCTGCTCACGGCCGCCGGGCTGGCCCGCCAGGTGACGGAGGTGGATCTTTTCCAGCGTTTCGTGAACGAGCGCTCCTTTTCCCGTAACCAGGTGGCGGTTTGCGCCATGCCGGTCATCAGCGGCAGGCTTCCGGCCAAGGGGGCTTCCGCCCTGCGCCAGTGCAAGGGACAGGGCACCAGGGTGGTTTCCCTGGTGGTCTGCGGCGGCCGGGCCATTGACGACGCGCTGCTGGAACTGAACGACATTCTGGGCACGCAGGGGTTCCAGGTCGTGGCCTCGGCCGGTTTCACGGCCCGGCACTCCCTGGTCAACGAAATCGCCGCAGGCAGGCCGGACGCCGCCGACCGGCAGGAAATAGACGCCTTTGCCGCCCTGGCCCTGCCCGCCGCGTCCGCCCCCTGGAACGCGCCCCTCAAGCCCGTCCAGGTGCCCGGCAACCGGCCGTACAGGGACCTGCCCGCCATAAACAAGATAACCCTGCTCACCAGCGAGGCCTGCATTGCCTGCGGCCTGTGCAGCAAGGCCTGTCCCATGGGCGCCATCCCCCGGAAAGCGCTGAACACCACGATGGCGGAAGCCTGTATGCTCTGCATGCGCTGCGTGCGCGACTGCCCGGCCCAAGCCCGCTCCCTGCCGCCCCAGTACCGGGCCGCCGTGCTGGCCCGCATGCGCAGCGTCTGCCCGCCGCGCCTGGCCAACCAGACCTTTGTGTAAGATTTGCCGCCAAGGTGACGCAAAACCCCGCCGTATCGCGCATACGGCGGGGTTTTATTATTATGATGCCGAAGCCAGGGTGACCTGCGGCAAAAAACGACACTCCCATACCCACCCTGAATGGGTTCCAAGGGGCGCGCCCCTTGGCGGGTGAGTCCAGAGAGGGCAGAGCCCTCTTTGGCCGCCGGAGGCATGCCATCCAATTGGCTTCGACAGCTATCCGGTTCTAACTAAAGAACCAGTACACCGCCGGGGCCAAAGCCAAACGATACCAGGCAAAAGGCGCGAGGGAAATGCGGCGCACCAGCCCCACAAAGACCTTGATGGCTCCAAGCGCCGCGAAAAAAGACACCACGCTGCCGACAAGAAAGAACGGAATGTCCGCGCCGCTCAACACGTCCCGGGCCTTGTACAAGTCGTAGCCCGTGGCGGCCACCATGATGGGCACGGCGGCGATAAAGGAATATTCCGCGGCCAGGCTGCGGCGCGCGCCCAGCAGCATGCCGCCCATGATCGTGGACGCGGAGCGGGAAAAGCCCGGCCACAGGGAGAGGCACTGGCACAGCCCCACGCCCAGGGCCAGCGCCGGGGTCACCTCGTCCAGCTCGGTGTAGCGGACGCGCGGCTTCATGCGCTCCACCAGCAGCATGATGCACGCGCCCACGGCCAGGGCCAGGGCCACGCTGAGCGGGTTGAACAGCTTGGCCTTGATGAAGGAATGCGCGAACAGCCCCAAAAGGCTGGCGGGCAGGCAGGTGAGAAAAAGCAGAAACAAACCGCGCGGCCCGGAAAAGCGCGTCCCGGCCTGGGGGAACAGGAGGCCCCAGAAACGGGACCAATACAAGGCCACCACGGCCAGAATGGACCCGAACTGGATCACCACTTCAAAGGTCTTGATGCGCGCGTCGTCTATGCCCAGAAACGCGCTGGTGATGATTAGGTGCCCGGAAGAGGAGACGGGGAGAAATTCCGTCAGGCCCTGGACTATGCCGAGAATGACGGCGGCGAGGTATTCGGACATGGGAAAGGCGCTCCGGCCAAAAGGGTTGAGGGTTGCGGCAGCGATAGGTCAGAGGAAAAACTTGGAAACCACGGCCAGCACCAGGGTGAAATAAATCTGGCGTATGGCGTGCACGGCCACCAGGGCCAGCCGGTCGCGGCCGGTCAGGTTCAGGTCCTGGGAAATGGAAAGCATGTCGGAAGTTCTGCCCGGCGCGGCGCTTATCCAGCTCTGGGCGCGGCTCCAGCCGAAGCGGCGCTGCAGCATCCAGGTGATGAGCAGCCCGGTGCCCACAATGTACACCACGCCTATGCCCAGGGGCATGAGGCGGCTCATGATCAGCGTCCCCACGTCCGGGGTGACGCGCACGCCCAAAAGCAGCCCGGCCAGGCTCTGGATGACGTAGGTCAGGGGCCTGGGAAAGGGCACTTCCCCGGCGCGCAGGGAAACGACGCGGCTGATGCCCACCGCGAGAAAGGCTCCCAAAAGCGGCCCCAGGGGGTGCCCGCTCATGTTCCCTACGAACGCGCCGGGAAAAGCCGGGGCGAGCAGAAACACATAGGCGTAGCGCTTCAAATAGGCCTTGTCCGCGCCAAAGGTTTCCCCGGCTTTTTTCAGGGCGGCTCTGGCCGCGGGGTCCGTGGTCCCGGCTTTGGCGCTGCGCCGTACGCCCATCAGGATAAAAGGCGTCATGACGATGATGCACATCTGCCGCAGCAGTTGCATCAGCATCACGGTCACGGCGTCGCGGTCCGTGGCCCCGGCCAGAATGATCACGTCCTGCATGCGGGCCGGGGTGGCGGCCAGGGTGGCGGTCAGGGGGTCAAAGCCGCTGCTGAACACCAACAGCGCGGCAAAGGGGATGGCCATGACCGTGAAGGTGCCCACCACCAGCACGGAAGGCTGCCAGGTGGTCAGGATATCGTGCCAGAAACGGCGGTTGATGGTCTGGCCCAGCATGCTGCCGATGAGCGTCTGGAGTACGAACATCAGATCGCCCGGCACCAGGTGGGAAAAATTCCAGACATTGGTCACCACGGCCACGCCGATGGTGGAGCACAAAAGCGCGCCGCCGGGTATGCGGCAAATTCTGCCGATGAAGCCCGAGGCAAAGGCCGCCGGAAGAAGATAAATTATGTCCGGATTACTTATCATGGCGTGAGCGTGTCATGTTCTCCGAAACCAAGGCGCGAAGCGGCGCGCAAGACCAGAAAAAAGAACAGGGCCGTTGAATTCGCAAGGCACTTTGCGCCAAGAAACAGGCTTTCGCAAGCAAAAAAACATCCTGCTACGGCACGCTCCCAAGGCGTTCTGATTAAATGGGGGCTTGTATTTTTCCCGCCGATCTGACAGAGGGTAAATGATTATATAACAGTGCATGTTTCTGGCACTTTTTGAGCTGAAACCACGACAACAGGGTGCGCCGCACAGCTATGGATACCCCCCGGTACGCAAAAACCGCACCCCGCGCCTTTGGCCTCAAAGCCAAGCTGCTTATCCCGCTCATAGGCATTGCGCTTTCAGCACTTTTCGCCACCGGCCTGGCCATTGTGCGCATAGCGGAACAGGGCCTTATCGACGCCAGCCAGGAAAAGCTGATCAACTCGGCCGCCGTGGTGGGCAACAGCATTCTGGAAAAAATCGCCCGGGCCAGGGCGGACATGACCTTTACCCCCGATGTTCCCGGCGTTGCCGCCTCCGTTAATCCCGAGGAAAAAGAAAACTTCCCCGACAGAGCCGCATATGTGGCCCACATCAATACGCTGCTGGCCAAACTGGGGGAAGTCTGCGGCTATTACGAAACGTTCTACGTCGTGTCCGACAAGGGCATGACCCTGGTGTGCAGCATGCCTTCCGCCGTGGGCACGCTGGATATTTCCAACCGGGCCTGGTTCCATGAGGCCATGGCCACGGACAATTCCATCCTTTCCGAACCCTTCCGCAGCCGCATCACCGGCGACGCGCTGATGGCCATTGCCCAGCGCTTCACCCACAAGGACATTCGCGGCGTCATGGTGGGTTCCATCCAGATCCACAAAATCACCCACGCGGCCGTGGAGCTTGAGGCCAAACCCTGGCTGCAGGTCTACGTGGTCACGGACCAGGGCGCCGTAGTGGCCGCCCTGGACGAAAAACTGCTGGCCACCAGCGCCTTTGCGGCCAAGCCCTGGTTCCCCTCCGTGCTGGAGGCGGACAGAGGGCAGTTCACCATGCAGGAAGACGGCGAGCAGAAGCTCGTCGCCTTTTACCACTTGCAGGGCACCAATTTGCGCGCCGTTGCCGTAGCCGACGCGGCCCACCTGCTGGGACCGGCCCGGGCCGTGCGGAACATAGGCCTTATCGCCGTGCTGCTCTCCGTGCTGCTGGCCTGCGGCATCATTTACCTGACCGTGGCCCCGGTAACCCGCGATATCCAGCGCCTGGCCGACTTCGCCGAAAGCGTGGCCCAAGGGGACATGGAGCATGAAGTGCAACTGGCCCGCCAGGACGAGCTGGGCACCCTGTCCCGCTCACTCTTGCGCATGCTGCACACCCTCAAGCAAATGATTACCCGGGCGGAAGAGGCCACCAGGGCCAAAAGCGAATTCCTGGCCAACATGAGCCATGAGATACGCACGCCCATGAACGCGGTCATGGGCATGGCCCACCTTGCCCTGCAGGCCAACCCGGAAGGCAGGCAGCGCGACGCCCTGCTCAAAATCCGCCGGGCCTCGGAAAGCCTGCTGGCCATCATCAACGACATCCTGGACTTTTCCAAGGTGGAGGCGGGCAAGCTGGAACTGGACCACGTGCCTTTCAGGCTCGCGGACATGGTCCAGTCCGTGGGCGACATGCTGGAGGAAGACGCCAAACGCAAGGGCCTGGTCCTGGATCTGCGCGTCGCGCCGGACATTCCGGCGCTTGTTGTCGGCGACCCGGTGCGCCTCAAGCAGATCTGCATCAATTTGTGCAACAACGCTATCAAATTCACCAGCAAGGGCTCTGTTTCCCTGCGCGTTTCCCTGTGGGAAACACAGGGGGACGAGCTTACCCTGCTTTTTTCCGTCGTGGACACGGGCATAGGCATCAGCCCGGAACAGCGGGAAATGATTTTTGACGCCTTTGCCCAGGCGGACGGCTCCACCACCCGCCGCTACGGGGGTACAGGCCTGGGGCTGGCCATCTCGCGGCGTCTGGTGGAGCTTATGCACGGCTCCATCTGGGTGGAGAGCGAAGTGAACCAGGGCAGCACCTTCCACTTTACCATCCGGGTGGCTCCCGGCCCGCGTGATCTGCCGGAAGCCAGCTGTTCCGAGCTGCCCGAACGCACTGAAAAAGTTGTGGAAAACCTGCTCGTGCTCCTGGTGGAGGACAACGACCTGAATCAGGAAATCGCGGTGGAGCTGCTGCGCAGCATGGGCGCGGACCCGGTAGTAGCCAACAATGGGGAAGAAGCGGTGCGCTTCTGGCTGGAGCACGACATCGACCTGATCTTCATGGATATCCAGATGCCTGTCATGGACGGGCTGGAAGCGGCCCGCCGCATCCGCGCTTCCGGCAAGCCGGGCTCGGCCGCCGTGCCCATTATCGCCATGACCGCCAACGCCATGAACGTGGACCGCGAAAAAAGCCGTGATGCGGGCATGAACGGCCACCTCACCAAGCCTATTGACTGCGACGAGTTGCGCCGCGCCTTGCAGGACTGGGGACAAAAAGCGCGCGAACGCGTGACGCCCGCATAGATGCGCTTTCGCAGAGCCTAGACTCATTAATTGCAATTAGTAGAAAAGTTGGTTAGCTGTGCTCATGGAGGGCGCAATGAACCGACTTTTCTATCTTTCCGCTGAACAACTTGAACGCATCAAACCGTTCTTTCCTCTTTCCCACGGCGTTGCGCGTGTTGACGACGGCAAGGTGCTCAGCGGCATCATTTATGTCATCAAGCACGGCCTTCAGTGGAAGGACGCGCCAAGTGAATACGGGCCTTATAAAACGCTGTACAACCGCTTCGTGCGCTGGAGCCGCATGGGCGTCTTCAACAAGATTTTCGCCGAGCTTGCACAAACAGCGGGCGAAGACGGACGATTGATGATTGACGCCAC
>JAVBNC010000115.1:0-27556 GCA_031551765.1 Desulfovibrionaceae bacterium
CGCCGGAGGCATTCTCCCTCCACTCCATAAGGAGCCGTTATGATAGCGTTTCTCAGCGGACCGGGACTTTTAATCTCGCTGGCCGTGTTTTTCGGCGGGATGGCCTGGCGCGTGGTCTGGTATATCCGGGGCCTGGACTGGCAACTGGACCGGGTGGCGTACAGGCCGCATTTGAAACTGGGCCTGATGGGCGCGGCGGATTCCATATGGCGCTGGCTGGTGCCGTTCGGCACCAGGGGCTGGCGGGAAGCGCCGTTTTTCGCGCTGGCTTTTTTCCTGTTCCATATCGGCGCGGTGCTGGTGCCTTTGTTCCTGGCCGGGCACGGGGTGCTGCTGCGCGAGGCTGTCGGCTTCAGTTTGCCTTCCATGCCGCAGGGCTTGGCGGATGTGTTGACCCTGGCCGTGCTGCTTGGCGCGTTCTTTCTGCTGCTGCGGCGTCTCACGCTGCCGGAAGTGCGTCTCTTGAGCACCAAGGGCGACTATGCGGTGTGGGCGCTGGCGGTCCTGCCCTTCCTGACCGGGTATTTGGCCTGCGCGCACGCGCCGGGCTATGATTTCTGGCTGGTGCTGCACATGCTCAGCGGCGAAGTGATGCTTATCGCGGCGCCGTTCACCAAGCTTTCGCACATCGTGCTGTTCTTCATGTCGCGCGGGCAGCTGGGCATGGACTACAGCATCAAGCGCGGCGGGGAATATCGCGGACCATGTTTCCCGTGGTAGCCAAAACGACGGATTTTGCCCCTGGACTGCGTCACACGGCGATTTTAGTCCAGGGCTGTACCATTAGAGTACTATCCCTGGACTAAAATCGCCGTGTTCCTTGCCAGGAGACAAAATCCGTCGTTTTGGAATAAAGGAGTTCGTATGTATCAAGGCACCCTGTGCAACCGCGCGCCCATCAATACGGAAGAGGCGCTCAAAACGCTTCTGGCCGACAAGGGCGGCGCGGTCTACTATAAAGAGATGGAACAACTTTCCGTGGATACGGAGCTGCTCTGGGCCACGCTGCAAAAGGGCATAAAGTCCCGCACGCGCACCTGGCTGGATATTTGCGCCCGCTGCGGCCGTTGCGCGGAAAGCTGCTTTTTCTACCGGGTCAACGACCGCGACCCGGAACAGGTGCCGGCCTATAAGATCCAGTCCACGCTGGGCGAAATGTACCGCCGCAAAGGCAAAGTGGACAACGCCTTCATGCGCCGGGCCATGGAATTCGCCTGGGCGCGCTGTACCTGCTGCAACCGCTGCGGCACCTTCTGCCCCTACGGCATCGATATGGGCGTAATGTTCAGCTACTTGCGCGGCATCCTTTTTTCGCAGGGCTTCGTGCCCTGGGAGCTGAAAATCGGCTCCGGCATGCACCGGGTCTATAAAGCCCAGATGGACGTGACCACGGAAGACTGGGTGGACACCTGCGAATGGATGGTGGAGGAAAACTGCGAGGAATGGCCCAAGCTGGAAATTCCTGTGGACGTGGAAGACGCGGACATCATGTACACTCTGAACGCCCGCGAACCCAAGCACTACCCGGAAGACGTGGCCCAGGCCGCCATTCTCTTCCATCTGGCCGGAGTGAAATGGACCGTCCCCAGCGAAGGCTGGGAGCAGACCTCGCTCGCCATGTTCGCCGGGGACTGGGAAGCCTGCAAGGGCAACGTGCTCAACGTATATGGCGCCATAGAGCGGTTACGGCCGAAGCGGGTTATCGGCACGGAATGCGGCCACGCCCACCGGGCCACGGTCATTGAAGGCCCCTACTGGGCGGGCAGGCCCGACGGCAAACCTCCGGCGGAATACATCCACTACGTGCAGTGGCTGGCGGAAATGCTGCGCACCGGCAGGATCAAAATTGACCCGGCCAAAAAAATCAAGGAACCCGTGACCTTGCAGGATTCCTGCAACTACGTGCGCAACCACGGCCTGGCCAACTACACCCGAGAAATCATGAGCTACATTGCCGAGGATTTCCGGGAAATGACCCCCAACCGCGAAAACAACTACTGCTGCGGCGGCGGGGGCGGGCTGAACGGCGTGGGCATTTTCCGCAAACAGCGCAACAAGGCCCTGCAGACCAAACGCGACCAGATCCTGGCCACGGGCGCCAAAATGGTCATCGCGCCCTGCCACAACTGCTGGGACGCCATCCGCGACCTGGAAGAGGAATACCACATCGGCATACGCTGGAGCTTTTTGAAGCCCCTGATCATCAGTATGGCCATTGTGCCCGACGAGTTGAAACCCCAGGAAGAGGAAGAAGGCGAAGAATAACCGCAAGTGCAAAATTAGGATTTTTGTTCTCTGCCCAGGAAGGCGCGTTCCGGGCGAAGCGAAGTGTATCACGACATACATGAGTTTTGCACGGAACGCGCCCGCCCTAAGCAGGGCGACGGCAGAGGGCAAAAAGACAATTTTGCGGAGGAACGCACATGCCCTACGTCAATATTAAGGTTACCGGCGGCAAGGAAGCCCCCACCCCGGAACAGAAAGCCGCGCTCATCAAAGGCGCCACCCAGCTGCTGGTGGACGTGCTGGGCAAAAACCCCGCCACCACCGTGGTGGTCATTGATGAAGTGGACATGGACAACTGGGGCGTGGGCGGCGAGAGTATCACCGTCCGCCGCGCCAAGGCGAAATAGCGAAACGGATCGGGCGGCGCAAGCCGCAAAACTTTCATCGACTTTTGTGCTTAGGCGCGGTAAGGGCAGTTCAGTGAGGATCCGTTCATGGAACTGCCCGCCTTTATTTCCGCCCTGTGCGCCAAGCACAGTCCCCGTTCCAGGGGGCTGGAAATTCTCAAATACATAGGCCCGGGCCTTTTGGTCACCGTGGGCTTTATCGACCCGGGCAACTGGGCCGCCAACCTGGCCGCCGGGGCGGAATACGGCTACACCCTGCTGTGGATGGTCACCCTGTCCACTTTCATGCTCATTCTGCTTCAGCACAACGCCGCCCACCTGGGCATCGTCACCGGCGAATGCCTCGCGGAATCCATCCGGCGCCATCTGCCGCGCTGGGTCAGCCTGCCGGTGCTCGGTTCCGCCTTTCTGGCCTCGGTCATGACCAGCATGGCGGAAATTCTGGGCGGGGCCATCGCCCTGCGCATGCTGTTCAACGTGCCGCTGCCCCTGGGCGCCTCCCTGGTGGCCGTCCTGGTGGCCGTCCTGCTGCTCACCAACTCCTACACCAAGGTGGAACGCTGGGTTATCGGCTTTGTCTCGCTCATCGGCATTTCCTTTTTCTACGAGCTGTCCCTGGTGCGCATGGACTGGGGCGCGGCGGCCTTTGGCTGGGTCACCCCGGCCTTTCCCGAAGGCTCCATGCTGGTGATCATGAGCGTGCTGGGGGCCGTGGTCATGCCCCACAACCTGTTCCTGCATTCGGAAATCATCCAGAGCCGCCAATGGAACCTGGAGGACGACGAAGTCATCAAACGCCAGTTGGACTACGAGTTCATGGACACGCTGCTGTCCATGCTCATCGGCTGGGGCATCAACAGCGCCATGATTCTGCTGGCCGCCGCCACCTTCTGGAAAGCCGGGGTCGCGGTCACGGAACTGGAGCAGGCCCAGGAACTGTTGCGGCCGCTGCTGGGCAACAACGCGGCCGTTGTTTTCGCCGTGGCCCTGCTCATGGCCGGGGTGGCCTCTTCCGTCACCTCGGGCATGGCCGGGGGCACCATCAGCGCGGGCATGAGCGGGGAATGCTACGATATCCACGACAGCCACACCCGCGTAGGCGTGGCCGCTTCCCTGTTCGGCGGGCTGGCGGTCATCTGGTTCGTCAGTGATCCCTTCAAGGGCCTGCTCGTCTCGCAGATGGCCCTGTCCATCCAGTTGCCCCTGACCATGGCGGCCCAGATCTATCTGACCTCCTCCCCCGCCGTCATGGGCAAGTATGCCAACGGCCCGTATGCCAGGGCGCTGCTCATATTCCTGACCGTGCTGGTGGCGGTTCTGAACATCATGCTCTTCATCAGCGCGCTGCAAGGATAACTCATGGAAACCATTGCCCTTCGCACCACCCGGCGCGAGGAACTCATCAACATCACGGAGCAGCTGCGGGAACGCGTGGCCGCCAAGGGCTGGCGGGACGGCGCGCTGCTGGTTTTCTGCCCGCACACCACGGCCTCCGTCACCATCAACGAGAGCGCGGACCCGGACGTGCGCGGCGACATGGTCTCCTTTCTGCGCCGCCGCATCCCGCGGGACGAAGCATTCCGCCACATGGAAGGCAACAGCGACGCCCACATCAAGACCAGCTTGTTCGGCCCCCACGCGCTGGTCATTGTGGAAAACGGAACCCTGCGCCTGGGCACCTGGCAGGCCGTGTACTTTTGTGAATGGGACGGCCCACGTTCCCGCAACGTCTGGCTGCAATTCCTTCCCGGAGCCTGATTCCGGGCGCGGCCTCTTCCTTTTGGGCTCCGGCGTATCTATAACTATAGTCAGACGCTGAACGGCGCCCGCCCTTTGGCGGCCGCCGCCGCGACGCACCCAGGAGGCGAATATGTTACGCCGCAGCCTTGTCTTTTTTGTTGCCGCGCTCATGCTGGGGCTCCCGTTTACGGCCCAGGCCGCCACAAGCAAAAAAGCACCGGATCAGGTCACCACCCAAAAGGGAACCCTGCCTTACGGCGGCCGCATGGTCATCCGTTCCGGCCTGGCCTGGATGGATGAAAAAGCCCCCTTGTTCCTGAACATGCGGGCGGAGCTTGTCTCCCTGCTGGCGCGGCGCGGGTTCACCGTGGTCAGCGTCAACCCTTCCGAACTGGTGCCCATGCCCAAAACCACCCTGCCGCCCAATGCGGACGAACTGACCAAGCCCGCCCCGGCGCGCCGCGCCCCCGCCAGGGGCGACGGAGGCGACAGCCAGCTCAAGGCTTCGGAACTGGCCCGCGAAGGCAAGCTCCCGCAGCTCAAGCTGCGCGGCTACAGCGCGCCGGAACGGGACGCGGACCTGCCCGCCAGCGTGCGCGCCGTGCGCCCGCCGGACGTGAGCCGGGCTCTGTTCGCCCTTTCGCAGCAGAAGGGCGTGCCCGTGCTGCAAAGCGGCATACGCGTACCCGGCCGCCTGCCGGAAGAGATGCGGACTGTGGACCCCCAAAACGCCGACTATGCCATCATCGCGCGTTTCGCCGTAATCCAGCCGCCCCTGGCGGACAACGGCCTGCGGCAGCTCACCCCCCTGGCGCGGCGCGCGCCCATGCGCGGCGTGCTGGTGGCCGCCGGGTATGGCGGCGTGAGCGGCAGCGGCGCCTTGGGGTTCGGGCCCCCGGCGCCCCCTTCCTCTTCCGGCCGCAACACCTACGGCACCCCCGGCGGCTACGTGCGCGGCTACGAAGGTTCCTCGCCCAACGATCCCTGGCACCGGGATTCCGACTTCTTCATGCGCGACTACCAGATGAAGAACAGCCCGCCCCCGCCTTCCGCCGAGCCTCCTGAGGGCTTTTCCTCTTACGGAGCAGGTGGCGCGGCCGGAGGCGGCGGCGCTCCCATGGGATACTACGGCGCGCGCGGCGGCATGTCCGCCTGGTATCTGCTGGAGCTGGACTGCTACGACCTCACCCCGGTCCGCAACAACAAGCCCCCCAAGATCGTCTGGCAGGCCAACGCCGAGCAACTCGCCGACAAGAGCGGCCTGGCCATGGCCCTGCCCAAGATGGTCCGGGCGATTTTCGCGGATAAGGCGCAGTAGCGGAAGAGAATGCCTCCGGCGGCCAGAGAGGGCGCTGCCGTCTTTTTTCCGCTCCTGCAGTGGTAAAATGCCGGACCGGCAAAGCCGGATCCGGCCCGCCTTGTCGCTCCAAGGCCTTGGCGGGCCTGGCCTGCTGCCCCCTCCGGGAGTATAAGGAACTCTCCCGCCAAGGGGCGCGCCCCTTGGAACCCGTTCAGGGTGGATAAAGAGCTGGCGCCCTTCTTCCGTTCTGTTCGCGCCACGGCGCTCACATACTGGCGGGTGCTGATGTGATAAGCTGATGAAGGCGGCGCCGTCATTGTACGGCGCCGCCTTCATCAACGAGAAACGGCCTCCCCGGGCCACCACAACCCGCCCCACAGGACGTGGGGCCGCGGAGCGGCGGGGCGAAAACAAAACATCCCACTACGCGCAAATAGCCGGCGGTCGCGCCCGCCGGCGGCTTTCACGCCCTGCACAACATTCCGCTGCGAGAGGCCGCGTCCGCCAGGACGGCGGACCGGCCGTCATCCGACTTGACGGAACTGTTGCGGTGTGAAACATGCGGGGAAACCATTGGAGTTGAACGTTATGCCACAAAGTGCTCACCGCTGCGGCTGGGTCGCCATCATGGGGCCGCCCAACGCGGGCAAGTCCACGCTGCTCAACGCGGCCCTGGGGCAAAAGGTCGCCATTGTCACGCCCAAGGCCCAGACCACCCGCAACCAGATCACGGGCATTCTTTCCGACAAGAGCGCCCAGGTTATTTTTATGGACACGCCCGGCATCCACCAACTGCGGGGCAAGATGAACCGGGTGCTGCTGCAGACCGCCTGGCAGGCCGTGGACAGCGCGGACGCGCTCATGGTGGTGCTGGACGCGGACTTGTACGCCAAAAAGCCGGAATTTCTGGAAAACGACATCAAGCCCATCCGCGCGGCCATAGCGGCGGAAAAGCGGCCGGTGCTGGTAGCGGCCAACAAGGTGGACCTTTTGGGCGACAAGTCCAAGCTGCTCCCCCTTCTGCAAAGCCTGACCGAAACCTGGCCCAATGCCGAGGTTTTCCCCATTTCCTCCGTCACTAAAAACGGCTTGCCGGAACTTTTGAGCAAACTCAAATCCATGCTGCCGGAAGGCGAAGCCCAGTTCCCGGAAGAGCAGCTTTCCACCCTGCCCATGCGCTTCATGGCCGCGGAAATTATCCGGGAAAAGCTGTTTCTGACCCTGCGCCAGGAACTGCCCTACTTCACGGCCGTGGACATAGAGCAGTGGGTGGAAGAGCCCGATCGCGGCCTGACCATTATCAACGCGGTCATTTACGTGGGCCGGGCCACGCACAAGGCCATGGTCATCGGCAAGGGCGGCTCCAACCTCAAGAACGTGGGGCAGGCCGCGCGCAAGGAAATTGCGGAACTTATCGACAGCAAGGTGCACCTGGAACTGTGGGTCAAGGTGCGCGAAGACTGGCCCGAGGACCTCACCTTCCTGCACACCCTGGGATTAGGCCAGCAGCCCGGCTAGGTACCTGACATGACAGACTTTTCCCCCGAAGAAACCGCCGCGCTCCAGGAGCGCTTCCTGGCCGTGCGCGAACGGCTGGAGCGGGCCGCCAAGGCCAGCGGCCGGGCGCTTTCCGATATCGCCCTGCTTGCGGTGTCAAAAGTCCATCCCCCGGAGGCCGTGGCGGCTCTGGCGGGCTTTTGGGGCTCGCTGGCGGCGGAGCGTTTCGGCACCCCGGCCTTTGGCGAAAACTATGTCCAGGAAGCCCTGGAAAAACAGACCGCCGTGGCCGGGATAGCGGCATCCGGCGCGCTGGAATGGCATTTTATCGGCCACGTGCAGAGCAGAAAGGCCAGGGACGTGGCCGGCCGTTTCCGGCTCATCCACACCCTGGATTCCGTGAAACTGGCCCGTAACTTGCATAAATTCCTGGCGGAAGATGCCGCCCAAGGGCGGGAACGGACCCAGGACGTTCTGGTGCAGGTCAATGTGGGGCGGGAGCCGCAGAAATCCGGCGTGCTGCCGGAAGACGCCCCGGCCCTGCTGGAAGAGCTGCGCGGCCTGCCGCATCTTGCCGTGCACGGGCTGATGTGCATTCCCCCTTTCGGGGACGGCCCGGAAATAAGCCGCCCGCACTTTGTCGCCCTGCGCGAACTGCGGGACAGGCTGGAAAAGCAAACCGGCCTTCGCCTGCCGCACTTGTCCATGGGCATGTCCCACGACTTTGAGCTGGCCATAGGCGAAGGCGCGACCATAGTACGGGTGGGCACGGACATATTCGGGGCCCGCCCCCGGCGGGAGGGGTAGTTTTTCCCTGTCCCCGCGTTTCTGGCTTACGCAGCTTTAAGGATACAAAGGGGTACGGATGGATCTCGCAACACTGCTCGGCATGGTCGTTTCCTTCGGCCTTATCTCCATGGCGCTCATGAGCGGCGGCTCGCCCCTGACGTTCATCGACGGCGCCTCCATGCTCATCGTGTTCGGCGGCACCATTGGCGCCACACTGACCCACTATCCGCTTGGCACGGTGCTCAGCGTGGGCAAGGTTATCCGCAAGACCATGGTCGGGCAGAGCCCTTCCACCAACGCCATTGTCGACCAGATCGTGGATTTCGCCAACCGCGCCCGGCGGGAGGGCATTCTGGCCCTGGAACCCCTGGTCAAGAGCCTGGATGACGCGTACCTGCGCAAAGGTCTGCAGCTCACTGTGGACGGCCTGGAACCCGGCGCCATCCAGGAGATCATGGAAGCGGAAATCAATAATACCGAAGGCCGCCACGAAACCGGCATCGAGCTGCTCAACGCGCTGGCCGCCTATGCGCCGGCGCTAGGCATGATCGGCACGGTTATCGGCCTGGTGCAGATGCTGCAGAACATGAGCGACCCCAGCACCATCGGCCCGTCCATGGCTGTCGCCCTCATCACCACCTTTTACGGCGCCGTTTTGGCCAACCTGGTCTTTCTGCCCATGGTGGGCAAGCTCAAGCACCGTTCCAAGGAAGAAATCCACATCATGGAAATGCAGATGGAAGGGGTGCTGGGCATTTCCCGGGGCGAGAACCCGCGCATTATCCAGGAAAAACTCTCCAGCTTCCAGCCGCCCAAAGAGCGGAAGGCCTCCTAGGGCTGCCCCTAGCGGGGAACAGGACACGGCCATGGCCAGACGCAAAAAATCAGGCGGCGGAGAAGAGGGGCCCGCGTGGCTCATCACCTTTTCCGACCTCATGACCCTGCTGCTGACCTTTTTCGTGCTGCTGGTGAGCATGTCCGTTATTGACGAGCGCAGCAAACTGGTGGTGCTCAGTTCGGTTTCCTCGTCGTTCGGCATCGGGTCCAGCCAGTTCAACCCCAAGTCGCCGGAAGACAAACTCACCCGCGTGGAACCGGGCGCCATGATGGAAGAGGACATGGACTCCATCAAGGACCTGCTGTGGGAAGACACGCGCCATGACCTGAATTTCCAGGAAAACCGCTTCGTGCAGATTCTGTCCATCAACAGCGAGGTGCTGTTCGCGCCGGGCACGTCCACGCTCAGCCCCGGCGGCATGACGCTGCTGGACAGAATGCTCCCCTATTTGCGGCGCATCCGCTACCCCCTGCTGGTGGCCGGGCATACGGCCAACCGCCGGGACGAGGAAAGGGAAAAGTACGCGGTGGACCTGAACGTGGACAAAATGGATTCCACCTGGCCCCTTTCCCTGGCCCGGGCCCACGCCGTATACCGCCACCTGGCCACGGGCGGCATACCCCCGGACCGCTTGAGCCTGGAAGCGTTCGGCCAGTATAGGCCGCGCTTTCCGGACCGCAGCCCGGAAGGGCGCCTCCAGAACAGGCGGGTGGACCTGGTGCTTGATAAGCGCAACGCGCCGGAAATATTGCAGATGGAAAAGGACAAAACCCCGCCCGCGCCCTCCAGGTACTTCCAGTTCAAGGGCTTCAGCTTTGACCTGGACGCCGCCCCGCGCGGCGCCGCCGGAGGCCGCTGATGGCGCGCAAGGAAAAAAAAGGCGGCGGAGGCGGAGGCGCCAGCTGGCTGGTGACCTTTTCCGACCTGATGACCCTGCTGCTGACCTTTTTCGTGCTGCTGCTCAGCATGTCCTCCATGGACAAGACGCTGCTGACCAGGATAAGCCCGCTGACCAGCGACGTTTCCATTATCGACCACAGCGGCAGGGGAAAAATTCCGGACCGCATCCGGCTGCTGCTGGATATCCTGCGCGAGCCCAGCACCATTCTGGACAAGCTGGACCGCTTCAAGGATCTGCTCTTTCCCAATGAGGTCTTGCCTCCGGAGCTTTCCCCCGGTAAATTTGACGAAAATGTACGGATTCTGGCGCACCCGGAAGGGGTTGTCATAGTTTTGACGGAAGAGCTGCTGTTCCCGCAGGGGGGCTACACGCTGCCGCCCGCGGCCAAAAAACTGCTGGAAGCCATGGTTCCGCTTCTGCACTACAGTTCCGCGGACGTGAACATCAGCGGGCACACGGACAACGCGTCCCCGGCCGGGGTGGACCCCTACACCCTGTCCGGCCGGCGGGCCATGAGTGTGCTGGAATACTTTCTGCAACAGAAATTCAAACCCTCCAGGTTTTCCGTCAGCGGGTACGGGCCGGACAAGCCGCTTATGCCCAACGACAGCCCCGCGCACATGGGGAAAAACCGGCGGGTGGAACTTTTGCTCAAAACCACCCAGTGGCTGGGGCGCTATCAATAGGGCATTTTACCCTTGGAATTTTATTGCTGACAAAATGCTCCGGCCTTGCGAAGCGAAGCGTACAAGGCCCGCGAAATTGGCGCAGGCGGGCTTTGCCCGCCGTTAAGCGACAATCGCAAAGCGAAACAGCTCTAGACTATGCCGGAAAACGTCCCTCGTTCCGGCGGATGAAGGAGAAGGCGCATGGCTGACGACGACAAGCCCAAAAAGAAGGGCGGCATCCTCAAGTGGATACTCATCCTGCTGATGCTGCTCGCCTTGGCCGGCGGCGGGGTCTGGTATTATTTTTTCTCCACGCTGCCGGGCAGCAAGAACGCGGCTGCCGCGTCCGTCGCGGGCGGCGGTACCGTCACCAAAACCGTGGCCGCGCCCAGCGCGCCTTCCAACGCCCTGCCCACCAAGGAGCTGAAACCCTTCCTGGTGAACCTGGCGGATCCTTTGGGCAAACGCTATATCAAGCTGACCTTTGAAGTGGAAATGAGCGGCCCCCAGGTGGGCGCGGAACTGGACGCCCAGAACGCCAGGATACGCGACGCCGTCATCATGCTGCTGTCCAGCAAGACCTACGCGGACCTTGCGCCAACTGAGAGTAAACTGGTATTGCAGAACGAACTCGTGGACAGGCTGAACAAAATCCTGGGCGGGCCGAAAATTACACGCGTCTTTTTCACCGACATGGTGATTCAGTAACCTTAAGCCCCTTTTTGAGGAACCGACCATGGCCGACGAAAAAGATCAAGACGCTCTTGCCGCGGAATGGGCGGCCGCCCTGGAACAGCAGGAAGCCGAAGAGCAGCCCGCAGCACCCGCTCCCGCCGGCGGCGCCATGAGCGACGACGCCAAGCTGGCGGCGGAATGGGCCGCGGCCCTCGCTTCCGATGAGCAGGAAGCCGTGAAACAGGACAAGGCCAAGGCCACCCTGGCGTCCCAGGCCAGCACCGCCACGTTCAAGGACCTGACGGAAGAGGCCAAAACCCCCAGGGTGGACAGCGGCCGCCGGGAGCTGGACTTTATTCTGGATATCCCGCTGGACGTTTCAGCGGAACTGGGCCGCACCAAGCTGCTCATTAACGAGCTTTTGCAACTCGGGCAGGGCTCCGTGGTGGAACTGGACAAGCTGGCCGGGGAACCCCTGGAAGTGTACGTCAACGGCAAACTGGTGGCCCGGGGCGAAGCCGTGGTCATCAACGAAAAATTCGGCGTGCGCCTGACGGACATCATCAGCCCCATTGAGCGCGTCAAGCAGTTGGGGTGATTTCAATTTCAAACCAAACGCGCCCTGGCGGTTGATTTGAAATTGAAATGGGCCGCGACCTCGCGGCCCCGGCGCGCAGCGCCGTGTTTTTACTTTCGCGGGTCACAGTCTGTAGCAAGGCCTCATCCTTTTCGGGCGCTACACAAAGCTATACGGCACAATCAAACAAAAACGGATACAATGAACGCGACACTCGGCAACAGCACGTACCGGGCGCTGGTGAACGCCACCGTCCAGGGCGCGGACGCGGCAACGCAGGGCGTAAGCACCCTGGCCCGGCCGGAAGGCCTGGTTTCCTGGGGCGGCTATTTTCAGGCCCTGGCCGTGCTTTGTCTTATCATTGCCGCGCTGTGGGCCGGGCTGTGGTATCTGAAACGCCGGGGCGGCCTGCGGCTGCCAGGCATGAGCAACGACCTGGCCGTGGAAAGCCGCATGAGCCTTGGCCCGAAGAAAAATCTTATGGTGGTACGCTTCTTGAATAAGCGCTTACTGCTGGGAGTGACCGACCAGCAGATAACCTTGCTCACGGAGCTGTCCGACCATGATGACCCAGAGCCGCACCGCGCGGGAACAACGCCAAAACCCGCTTCTTTCAAAGAGATTCTCGACGCAGCCGACTCTTCCCGGCCGGGCGATAACGCATGAGGCGGCTCTTTCGCGCCTTTCCCCGCGCGCCTTTTTATCCGTCCTTTTTTTGACGCTGCTTACCGTCCTGGCCCTGACGGGCGTTGCCCACGCCGCCCAGGACGTGGTCATGCCCAATTTCCAGCTCAGCCTGTCCGGCGGCACCAAAGAGCCTGAAAAAATCTCGCTGCTGCTGGAAATCCTCTTTCTGCTCACCGTGCTTTCCATGGCCCCGGCCATTGTGCTGACAGTGACCAGCTTCACCCGCATCATCATCGTTTTCCACTTCGCGCGCCAAGCGCTGGGCGTGCAGCAGCTGCCGCCCAACCAGGTGCTGGTCAGCCTGGCCATTTTCATGTCCGTGGCCATCATGCTGCCCGTGGGCAAGGAGATCAACACCCAGGCCCTGCAGCCGTATATGGAAGAGCGCATCGGGTTTACCGAAGCCCTGCAGAACGCCGAAAAGCCCCTGCGCGGCTTTCTCTTCAAGCACACCCGCGAGAAAGACCTCTCCGTTTTCTACTCCATCTCCAAGATGGAACGCCCCAGAACCAAGGACGACGTGCCCACCATCGCGCTGGCAGCCGCCTTTGTCATCAGCGAGCTGAAAACCGGCTTCATCATAGGCTTCCTCATCTACATCCCTTTTCTGATCCTGGACATGGTGGTTTCAAGCATCCTGCTGGCCATCGGCATGATGATGCTCCCACCCATGATGGTTTCAACCCCATTCAAGCTATTGCTCTTCGTCATGGTGGACGGTTGGAATTTACTTGTCGGCTCGCTGGTCAACAGCTTCATGTGAGGAACGCGCTATGACTCAGGAATTCGTTATCGGCTTTGCCCGTCAGGCCATTGAACTCACGCTGCTCGTCTCTTTGCCCATGCTGCTGGTGGGCCTGGCCGTGGGCCTGATCGTCAGCATCATCCAGGCCGCCACCCAGATCCAGGAAGCGACCCTGTCCTTCATCCCCAAAATCATCTCCATTTTCGTGGCGCTGCTCATCTCTTTCCCCTGGATCATGGACAAGATGCTTACCTTCACCACGGACGTGTTTCTCCACTTTCCCAACTATATCCGTTAGCATAGCCTGAACACGAAAGCGCCGCGCCCTGAAGGGGACGCGGCGTTTCGTTATGGTACTGCCGTTGCGCGCTGCTTGGACCTGGGGCGGGGCCTGACAGGGAAAATTCCTTGTCCAGCTCTTTGTGCATATCCGCCACCCCCGCCGAAGCCCGTCCCTTGATCTTTCGGCCCGTCCGGGTCAGTATCGGCCATGATCTACCGCACCCTTGCCGCCTGCGTGGCGGATCTGGAACGTTCCGGCCGGCTGCGCCGCATTGATACCCCCCTGGACCCGCGCCTGGAAATCGCCGCCGTGCAGCGCCGTGCCTTTGCCAAAGGCGGCCCGGCGTTGCTGTTCACGAACGTCAAAGGCTGCGCCTTTCCCATGCTGGGGAACCTTTTCGGCACCATGGAGCGCACCCGGTTTATTTTCCGCTCCACCCTGCGGGCCGTGGAACGCACCCTGGCGCTTAAGGCGGACCCCCTGGAAGCCCTGCGCCGCCCATGGCGCTATGCCTCGCTCCCCCTTTCCCTGCTCCACGCCCTGCCCAGAACCGTGAAGAGCGGCCCGGCTCTGGCCCGCAGCGCCAGCTTGAGCGCCCTGCCCCAGCTCGTCTCCTGGCCCAGGGACGGGGGCGGCTATATCACGCTGCCCCAGGTGTACACGGAAAGCCTGTCCAAGCCGGGCTATTTCGCCTCCAACCTGGGCATGTACCGGGTGCAGATGACCGGCGAGCACTTTGCCCCGGACCGGGAAGCGGGCCTGCACTACCAGATCCACAGGGGCGTAGGCCCGCACCACGCGGAAGCCCTGGAAAAGGGCCTGCCCCTGCGCGTGGCCGTTTCCGTGGGCGGGCCGCCCGCGCTGGCGCTCGCCGCCATGTTCCCGCTGCCGGAAGGCGTGCCGGAACTCTGTTTCGCGGGGCTGCTGGCCGGGCACCGCATCCCCATGCTGCGCCAGGGGGAAGGGCTGCCCGTCCCGGCGGAGGCGGATTTCGTCATCAGCGGCACGGTGAACGGCAGGCACACCGCCCTGGAAGGCCCGTTCGGCGACCACCTGGGCTACTACAGCCTGGCCCATGAATTCCCGGTGCTCACGGTCACGGGCGTGCACCACCGGGAAGGCGCCATCTGGCCGTTTACCAGCGTGGGGCGCCCCCCGCAGGAAGACACTATATTCGGCGCCTTTGCCCACGAACTGACCCAGGCCCTGGTGCCCACGGTGTTCGCCGGGGTGCGCGAGGTGCACGCCGTGGACGCCGCCGGGGTGCACCCCCTGCTGCTGGCCGTGGGTAGCGAGCGCTACGTGCCCTATGCCGGGGAACGCCAGCCCCAGGAGCTTTTGACCTGCGGCTTCGCCCTGCTGGGGTCCACGCAGACCTCCCTGGCCAAGTATCTGATCCTCAGCGCCAGGGAAGACGCGCCGGAACTCAGCTGCCACAACATCCCGGCCTTTTTCCGGCATATGCTTTCGCGCACGGATTTTTCCCGCGACCTGCACTTCGTGACCCGCACCACCATGGACACCCTGGACTACACGGGCATTTCCCTGAACCAAGGTTCCAAGCTGCTCTGGGCCGCCGCCGGGCCGGAAAAGCGCCGTCTGGCGGAAAGCTGCCCGCGACTGGGTCTGCCCCAGGCTTTCGGCGGCCTGCGGCTGTTCGCGCCCGGCATTCTGCTCTGCCAGGGTCCCGCGCACATGCTGCCCAAAGACGAAGTGGATCCGGCCATGGAAGAACTGGCTGCGGCGCTTACCGGTCAGTTATCGCAATTGGACGGCGTGGCCCTGGTCGTGGTGGTGGATGACGCGGCCTTCAGCGCGGCCAGCTGGGAGAATTTCCTCTGGGTGGCCTTCACCCGCTCGGACCCGGCCACGGACCTCTACGGCGCGGCGGCCCGCACCACGGCCAAGCACTGGGGCTGCCAGGCCCCGCTGATCATGGACGCCCGCCTGAAGCATTACCAGGCCCCGCCCCTGGAGCCGGACCCGGACGTGGAAAAACGCGTGGACGCCCTGGCCGCGCCCGGCGGCCCGCTGCACGGGTTGGTGTAGGCGGGGCGAGTGGTGGCGCGACGCCCGGAGGAATGGGGAAACCTTTCTTGTAAGAAAGGTTTCCCCATTCCTCCGGAGCTCCTTCCTCCTTCCAAAGAACTTTGACAGGAATAAAGAGAATCGTTTACCGCTAATCGTTCGCTGAATTGCTTTCCCCCCACCTTTCCACTAAGGAGTACCGATGAAAAGCGCCTTCACCCTGCTCACTCTTTTTCTCGTTCTGGGACTCGCCCTTTCCGCCCAGGCCGCACAGCCCGCCGCGAAAGCCCTGCCCAAAGTCACTATTGTCGCCACGGGCGGCACCATTGCCAGCGCGGGCGGCTCCGCCACCCAGCTCACGGACTACAAGGGCGGAGCGTTCAGCGCGGAACAGCTCATCAGCGCGGTGCCGGGCCTGAAAGACTACGCCCAGATCAGCGCGGAGCAGATCGTCAACATCGGCAGCAGCAACCTGACTTTTGACGTGCTGCTCAAAGTCGCCAAGCGCATCAACGAACTGCTGGCCAGCAAGGACGTGGACGGTATCGTGGTCACCCACGGCACGGATACCATGGAAGAGACCGCCTACTTCCTGAACCTGGTGGTCAAGAGCAAAAAGCCCGTGGTGCTGGTGGGTTCCATGCGCCCGGCAACGGCCATCAGCGCCGACGGCCCCCTGAACCTGCTGCAGGCCGTGGCCGTGGCGGGCAGCAAGGAAGCCGTGGGCAAAGGCGTTCTGCTCATCCTCAACGGCGAGATCAACGCCGCCCGCGACGTGACCAAAACCAACACCTTGCAGCCGGAAACCTTCCGCTCCAATGACCTGGGCTTTCTGGGCTATGTGGTGGACAACCAGCCGGAATTCTACCGCCAGAGCCTGCGCAAGCACACCACGGAAACCGAATTCGACGTCAGCAAGCTCACGGCCCTGCCCAGGGTGGAAATTATCTACGGCTACCTGGACGCCAGCCTGGACGGCCTGAACGGCGTCATCGCGGGCAAGCCCGCCGGCATTGTCTGCGCCGCCGTAGGCAACGGCAGCCTGGCCAAACCGTACATGGAGCAGCTGACCAAGGCCAGCAAGAGCGGCATCCTGGTGGTGCGCAGTTCCCGCGTGGGCACCGGCCCCGTCACCCCCAGAGGCACGGACGTTGAGCCGGGCTTTCTGGTGGCCAGCAACCTGAACCCGCAAAAAGCCCGCATCCTGCTCATGCTGGCCCTGACCAAGACCAAGGACCCCAAGGAAATCCAGCGCATGTTCCAGACGTACTAAAATAGCTTGAAACCCGCCGTCGCGCGGTGTCCCAAACACGAAGCGCCCCGTAAAAGGGCGCTTCGTGTTTTTGAAGGGTGCCTGGATCAGGCATTGCCCAGCAGGAAAGGCAGGGATTCCCGCAGCAGCAGTTCCGGCACCTCTTCCGCGATATAGTGGCCGCAGGGCAGGGCCTTGCCGCCGCGAAAGTCCGTGCTCACCTTTTTCCATTCGGCGACCGGGTCGAACAGCTTGCCTATAACGCCCTTATCGCCCCAGAAGGCCATGAAGGGGCAGGTCATCAGGCGGCCCGCCGCCAGGTCTTCCCGGTCGCGTTCCAGGTCAATGAAAGCGCTGGCCCGGTAATCCTCGCAAATGGCCCTGGCCGTGCCCGGTATGCGCAGGCAGCGGATATATTCTTCCAGAGCCCCGTCGCCAAAGGGGGCGAGACCGGCGGCGCGGCCCATGTGGCTGCGCGCATACGCGTCCGGGTCGGCCTGAATGAGCATTTCCGGGATGGGCGCGGGCCGGATGAAGCAGAACCAGTGCCAGTAGGAGCGGGCAAAGGCTTCCGTGGTCTGGGAATACATGGCCAGGGTGGGCGCTATGTCCAGCAGCACCATGCGCTCCAGCGCGTCCGGATGGTCCACGGCCATGCGGTGCGCCACCCGCGCGCCCCGGTCGTGCCCTATCAGGGAAAAGCGGGGGAAACCCAGCTCGCGCATCAGCTCCACCTGGTCCAGGCCCATGGTGGATTTGGAGTAATTCCGGTGTTCCGGGTCGGCCTCGGGTTTGCCGCTGTCGCCGTAACCCCGCAGGTCCGCCGCCACCACGGTGAAGTGCTCGGCCAGTTTAGGAGCCACCTTTCGGAACAGCACATGCGTCTGGGGGTGCCCGTGCAGAAGCAGCAATCCCGGCCCTTTCCCGCCGATGCGGTAGTGGATGGAAACGCCGTTCACGGTCTTCTCGCTCGTGGTGAATCCTTCGAACATGGCTTTCTCCTTGGGCTTGGTGGGTTGCCGTAGTGGTGGGGAAATGACGTGGCCCGAAGCTCTGATCCCGCCGCAAATTCCTATGAGATGCGCGAGCCCTTGCCGGGTGTCAAGAGAGAAGCGCCGACGCTTTCTCAATTTCTAGACTTTCTTGCTATCCGAAAAGCGAATTGCTATCGTTTATTGCCGTTGCCATGTTGCGATTCGGCAACCTGCCGCGCATCCTTTCACCTGGAGAAACCCATGCGCCACTTCGCCATCGCGTGTTTGCCGGGCGACGGCATAGGCCCGGAAGTCACAAGCGAGGCCGTGAAGGTTCTTAAGGCCGCGCAAAAAAAGCTCGGCGGCTTTTCCCTTGAATTCCAGATAGTGCAAGCGGGCGCTGCCTTGTACCGCGACACCGGCGTGGCCTTTCCGGACGAATCCTTTGCGGCCTGCCGGGAAGCGGACGCCATTCTGCTGGGCGCCATGGGCCTGCCGGAAGTGGTGCAGGAAGACGGTACAGAGGTGCAGGGCAAAATCATTGTTGAAACCAGAAAAAAATTGAACCTTTTCGCCGGGGTGCGGCCCATCAAGCTCATGCCGGGCGTCGTCTCCCCTTTGCGCGGCGTGGACAAGGTGGATTTCGTCATACTGCGAGAAAGCTCGGAGGGCATGTTCGCCTCTTTCCAGGCCGGGGCCTCGGTGTATGACAAAGTGCACGTGGATTCCATGGTCATCACCCGCGAAGGCACGGAAAAGGTCTGCGACTACGCGTTCAAACTGGCCATGAAGCGCAACGGCCGCCCTTCCGACGGCAAGCGCGTGGTGACCTGCCTGGACAAGTCCAACAACTTCAAAGGGATGGCCTTCTGGCGCAAGATTTATGACGAAATCGCCGCCAAATACCCCGGGGTGCAACGGGACTACGCCTACGTGGACGCCATCAACGTGCTGCTGCAAAGGCCGCAGGACTATGACGTGCTGGTGGTGGAAAACATTTACGGCGACATCATTTCCGACATGGCCGCGGCCATTGTGGGCGGTATGGGCATGGCCCCTTCCGGCGACATAGGCTTTGAACACGCCATGTTCCAGCCCGCCCACGGTTCCGCGCCCACCATTGCGGGAAAAAATATCGCCAACCCGGTGGCGACCATCCTTTCCGGCGCCATGATGCTGACCTGGCTGGGCGAACGTTCCGGCTGCGAGGCGTGCATTAAAGGCGGAGCTATGATACAAGAAGCCGTGGAAGCTTCCCTGGCCGCCGGGCACACCACGGTGGACATCGGCGGCAACACTGCCACTACGGCCTTTGGGGATGCTGTGGTTTCCCGCTTGTAGCTGAAAAATTTTTTTCTCCATTCATGGGAGTTGCCTATGGCACCGCGCCTGCTGATCGCCGAATTCAAGCATGAAACCAATGCCTTTGCCGACCGCCCCACGGGGCTGGAAGCCTACCGCGCCCGCTATCTGATGCGGAACAGCGAGAAAATGCTCCCCTTTTTCCGGGGCGTGGCCACGGAGCTGGGCGGGTTCATTGATATCTGCGAAGCGGAAGGCGTGGAACTGCTGCCCGTGGTGGCCGCCAACGCCATGCCCGGCGGCAAGGTCACCGGCGAAGCCTATGCCTATGTGCGGAACCTGATCTACACCGCCGCGCGGGAAAACAGCGTGGACGGCATTCTGCTTTCCCTGCACGGGGCCATGGTCACGGAAGAGTCGGCCGACGGCGAAGGCGATCTGCTGGAAGGGCTGCGCGCCATTGTCGGCCCGGATCTTCCCATCATCTGCACCCTGGACCTGCACGGCAACATCACCCAGAAAATGGCCACCCACGCCACCGCGCTTATCGGTTATAAAAGCAACCCGCACGTGGATTCCTTTGACCGGGCGCAAGAGGCGGCCAGGCTCATGCTGCGCGTGCTGCGGGGCGAAGTGAAGCCGGTCATGAAGTTGCGCGGTATCCCGCTGCTCTGCCCTTCGCTCAGCACCAGCAAGGAACCGGCGGCCGGTTTCCAAAAACGGCTGCGCGAGTGCGAAGCCAAGCCCGGGGTGCTCAGCGCCACGCTTTTTTACGGCTTTTTCCGCTCGGACATTCCGGAAGCCGCCATGTCCGCCCTGGCGGTGACGGACAACGACCCGGACCTGGCCCAGGCCATTGTGGACGATTTTGCCCGGCGCATCATGAAGGACCGCCGCCGTTTCGTGAAATCCATGCAAACGCCGGAACAGGCCATTGCCCACGCCAGGGCCGCAAAAGAAGGCCCCATTGTGCTGGCGGACATTTCCGACAACCCCGGCGGCGGCGCGGCCGGGGATTCCACCCACCTGCGGGCCGCGCTGTTGAAAATGAACGCGGGCAATGCGGCCGTGGCCATTATTGTGGACCCGGAAACCGTGGACCAGGCCGTGAAAGCCGGGCCGGGCGCCCAAATCAGGGTGCGCCTGGGCGGCAAGAGCGAAAGCGTAAGCGGCGCCGCCATTGAGGCCGAGGCCACGGTGCGGACGCTCAGCGACGGGAAGTTCCATAACAAGGGCCCCATGCGCACGGGGCTGGCCATAGAAGCCGGGCTGACGGCCGTATTGAACATCAACGATATAGAGGTGGTGGCCTGCTCCACCCGCTTCCAGCCCATGGACCCGGAAATTTTCCGGCGCAACGGCATTGAGCCGCTGGACAAAAAAATCCTGGTGGTCAAGTCGGCACAGCATTACCGCGCCGCTTACGAAACCCTGGCCAAGGAAATTATCGAGGTGGACGCGCCGGGCATGGCTTCCCAGCACCCGGCCCATTTCCCGTTCACCCGCCGGGCCAAGCCCGCCTTTCCCCTGGAAGACCTAGCGGAATGGGACTAGGGAAAAAGTTTCCCTGTCCGGCCTGACGCAAAACAGCCGCCGCTCTTGTGGAGCGGCGGCTGTTTTGCGTTGTCTTTTTGCGGGTGGTACGCCTTGCTCTCTTCCCTTTCAGGTTCGACCCCCCGGCCCCTCGCGCCAGCTTGGGACCGGGGAATCGTATGGGAGGGGAGGTTGGCGTTACGGAACGCGGAGCCGACATGGCCCGCGTCCGCAACTTTGCTACGCCGCAACGCGGGCGTAAAGTTCTTGAGCGTTCGCGTTCCCCGGGTTCATGTCCAGCAGGGTTTCAAGCTGGCTCTTGGCGTCAGTGTCGCGGCCCATGGCGGCCAGGCACCCGGCCAGCGTGTAGCGCAGCGATTCCAGGTCGTGCATGGAGATGGCGTTTTCCAGGTGCGGCACCACTTCCGGCAGGCGGTTCAGGAAATAGCCTTCCTGCACCAGGCCGTTAATGGCGAACATGTTGCCTGGGTTCTGCCGCAGGGCCTGCACAAAGTGCCCGAAAGCCTTGTCGTGCATGCCTTTCTCCATTTCCACCATGGCCAGGCCGGTATAGGCCTTGTCGCCGGGCATCAGTTCGGAAGCTCTGCGGTACATGGATTCAGCTCTGTCCAAGTCACCCAACTGCACCGCGATGGTGGCCAGGCCCAGGAACGGCTCCGCCTGTTCGGGCGCGGAGTCCATGGCTTTCTTATAGTAATCTTCCGCCTTGGTGAAATCGCCCATGAACAGATAACACTCGCCGAGTTCTTTGTTGATTTCATAGTCCATATGCGTGCTCATGATCCCCTCCCTCTGGGTCTCTATCTGTAACGTTGGCCGGGCCGCTCCCATGGGTCGACCGTGGCGCTTTTCATTTAGCAAACCCTGTGCCAACAGGAATCACGACAAAAAACCAACGCTCCCGGCGGGAGTTTTTCGATAAATAGTATTTTATATCAATGTATTACACGAATGGAACGGCTCTTGCTAAGCAGATGCCAGCTGTGGGCGGCAAATTCTGCCCACCGACGGTTTTCCAACGGAGGATAAACGCATGAAAGGAATGTTTGAACCGCACGTCGGCCTTGTGGGCAAGGTCATGGGCATGCAGCTTCAGCGTCAGAATGTTGTCATGAGCAACATCGCCAACATGCGCACTCCGGGCTACAAGGCGCGGAAGCTGGAATTTGAAAACCAGCTGCAACAGGCGCTGGCTCTTGACCAGCGGGGCAAAATTTCCCGCACCCATGAAAAGCACGTGCCCGCCGTCTTTAATGAAGAAGGCTTCAGCCCGGATATGGAAAAAGCCCTGCGCCCGCACTTTGTGCACGGCGAAGACAGGGTGGACCTGGACAAGGAAATGGCCACCATGGCCAAGACCTCTTTGCACTATTCGGCCCTGACCACCATTATTAAGAGCAATTTTGAAGGGCTGCGCAACATCATTACAGAGGGGCAGAAGTAAATGGACTTCATGACCGCACTCGATATCGGCGCTTCCGCTCTTTCCGCGGAACGCACCCATTTGAACATCGTTTCCATGAACCTGGCCAACGCCAAGACCACCCGCACCGTGGAAGGCGGCGCCTACCGCAGGAAAAGCGTGGTCATGGCCGCCAAGGAAGTGGATTCCCCCTTTTCCAAAACCATGCAGAGCGCCATGGGCCGCGAATTGCGCGGCGTGCGGGTGGAATCCATTGCCATCGACAAGCGCCCGGCCAAGATGGTTTACGAGCCGGGCCACCCGGACGCCAACACGGACGGCTACGTCGCCTACCCCGACATCAACGTGGTGGAAGAAATGGCCAACCTGATGACCGTGCAGCGCGGCTACGAAGCCAACGTCACCAGCATAGACACCATCAAGGCCATGTACACCAAGGCCTTGGAAATCAATAGAGGGTAAGGGGCAAGCTCATGGCAATCCAAGCAATAGGTATGAAGGCGTACGCCAACGCGCTGGCCAATTTCTCCAAGGCCGAACAGGCCACCAAGGCCGTGAGCGCGCCCAAAGTGCAAAGCGAGAACCCGTTCGCGGAAACGCTCAAGTCCTCTCTGAGCAAGGTCAACGACCTGCAGAAGGAAAAGACCAGCATGATCACCTCCTTTGCCTCCGGGGAAAACCAGAACGTCCACGAACTGATGATTTCCCTGCAAAAGGCCGGGTTGGCCATGAACATGACCGCCGCCATGCGCAACAAGGTCATGGAAGCGTACAAAGAACTCGCGCGCCTCCAGTTTTAACTCTGTTTAGCCACTCAACGCAGTAAACGACTTTTTTGGAGCAGCATATGTCCGCCTTCAGCGCCGCTTTCGAACGCATCAAAGGTTTCTGGTCCGCCATCACCCTTTCCCAGCGCGTGCTGATCAGCGCCCTGGCCGCGGTGCTTATCGCCGCCTTTTTCGGGCTGGTGGTCTGGCTGAACACGCCGGAATACCAGGTGCTTTACGCCAACCTGGGGCCGGAAGACGCCAACCGGGTGGTCAAAAGTCTGGAAGCGCAAAAGACGCCCTTTAAGCTCACCAACGACGGCACCGTCATTTCCGTGCCCGCTGACAAGGTGTACAACCTGCGCGTTAAAATCGCCGGAGAAGGCAACCTCACCGGCCAGGGCATAGGCTTTGAAATTTTCAACAAGGTGGACGTGGGCGTTACGGACTACGTGCAAAAGATCAACTACCAGCGCGCCTTGCAGGGCGAACTGGCCCGTACCATCACGGCTTTCCCTTCCGTGGAAAGCGCCCGGGTGCACCTGGTGCTGCCCCGCAGAAGCCTGTTCATTGAAGAGCAGCAAAAGCCTTCCGCCTCCGTGGTGCTCAAGCTGGCCGGCAACAAAAAAATGGACCAGAAAGACGTCATGGCCATTGTCAATCTTATGACCATGTCCGTGGAAGGCCTGGACAAGAGCCGGGTTTCCATTGCGGACACGGCCGGCAAGGTGCTGTTCCAGCCCAACGAGGAAAACGCCATCCAGCTCAGTTCCACCCAGCTTGAGCACAGAACCCTGACCCAGCAGAACCTGGAGCGGCGCATTGAGGAACTGCTCATGCCCATCGTGGGCACGGGCAAGGTCATTGCCAAGGTCAACGCGGACCTGGATTTCAGCCAGAAGACCATCCGCAAGGAACTGTACGACCCGGAAAAGACCGTGCTGCGTTCGGAAATCCGCTCGGAAACCTCCACCCAAGGCCGCACCAACCTGGAATCCGGCGTGCCCGAAACCAACTTCCGCGGCGACGGCATGGCCGGCAGCGCCGCCACCAACTCCGCCACTTCGGAAAACCGTTCCAGCAACTTTGAAATCAACAAGGAAGAACAGAACATCGTGGCCCAGATGGGCGGCATCAACCGCCTGACCGTGGCCGTGGTGGTGGACGGCACCTACACGAAAGACGACAAGGGCCAGAGCGTGTTCGCCCCGCGCAGCGCGGACGAAATCAAGCAGATCCGCCAGCTGGTGGCCAATGCCGTGGGTTTCGACAGCGCGCGCGGCGATACCATTGAAGTGTCCAGCGCCCCCTTCGGCGCCTCCATGCTCGACGAGCCCGCCAAGAACCTGGGCGACGTCATCACCGACTACGCCCTGCGCCTGGGCAAGCCGCTGCTCAACGCCCTCTTGATCTTCCTCTTCCTGATCATGGTGGTGCGGCCCGTGGTTATGGCCCTTATCCGGCCCAAAGTGGAAGGCGAAATGCTGGAAGGCCTGGAAGGCCTGCCCTCCGGCGAAGAACGCCTGGCCCTGGTGGAAGGCGGCGACGAAATGGCCGAAGCCCTGGCCGTGCTGGAAAAAATCGAGGACATCAAGGCCAACGCCATACAGCTCAGCGAACAGAATATGGAACAGGCCCTGGGCATTATCCGGCACTGGCTTAAAGAGCCGGAAAAGGCTAAAGCAGCGTAAAGACGACGCCGCGCATGCATGCGTGAACCAATCGCGCATGCATGCGCTCATGGCGATAGACGAACCAGGAGAAAGCCGTGCCCCCCGTCACCGATGCCAAAGCCCTCAGCGGCGCCCAGAAAACAGCCGTCCTGCTGCTCAGCCTTGGCGACAGCTTTGCCGCTGAAGTGTTCAAGCGCATGGAGCGTCAGGAAATCGCCGCCGTTTCCAGAGCCATCATGGAGATGGAAACCATTGACAAGGGCGTGGTTGAAGACGTGCTGCGCGAATACCACCACGCCCTGCTCACCGGCCAGGAAATCATCCGCGGCGGCCAGGATACCCTGAAGCGCCTGCTGACCAACAACCTGGACAGCGAAACCACCAAGTACGTCAGCGACATGCTCAGCCTGGAAGCGGGCCCCGCGCCGTTCCGGGAACTGGACAAAATCAGCCCGCGCATGCTGGCCCAGATCCTGCGCAACGAACACCCGCAAACCCTGGCCCTTATCGTGGGCCACATGAAAACCGACCAGGGCGCCGCGCTCCTTACCAGCCTGCCCGCCGGGGTGCGCTGCGAAGTGTTGCTGCGCCTGGCCCGTCTGGAAGCCGTGCCGGAGGAAATGCTGATGGCCGTGGACAAGGTGCTGCAAAGCCAGCTTATCGCCATGGGCGGCAAAGAAGGCAAGAAAGTGGGCGGCGTGGCGGCCGTGGCCGAAATACTCAACGCCGTGGACCGGGCCACGGAAGAGGAAGTGCTCTCGGAAATCGAGGAAGAATCCTCCCAGATGGCCGAGGAAATCCGCAACCTCATGTTCGTGTTCGAAGACGTCAAGAGCCTGGACGACCGCGCCATCCGCGAGATTCTCAAGGAAATCTCCAACGAGGACCTCACCATGTCCCTGCGCGGCGCTCCGGAAGAGCTGCGCGAGCTGTTCTTCAAGAACATGTCCGAGCGCGCGGCCACCATGATCCGCGAAGACCTGGAAATCATGGGTCCCACGCGCCTGGCCGACGTGGAAGGCGCCCAGCAGAACGTGGTCAAGGCGGTGCGCCGCCTGGAAGCGGAAGGCCGCATAGTGATCAGCAGAGGAGGCGGAGATGTCTTCGTCTGATACCGGCTCCCCCGGCTCTTCCGGCGCCTGGGGCAACATCTACATGGGCGTCAACACGCTCAGCCTCTCCAGCCTGGAAGGGGAAGACCGGCGCGCCTGGAACGAAGCCGACGAAGCCGTCTACCTGGAGCGGGTGCGGGAAAAAGCCACGGCCATGGCCACGGAACTGCTCGCCGCCGCCCAGAAGGAAGCGGAAGCCCTGCGCCAGGCCGCCCGGGAAGAAGGCTACGCCGCGGGCATGGCCGAAGCGGAAGCGGAGTTGGAAGAGTTCCGCGGCGCCATGGCGGACTCTGTCTCCGGCGTGCTCAACGCCATAGAGGGCCAGTGTTCCGCCATTTTCGACCGCTGGCGCGGCGACCTCACCTCTCTCCTCCGCCTTGCCGTGGAAAAAGGCGTGGGTTTCGCCCTTAGCGAAGACCGCGCGGCGCTGCTGGAAGCCCTGTACACCCAAAGCGTGGCCGCGCTGGAAAACCGGCGCAACCTGGTCATTCGCGTCAGCCCGGAAGACGAGCCGGTCATTGCGGACATTATTGCCGTGACCCAGGCCAAGTACCCGGATCTGAAGGCCTGGAACGTCAAGGCGGACCCGTCCGTCTCTCCCGGCGGCCTCTTGGTGGAAAGCGAGGATTCCCTGGTGGACAACCGCTCGGAATACCGCGCCGCCCTGGTGGACGACATCCTGAAAAAACTCACCCTGCCGCAAGGCGTATAGGTTTCTTGCATGGACCCTTCCGGCGCGCGGGAACTTCTGGCCCGCAGCACCCCTTACGCCACCTACGGCAAAGTCAGCAAAGTGGTGGGCCTGGTGGCGGAAGGCAGCGGCCTGAAAGCCCCCCTGGGCGCGCTCTGCCACATTCTGCCCGAAGGCTCCGGCGCGGACCAGGAAGGCGTGCCCGTGGAAGTGGTGGGCTTCCGCGACGGCAGACTGCTGTTCATGCCCTACGGCGACCTGCGCGGCGTGCAGCCGGGCAGCCTGATCCGCAATTCCAGCCTGCCCCCGGTGTTTCCCGTGGGCAAGGACCTGCTGGGCAAGGCCTTTGACGCTTTCGGCGCGCCCCTGGAAGCCGGGCAGCGCTTTTCCCCGGACGGCATCACCCCGCTGTACGCGGACCCGCCCAGCCCCCTTTCCCGCCCCCGCATTACCGACCCCCTGGACGTGGGCGTGCGTTCCATCAACAGCCTGCTCACCCTGGGCAAGGGCCAGCGCGTGGGCATCATGGCCGGTTCCGGAGTCGGCAAGTCCACGCTCATGGGCATGATGGCCCGCTACACCAAGGCGGACGTCAACGTCATCGGCCTTATCGGCGAGCGCGGCCGGGAGGTGCTGGAATTCATGGAAAAAGACCTGGGCCCGGAAGGCATGCAGCGTTCCGTGCTGGTTATCGCCACGTCCGACCAGTCCCCGCTCATCCGCATGCGCGCGGCCTACGCCGCCACGGCCGTGGCCGAATATTTCCGCGACCAGGGCAAGGACGTGCTGTTTATGATGGATTCCGTGACCCGTTTCGCCATGGCCGCGCGGGAAGTGGGCCTGGCCGTTGGGGAACCGCCCACCACCAAGGGCTACACCCCTTCCGTGTTCGCGCAGTTGCCGAAACTTCTGGAACGCGCGGGCCGCAACGCAAAAGGCACCATCACCGGCATTTACACCGTGCTGGTGGACGGCGACGACTTTAACGAGCCCATAGCGGACAGCGTGCGCTCCATTCTGGACGGCCACATCGTGCTCACCCGCGACCTGGCGGACATGGGCCATTTCCCGGCCATTGACGTGTTGCGCTCCATCAGCCGTCTGCGTTCCGACATCTGCGGCAAGCAGGCCATTACGGACGGGCGCGCCGTGCTGGGGAGCCTGGCCACCTTCAAGCGCGTGGAAGACATGGTCAATATCGGCGCTTACGCCAGGGGCTCCAACCCGGATATCGACAAGGCCATCGACCTTGTGCCCAGCATTAACGCCTTCCTGCGCCAGGACATCACCGACGGCGTGACCTTGGAAGCCAGCTTCAAGCAGCTCAAAGAGCTGGCCGCGCTGTAAGCGCCGGGGGCAGGGGAAAAAAATTTTTTGAAAAAAGATTTTTAGCCTGACCCCGCCCACACACCCCTTGTTAAAAAAAATGAGCGAGGTGTGTGGGGGG
>JAVBNC010000051.1:0-28643 GCA_031551765.1 Desulfovibrionaceae bacterium
CCGGACAGGCCTCGGCGGCCGGGTCCGGCATCGGACGTTCCGGCGGGAGCACACGGAACTTTTGGCAGACATGGTCTGCTGACCGGCATGAGGCGGGCGGAATCCGTCTGCATGGCCGGTAATCATCCTGATTTCCATAACATCCAAATCTGTATCCTCAAAAAGCCTGGATATGGCCTCATGGCGTAAGTCATGGAAGTGAAGGTCTTTTATCTCAGCTCTGGCGCAAGCGTCACGCATCATGCCGGTGATGCCGTTGATGGTGTAGCCAAAAACGTTGTCTTTATTGGCCCCCTCGTCCCGGCGCGGAATTTCTTTCAAGATAGCTACGGCTGCTGGTGAAAGAGGCACCGTTCTGGGTTCGCCATTTTTGGTTGTGGGCAGAAAGAGAGTATGCCGCTTCATATCCACCTGTTCCCAGGACAGAGAGGCCAACTCTTCGCGGCGCATGGCAGACTCCAGAGCAAAGCGTATGACGCGCTGGAAGTTTTTTGACGTGGATTCCAGAAGCTTTTTCTCTTCGCCTTTTTCCAAGCGTCGAGTTCGCCCCTGTGGAAGTTTGGGCTTGATGATGTTTTTGACCGGGTTTTGTAATCCTTCCATGCCCCAATTGGCGCGGGCCACTTCGTAGAGCCGGGAAATCATTGCCAAATCTCTATCTATGGTGTGCGGAGAGCGCCCTTGTTCTTCCCGCATCTTTACGAAAGCGACAAGGTCGCTGCCGCGCAGAGCAACCAACGATTTGAGGGCAAAAGGGTATTCCATAAGCCGCGTGGCGCGTACTTTTTCCTTTTGCACATGTTTGAGGCTCTTTTCGATATATTCTGGAATGTACCGCTCCAAGGCTTCTTTTAAGCTGGTGCGCTCGGCTTCCTTTTGGGAAATGAAAGCGCCGCCGTCCATTTCCTTCTCCACCCCGCGTGCCCATTTCTCGGCATCAGCCTTGAGCTCAAAGGTCTTGCACTGGATAGGATGGCCTTTGCGCCGGACACGGACTTCCCACTGAAAATCACCGCGTTTACGAATGGTTGCCATGATACTCCTCCATTATGGGACAAGAAACTCGTAGCCTTCGGATTCTGACTGTTCATTGGCTTCCCACCATGTTGCAGCACCAATGCTAGATATGCGCATAACGTGTGATTGGTTAAGATGAGAGCATAATAAACCCTGGTTAATCAGATAATTAATGCTCACATCACCCCAAGCGTGATTCTTCTCCTGAACAATTTCTCCATCAATTTCCCAGCAAAGCACCCATTCTGGTTTCCCTGTCCTGGGATTGGGTCTGCGCCAAAGGCCATAGTCAATATGGGGCTTCTTATTGGGCGGAAAACCCAGTACAGCGAGACAAATGGAATAGAATGCTGCCCGAGGGCGGGATTTAATCAGGCTCCATGCGATAGCATCTGACCTTTTAGGGGCAGACACGCTAGGCGGGCCTTCTCTTTCTTCCTTTTTCCCGCGTTGATAGGCTTTCTCTAGTTCACGGGATATAAGCTGCGCTGTGTCTAAGCGTGTGCCTTGAGTTTTGCTCCTCCGATCCCTTTGAAGGATACCTTGGGCCAATTCATGAAACTCCGCTTTCCTTATCTGGTCATAATAGGTGTCAGGCATTTTTTGCTCCTCCCTTGAAATCCACTGGAGCAAAATTGGAGCAAAAAGTCAAATTGACGCAAAAAACGCCAAATTAGCAATTTTATTTTTATGCTAATTTGGCGTTTTTATTAATTTTATTTTGTATTCTTCTTGGCGTCCTTTTTAACCATCAACGGTTTTCAAGACTGCCGCTATCAACCGCTCAGCCATCCCTCCGCGAAGGCGGCATAAAAGCCGTGCCACGGGCTGTGTGTACGGCATTGGCGCGAACAATTCAAGCGGCGGGGGTCCGCAAAAGCCTTACGACTTCACTATAGCGGCCAGAACGCCGGCCGCGCCCCATACCGCGAAGGCCGTTGTGGTCAGAAAGGCGCTGCCGTTCACTCCGCCGTTGTACCCCAGCACAAAACCCGCCAGGATAAGGCCGAAGGATATTTTCAGCAGCAGGGGCCGCTTGCTTTTACGCCATGCGAACGCGCTTTGCGCGGGAGTTTTGCTGTCGGTCGTCATGTCCGTTCCTCCGGGTTCAGCTCAAAAACCAGACGGCCAGGCCCGTCAAAAGTATGCTGCACAGGCAGTATTTCGCCGTCATCTTCATCACGTTGCCTTCCTGGCCGATCAGGCCCACGTTGGAAACGCCCATCATGATGGTGGAAGGCGCCACGGAAACCCCCAGCGAGCCGCCCACGGACTGGGCCGCCGCGAACAGCGTGCCGCTCTTGCCCAAAAGCAGCGCGGTTTCATACTGCAGCGCGCCGAACATGATGTTGGAGTTGGTGTTGCTGCCCGTGATGAAGGTGCCCAAGAGACCCACCACCGGGGCCAGCATGCCGTAGGAACTGTGGAAAATGCCGGCGCTGCCCGCCGCGATCATCTGGGTCATGCCGGAATCGATCATCACCAGGGCCATCATGACCATCAGAAAAATGCCCACGCTCATGGGGATGCAGCGGTTGACCGTGGCCTTGGACGCCGCCCGGATAATCACCGGGCTCACGGAGGAAATCCGCACGTAAATGCAGTAGCCCAGCAGCGCGGAAATGACGAGCAGCGGCGCGGGGTGAGAAAAGAGCGGAATTTTGGAATAGGCCTTGGCCGCCGCCACGCTGTAGCCCAGGGCCGTTTGCACGGCGGGGTAGTCCAGGCCCAGGTAAAAGCCTTTCAGGGCCGACTTGATAGGCGGGATCTGCGCGATAATGGAAAGCGCGATGAGAATGAAATACGGCGAGCACATGACCACAAAGGAACGGCCGGGCTGACACTCTTCTGCCCCATCCTTTTTGCCGTTCTTGCCCTTGAGCGCGCTGAAGGCGATCAGCACCGCGCAGCCGCCCATGGCCGCGATAAGCGTGGCCAGCTGGGCCGCGCCGATCAGGTTCATCAGCCACAGCCCGGCGGTCATGGCCGTGCCCGCCGTTACGATGTAGACGAAACCCTGGCGCACCGCGGCCATACCGCCGTAAATGTGCGCCACCCAGAACCCCGTGGTGTAAATGGGGATAGCGAACAACAGCGCCATGACCGGGCCGATGACCTCGCCGGGAATGCCCGTCACCAGCTGAATGGCGATATAAGACGACCCCATGGAGCCGAAGCTGATGGACCAGGAATGCCCCACCAGGCAGGCGGCCACGGCGGTAATGGGCTTGTAGCCCATAATGACCATAAACGGCGCCACCACGGCCACGGGCACCCCGAAACCGGCCAGGCCCTGCAGGACGGAGGTGAAGCCCCAGGCAAAAAGCAGGCAGCGCAACAGACCGTCGTTAGTCACCCTTTCCAGGGTGTTGCCGATAACCTTGATGGCTCCGGCCCCGTCCGCGATATTGTACAAAAACACCGCGCCCCAGATAATGAGCAGCACGAAAATGGACAGGCTCACGCCCTTGCTGCTGGCCAGCACCAGCAGGCGCGAACCGGCCCCGAAAAACATGAAGGCGATCAGCATGGCCAGTATCCAGGCCAGCGCGCCCGCCTTGGCCGCTTCCCATTTCATGAACAGAATGCCGCCCAGCAGCAGCAGAACCGGCAGCATGGCCAGCAGCCAGTTGGTCAGGGAGAGATCCATTTTCACGCCGCTTCCCCTTCGATAAATCGTCTTGCGGAAAAAGATACGGGCAACCCCGCCACGCGGCCGCGAGGCCTTTAGCGTTCGCGGCAGACGGACCGCGCGGGATATTGTCGACCGTCCAAGCAGCCCCTAGCATAGCGCCGCCCGCCTTGTCCAGACGTGGTTTTGCGAGGCATGCGCTCTCAATTGACTTTGCCGCCGGACTGGCTCAGGCTGAAATAATACACGCGCAAAAGGTGCCCTCATGCCCAAGCTTGTCACCCTGCTCAGCTGCGACGATCTGTCCATGGCCTACATTGCCCGCTCCAAGCTGGAAGCCGCCGGCATCCCCTGCTTTCTCGCCAACGAGTATCTGGCGGGCGTCAACAGGTTATACTCCCCGGCAGTGGGAGGCGTGGAGTTGCAAGTGCTGGAGCGCGACGTGCCGGAGGCCTTGGCGCTGCTTACGGAAACGTCCGATCCGGACTTGGGATCGTCCCCCGGCGGGGAAGCCGAGACGGAACTCTCCCCTGAACCAGACACGGAGCCCGAGCAAGAAACCCCGGACGCCTGCCCCCACTGCGGCGCGCCGGAAAGCGAAGCCAGAAGCCTGGGGCACTCGCTTCTGGCCCTTTCCGTGTTCCTCGGTCTGCCGCTGCCGTTCAGGTTCAAATGGCGCCGCTGCAGGCACTGCGGGCACAAGTGGCGCTGAGCGCGTTTATTCTGGGCGCGCCGGGTTCCCAACGGGACGGCGACAGGACAACGACGGGGAAAAAGCGGTCGTGTGACTGGTTTGCGACGGGTATTCGGCAACATTTCCCGCTTCATGACCGTCCTCATCACCGTGACGCGACCGGGCGCGGCCCCTTGCGGAACCGCGCCCGGATTTTCAATGCGGCAAACACTCAGCTTCTGACCGTGTACTTATTGATAAATTCCCAGTTCAGCGGAATGCCCAGGCCCGGCCCCTGGGGAACCTCCATCAGGCCGTCCTTGATCTTGAGCGGCTCGGCCATGATTTTACGCCACATGGGGTCGCGCTTCTCGTTGGCGAAAATCTCCACGGGCGCGGCCTTTTCCACCACCGAGAGCACCGTGACCGAGCCCTGCGGCTCCTCGTGGTGGCCCATGACCACGTTGTGCTTGGCCGCGAACGCCGCCACGCGCATCCAGCTGGTGATGCCGCCCACCAGGGTCATGTCCGTGTTCAGCTGGTCCACGGCCCCGTAGCGGATAAGGTCGCAGGTGCGGTATTCGGAAATGTCCCCCTGGCCGCTGACAATGGGAATTTTGGAGTCCTTGCGCACTTCCGCCAGGCCCGTCAGGCAGTCGTACCACTTCACCGGCTCTTCCAGCCAGGCCAGGCCCAGGCCACCCGCGTCGCGGCAGAATTTCTGGGCTTGCGACACGGTCCAGCCCTGGTTCACGTCCACGGCCAGGATAAAGTCCTTGCCCGCCGCTTTCCAGGCCGCTTCTATGCGGGCCACGTCCTGTTCAAAGGGCGCGGACCCCACTTTCATTTTCATGCCGCCCACGCCGTAGGCGCGCAAGCCCGCGGCCTCGTCGCCGGTGCCCTGCGGGTCGTTGGCGTGGTAGTAGCCGCCGATGCTGATGACCGGGATCTTGGTCCGCTTGGCCCCGCCCAGCAGTTCGTGCACGGGCTTGTTTTTCAGCTTGCCCAGGCCGTCCCACAGGGCCATGTCCACCAGGGACAGGGCCTGCTGCTGAATGCCGTGCAGGTGCATGTTCAGGTCCACCAGGCCCCGGAAGCCAAGCGGCAGGCGCATGTGCATCATTTCCTCGTGCACCTTGGCGATATCCTCGCGGCTGTCGATATCCCGGCCCACCAGCAGGTTCTTGAACTCCTTATTGATGGTCCCCACGATGCGGGCCTGGTCGCGGTCGTCGTCGCCGCCGTAGATTTCGCCCTTTGTCCCGTCCTCAAAGGTCACCACAACAACGATGGTGACGCGGCTGGAAACCTGGAAGGTGCCGGCCTTGAAAACCTCTTCCAGGGGATAGTGCAGGGCTATGGCGTTCAGGTCCTTGATACGCATGGCAAGCTCCTTAGGGCTTGTCCATAAATAAGCGTATCGTGGCCGATTACTTCGTCAAAGGCCATTTTTGCTCCGGTCGAGTACCAGCGGAGTACACTCCCTCCGCAAAAATGGCCTTTTCCTCGTTCTCGGCTCACGCTCCACTTATTTATGGACAAGCCCTTAGTTAGAGGTCCCGTTACATGTTCAGGTATTGCGCGTCGGTCTTGGCGTGCTCCGCGCAGTAGAGCACGGTGTTCTCCACTTCCGTGGCCGACTGGCCCAGATACTTGCCGTAGTCCAGAATGGCTTCCAGCTCGTCCGCCGTGATGGCGGCCATGATCTGCGGGTTGTCCTTCAGCCGCTGCCGGAAGGGGTAGGCCGCGAAATCCGGATCCACGGTAAGGTCGTGCAGAATGTGGTGCGCGGTCTGCTTGCCCAGCTTGTCCGCCAGACGGAACATCACGGCTTCGGACAGCAGCACCCCGCCCAAGAGGTCCAGGTTGCGGGTGATGTTCTTTTCCTGGATGTCCAGGTTCTCGATAATGAAAATGACAGCTTCCAGCATGCGGCCCACGATCATGGTGGTTTCCGGCAGGGTGAGCAGGTCCGTGCGGTAGCAACGGGCGTCGCGCTCGTGCAGGGCGATCATGGCGCTGAACCCCACCTGGGCGTTGGCGTGCACGATACGCGCCTGCCCCACGGTCATTTCGCAGACCATGGCGTTGCGCTTGTGGGGCATGGTGGAAGAGCCCACGCTTTTCTTGGTCAGGGGCTCGTGCAGTTCGTGCACTTCGGTGCGGGACAGGACCAGGACTTCGTTGGCGATGCGGCCCAGGTTCCCGGCCAGCACGGCCATGGAAGCCAGGTATTCCGCCGTGCCGTCCCGGGCCGTGGACCAGGAGGTGGGCGGCACCCCCAGGCGCAGTTTGGCGGCCATGCCCCGCAGAACGGGGTAGGCGTTGTCCCCGAAACTAGCCAGGGTGCCCACCGCGCCGTGCATGGCTATCACAAAGCTGCGGCGGCTCATGTCCTTGACGCGCTCGATGCAGCGCCGCAGTTCCGCCGCCCAGTTGGCGAACTTGAGGCCCAAAGTGATGGGCAGGCCCTGCTGGTGATGGGTGCGGCCCGCCATGGGGAAGGAGGCGTACTTTTTCGCCAGGGTCAAAAGCGCCTTTTCCAGGCGCACCGCGTCGCGCAGCAGAATTTTGGTGGCGTCGCGTATGGCCAGCACCCCGCCGGTATCCACTATGTCCTGGGTGGTGGCGCCAAAGTGCACGTATTCGCCCAGGCCGTCCTTACAGCGCTTTTCCACGGCCCGCACCAGGGGCACCAGCACGTGGCCCGTTTCGGCCAGATTCTTGGTCATGAACTCCCAGTCCAGCAGTTCCAGCTTGCAGCAGGCCACAATCTCAGCGGCCGCCTCTTTGGGGATCATGCCTATTTCGCCCTGCACCTGGGCCAGGGCCGCCTCGATATCCAGCCAGTACTGGAGCCGCTGCTTGTCTTCGAAAATAGCGCGCAGTTCCTGGGTGCCCCAGCCTTTGTGGAAGAAGTCGGAATCAATGATTTGGGTAGCCATGCATAACTCCTTATAATGAAAGGATAATGAAACAAGCATGGAAGATGGCGCTCCTGAAAAGAGAACACCATCCACCTTGCCTAGCAACGAATGTTCCATTGCGACACGCTGTGGTGGAGGCACGGAATACTTACGGAAAATGCTGCGTATGACTCAGAGGCTCTATCAAGGTCGCTACATTTTTGTAGTATAACTACAATAAATTAAGAAATAAAAGAGAGGATGAAAGAACATTTCCTTGCGGGGCAGAGATTACGGTCGCCGTCAGTCTTTAACGCGCAAGGCCCGCCAGACCGTGTTGTAGCTGACGCCCAACGCCCGCGCGGCCGCGTGGCGGTTGCCGTTGTGGGCTTCCACGGCGGCCTGGATCACGGCGCGCTTCATTTCCCCCACCTGGCGGCGGATGCGGGGTTCCGTGACGGGCGTGAGCACGGGCGCGGCCGGAACAGCCGGCCCAACGGAACCAGCCTGTTCGCGCATTAGTTCCAGAAACAGCCCTTCGTCCGGGCCGGGGCCGTCCAGCAGCACCAGGTAGGTCTCCATGAGCGAGAGCAGTTCCCGGATATTGCCGGGCCAGTCGTGGGAGGCCATGGCTTCCAGCATGACGGGGCTCAGCGCGGCCGGGGTTTTGCCGTAGCGGCGCAGCATGCCTTCCAGCAGCAGCGGAATATCCCCGGCACGCTGGCGTAAAGGCGGCACGGAAAGGTGCAGCACTTTCAGCCGGTAATAAAGGTCCCGGCGGAAGGCGCCCGCGCGCACCGGGTTTTCCAGCGGCTCGTTGGAAGCGCTGATGACCCGCACGTCCACGGGCAGCACCCTGTCCCCGCCCACGCGGATGATCTCCCGCGCTTCCAGAACGCGCAAAAGGCGCATTTGCATGGCCGGGCTGACACTGCCGATCTCGTCCAGAAAAATGGAGCCCCGGTTGGCCAGCTCGAACAGCCCCGCCTTGCCGCCGCGCCGCGCGCCGGTGAACGCGCCTTCGTCGTAGCCGAACAGCTCGCTTTCCAGCAGCGATTCCGCAAGCGCCGAACAGTTTACGGCCACAAAGGGCCGGGACTTGCGGCCGCTGGCCGCGTGCAGGGCGTGGGCCGCCAGCTCCTTGCCCGTGCCGGTTTCCCCGGTGATGTGCACGGAAGCGTCCGTCTTGGCGAAGCGCCGGATTTTCTGGACCAGGGCCCTCACGGCCGGGGAAACGCCCTTGATGTCCGCCAGGGTGTAGCGGGGGGTCAGCCCCTTTTCATATAGTTCCGCGCTGATCTTGCGCCCGATTTTCTGGAAGGAGGCGATATCCCGGAACAGGGCCACGGCCCCCTGCCCGGCGGAAGGCGCGGACAGGGGAAAGCTGGAAACCAGGTACCGTTCGTCCCGGTGGCGGATAATCATTTCGTTGCGGGTCTGCCCGTCCCGCAACACGTCGCGCAGTTGGAAGGTATCAATAAAGGGCGTAAGAGCTTCCGGCCCGGAGGCCGGGGAAAGGTGCAGCATGCGGAAGGCGTTGGGGTTCCAGTGAATAATCTCGCTGTTGCCGTCTATGCACAGCATTCCTTCGTCCAGCTGCTTGAGAATGCCCGCCAGACCGGCGCTGCGTGCCTGTTCCTCGCGTTTCTGCAGGGCCATGGCCCGGGCGTTGGCCACGGCCTGGCGGAAGCTGGCGGCCGAGGGCTCCAGGATGATGCCCTCCCCGCCCAACTCGCGGATGCGTTGCGCGCCCAGCCCCCCGCCCACCAGATGGCGGTACCCTTCCGCAAAGGCCGTGCCTATTTTTTCCGTCAGCTCGTCCATGGTGGCCCAGTTCACGGAATAGAGGTCCATGCCCAAAAGCTGCTGCATGGCGGCCACGTCCCGCTCTTCCCGGTACACGGAGCAAACAACGGCCCGCGCGCTGCGTTCCCGTATTTCCAGCAAGCGCTTGATAAAGTCCATGTCGCCCCGTTCCACCACGGCTATGGAATGCCGGAAATGGCCGGTCAGGGCCTGGGCGGAGCCGCCGTAGGAAAGAATAGCCTCCACGCCCCGGCTGAAATATTTCCGGGCGGCCGGCACTTCCTCTCCCCAGCCCGCCACCTGGTAGGACACCTCGCAGTCGGTTTCCTGCTCCAGATAGCGCCGGGCGCAATTGCACAGGCTTTGCGAATGGGCGATGAACGCGATGCGGAATTTCTGCCGGCTCGCCGTCATGGGGCCTCCTGAAAAATCCGGCCGCCCGGAATTCCGGGCCGCCGCGCGACCATAACAGGCGCCGCCCGCCCCGGCAATTGCGGCGCTCCGGCGCATTATCGTTTTGCACAACTATAATAAACTAATCTATACATAGCGATACATATCCTTACATGGCCACCGCCATCGTTATCACAACAATGCACCACGCGCATACCGGATACCGACAATCAAAAGTCAACAAAAAACCCGGATAGCGCCCAAGATACAACGTCAAATTTATGGGGAAACATAAATAAACCAAAAATTAGAGTTACCAGGTCTCCTTTTTATACGTCACCGCATTTTTTCACGGGCTCTTACTCTTTTCTTCTTGCCAATATGGGAGTATGGTATTAGAAAGGCGACGGCAAAACAGGATTTGAGTATATCCGAGCAATTTAATTAGCATTTTCTTAAATACGTCCAGCGCTGCGATCTGGAAGGACGGGGGGCGAAACTTCCGGCGCGCGGCCTGAATTTTTCTCGTAGGGGAATCCATGAAAGCGAAAGTCAGGGGTAAAATTTCGCAGTTCGCCAAGGCGTTGCGCCCCGCGCGTTCCCAGAAAAAAAAGGCCCCGCGGGCCTTGCACTCCATGCTTCTGGCGCTGGAACCGCGCATGGTGTTCGACGCCTCGGCCCCGGCCGTGGCCCAGGCCGTGGACAGTCACGGCGCGGCCCAGGCGGCCCAGGCGCCCCAGGCGGAAGACCACGCCAACACCCAGCCCCAAATGCGGGCCGAAACCCAAAGCGGCTTTCAGCTCATGCAGGCCGGGGACGGCGTGGTGCCGTTTTCCGGCGATATGCAGCTTTTTTCCTCGGAATGGAGCGAACCCCCCGGCGTTGCCTTTAACGGCGCGTTCACCGTGGCGGAAGACGGCACCCTGGCCTTTGGCGCGGACGGCGTCAAGGTCCGCGACCCGGATTCCTTAAGCGTCATCATCACCATCAGCGTGGACAACGGCACGCTTTCCCTGGATTACGTGCCCGGTGTGGAATACAATCAATACTACTGGGGCATTGACCCCAGCAACAATTCCACAAACCACAGCGACTGGATCGCCGATCCCAGCAACAAGACCATTGTGCGCTTTGAAGCGGATCTGGGCATTGCCCAGCAGGTGCTGAACACCCTGAAATTTACCGGGGACCGGTACTTCAACGGCACGGCCGAACTGAAAGTCACAGTGAACGACGGCTACAACAACCTGTCCTTCACCAAGGACATCACCGTCACCCCGTTGCCCAACGCGCCCATATTCCCCGGCCTGCCTTCGGACACCAGCGTGGGCAAGGTGTACGAAGACACCCCGGCCGCGCTGCTCTTCAACTATAAAAGCCCCCCGGCCGAGTCCTGGGAGGCGCTGAAGATAGGCGACCCGGACAGCAGCGACGCCACGTTTTACAACAAGTACGATCTGGCCCTTTCCATCACCAAGGGCACGCTCAGTTCCAGCTACAGGAGCCTGGGCGCGGGCACGGAAGCTGGCGGGGTCATTACTTACACGCTAAACGGTCTCACCCTGGACCAGGCCAACAGCGTTCTGGCGGGCCTGAGCTTTCTGGGCGAACAAAACTACTACGGCAAGGCCGATCTCACGGTCAGAGTCACGGACCTGGAACCCGGCCTTGCCGGCAACACCCTGAGCCGCACCTTTGAAATAGACGTGCTGGCCGTCAACGACGCCCCCACCCTGAGCCCGGCGGACGCGAACGACCGGGCCAACCAGCTTCGTGTTTACGAGACGGACAACGGCTCCGGGAAAAGCAACGAAGACATCTTCACGCTCAAGCACTTCAATATCGATTACGCGGGCCAGTCCCCGGACAGCGACGGCAACATCCGCCTTTTTGACGTGGACAACAACCTCTACCAGCTGGTGGTCAGGGTGGACGCCACGCCCGATAAAGGGGAGCTGTGGCGCAAAATCGGCAATGACTGGGTCAAACTGGGCGCGGGCAGCACCTTTTCCCTGATGGACGTGTACGAAGGCCGCGTGAAATACGTGCACGACGCGGCCAAGCAGGTGCGCGAGGAAACCTACGCCGGCAGCGGCAGCGATTCCTTCAACTTCACGGTTAACGATGGCGCGGGCGGCACCCAGAGCGGCACCATGCATATCGCGCTGGAGCCCATCAACCAGGCTCCCTCCATTGTGGTGGGAGCGGGCGGCCCCATCTCTTCCGACCGCCTGGACAGCCGCCTGGTGACGGACCCGGAAACCGGCGCCCTGGTGTACCAGTACACCATCTGGGCTTACGAGGGCGAGCAGGGCATCGTCTATTCCTTCAATATCAAAGACCCGGACCAGGCCCCGGGCGCGGACTTCAAGGTCAAATTCACGCAACTGCCCCCTTCTGATCTCGGCTCCTTCTGGTACAACACCGGCGGCAGTACCTGGGTAAAGGTCGACGCCACCAATATGGCCACCCTGGAGCTTTCCCTGGCCACCATTCAGGCCGGGGGCCTGCGCTTCAACCATTCGGGCAAGGAGAGCGGCGGCAACGTCAGCTTCAAGATTTCCGTGACCGACGACGGCGGCGGCGAGGGCGAGGCGGGCAAGAAAACCGTCGAACAGGCCATGACCCTGAATATCAGGGCCAACAACGACCACCCGGAATGGAGCGCCGTTGTCCCGGCGGACGGGACCAACCTTTCCCCGTATGACAAGTGGAACAACCCGGAGCACACCTACACGCACGTAAGCCTTAACGGCTCTCACGTGGTCCAGCTGACCAACAGCATTCTCAAGCTCACGGACAAGGACAGCGTCAATGATGGCCTGACCTACACCATTACCGGCTTTGACGGCAGCGCCGGCAAGCTGCTGTATAAAGTGGGCACGGAGCCTGACGGAGAAGGCGGAACCAGAAACGTCTACCGCGAAATACGCGCCAACGACAAAATCACCCAGGCGGACGTCAATTCCGGGAACATCTATTGGTGGTTCAACCAATCCGGGCCGGTGGAAAGCTCTTTCACCTTCACCGTGCGCGACGGCTCCATGACCGCCGTGCCCGTGCCCGCGGACAGCGAAACCAACCGGCCCTGGCCTTTTAACGGCCCCTCCCCCACCGACTGGGAAAAGGGTTCCGGCGCGCATGAAGGCGGCATCGGCACCTGGGTGGAAACCAGCCCCGACCACTACCAGTGGGTTTTGACCACCCATACCCTGGTCATTCAAGCAACTGTGGACACCGGCGGCGATGGCACCAGCCCCGGCACGGCCACGGACCCCGTCCCGCACTTCGACGCCACCAGCGCCGGAACCGTGGTGGAAGGCCAATGGCTGAAGCTGGACAAGACCATGCTCCACGCCTGGTTCACGGACGGCAATAACCCGGCAAACATCACGGACCAGCCCGGCTGCCTTTCCGCCACGGGCAGCAACCTGACCTACCGGGTGGAGGGCACCCCGCTGCACGGCACCCTTTTGTACCTGACCGGCGGCACGGGTCCCGATGACCCTTCAGCCACCTTTGCGGTTATCGGCCACTGCGGCTCCTTTACCCAGGCGGACGTGGACGCGGGCCGCATTTTCTACCTGCACGACAGCAGCGAAAACTTTACGGATTCCTTCAAATTCTCCGTGTCCGACGGCCGCCACCAGGTGGTGAATACGCAGACGAACGACGAGCGGTTCACCCAGAACTTCCAGATCCGCCCGCGCAACGACAGCCCCGAAGCCCGCGTGGGCAAGGACCTGGAAGTGTATGAGCACGGCCTGCCCGCCGGGCAGTCCGCCGACCACACCACGCCCGGCGGCATAAAAGCGCTCACCCTGGAACAGCTCAACATTTACGACCGCGACACGGGCAGCCTGGGCGCGGCCCTTGACCCGGGCGGCTATTCCACGCCCAACGGCCTGTACATCCTTATCACCGAGCTGCCCAAGTATGGCACGCTGCAGTATTACGACGGCTCAAGCTGGGTGAACGTGGTGGCCGTGGCCTCGGAAAGCGACCGCGACAGCATCATGCTCGGCGCGGGCTGGGCGGGTTGGGCTTCGGACCCGCTGGTGGCGGGCAAGGGCGTCACCATCATCAGCAGGCAGGATATTGTTGACGGCAAGTTCCGCTACCAGCACAACGGCACGGAGCAGTTCTACGACGGCTTCAAGTACCTGGTTTCCGACAACAAGGGCATAGCCTCCAACAGCGATCCCTCCAACACGGCCCATAATTCATACTCCCTCATCGACAACCGCATCGTGCTCAACGACGGCAACCAGGCCTCGGTAAGCGGGCCGCAGGGCGTCAACATCATCATCAAGCCGGTGAACGACATACCGGAAAGCGTGCACGACGGCGCCACGCCCCCCGCGGTCGTACGGGTGGATGAAAACGGCTCCGTCACGCTCAAGGGTTCCGCCGTGAACGGGGTACCCATTGCCAAAGCCGGATCCAACATCTGGTTCGTGGATCCGGACGGTTCCCCCAGCGCCATCCAGTTCAAAATTACCGAGCTGCCCCAGTACGGCCAGATCACCCTGAACGGCAAGGTGCTGGGCGTGGGTTCCGTGTTCACCCAGGCGGATCTGGACGCGGGCCGCGTCTCCTACAAGCACGACGGCACGGAAAACCACACGGATTCCTTCAAATTCACGGTCAGCGACAGCGTGTACACATCCACCACGCCGGAAACCGTGCATATCGACGTCACGCCGGTGAACAAGGCTCCCACGCTGACCATCCCCAACGACCAGCTGTATGTGGATTCCCTGGTCGGCGGCGTCATCATCAACGGCATCACCATTCTGGACCCGGATTACGCGGGGCGCACCGGCGCGGAGTATCCCGGCTCGGGCATTGTCACCGGCCAGGACCATCTGACCGTGGAAATCAAACTCAGCCAGGGCGACAGCGGCGGCATTGACCTGGACAAAGTGGAAGTGCTGTTCAAGGGCGGCGGAGCCGGGCTCACGTCCCTGGCCTACGACGCCGTCACCGACACCTACACGCTGATAGGCGCCTACGAAGCAATCCGCGAGGCCCTCAGCGAAGTGACCATGCGCGCCAAGACCGTTGGCGGCACCACCTACGACCCCAACGGCGACATCAGGTTGAAAGTTACCGTCCACGACGGCATTTACGCCGCGGGCAGCTGGGTGCAGCCCAACGGCGGCAAGGGCGTCGTGTACGACGTTTCCAGGGATATCCGCGTGTACATCAGCCCGCTCAACGACCCGCCGAAAATCAACAATGCGCAGATGTCGCGTTCGCTCGGCGAAGACAGCGACTACGTGCCGGTCAAAGCCGGCGGCACGGCCATACAGATTACGGATAAAGACGCCTTCAACCGGGGCGGCAACTCCATCACGCTCAGCGTCGAGCACGGCAAGCTGATGGTGGATGTCACCGCCGGTGTGGGCATCACCGGGCGGGGCTCAAACACGGTCACCATTACCGGAACCATCGACGCCATCAACGCCGCGCTCGCAACCCTGCAATACAAGCCGGACGCGAACTACAACGGCCCGGATCTCATACGCTACACCTACAAAGACTACGGCAACAGCGGCGACGCGCCCCTCGACGTTACCAAGACCAAGGCGGACAACCCGGCTCTGGGCGAGCCCTACCGGTACGGCGAAGACGCCGTGGGCAACAGGCCCGCGCGCACCGGCCTGGCCGTGGACGGCGAATTCGCGCTTACGGTCGACCCCGTCAACGATCCGCCCGCCGTGGAAGCGCCCACGGCAATCTACCTTCGGGGCAACTCCGTGTTCAACGGCGGCGCGGACCTTGCGGACACGCCCCTGCGCATAAGCGTGGGCGATATCGACATCACCGGGCCGGGAACCCTCCCCGGCGACAACACGATTACCGTGAAGATCTCGGTCATCAGCGGCAGCCTCAGCCTGGACGGCACGCCCCCCTCCGGGCTTGACTCCGTTTCGGGCGGCGGCACGGGCATCCTCACCCTGAAGGGAACGTTGGAAGCTGTGAACAACGCTCTGGAAATGCTGAAGTACTCCAGAACGAACTGGGATCCGTCCACCGACACCATGACCATCAAAGTCACGGACCCCGGCACCAGCCCCAACCAGAGCAACGGCGCGCCGAACGATGCGCCGCTTGAAGCGATCAAAAGAGTGGACATCTACTGCAGCGCGTCGAACAACGCGCCCGTGGTCACCGCACCGGCCTGGACAGCCAAAGAAGACGACGGGGCGGCGAAAATATTCACCGGCGTCACCCTGACCGACACCGACAGCTTCAACAACAAGATTTACGTCTCCCTGCGGGTGGATTCCGGCACGCTGGACATTACCGACGCCAAAGCGCTGCTCAAGCTCTCCGGCGGCAACCCGGCCCTGTGGGACGCCATTGCCGTGGTCAACAACAACGGCGTCGATGCGAAAGACGGGCAGACCGTGCAGTTTCACGCGGAACGCTCCAAGATAGAGCTGGCCATTGCCCAGTTGCTGTACAAGCCCGTGGCCGACTTCAACGGCACGGTCAACGTTTCCATTTACATCAACGACCTGGGCAACACCGGCGCGCCGCCCGCGGATACCGCCCTGCTGCGGCCCGTGCCCGCCAACACGGTCGGCGCAAACGGCGAAGGCTGCTTCAGTTCCAAGGACACCACCATCGCGGTCACGGCTGTGAACGACGCGCCAAGCTCTTCGGCGGCTGCGGCCAACTTCTGGGGCAGCGACGCGGATGCCCGGACTTCGGGAGACTTTGAGGATACGCGCCGGGACGCCGACAACTGGACGCAAAAGACCGTGAACGACGTCTTCGGCGGCCTGTTCCGCGACACCAAGGACGAGCGGGATGCCAACGCCAAGCCCGTGGGCACCGCCGGAGCGGCGGCCAACGCCTTCGCCGGTGTGGTGATTGTCGGCAACACGGCCGCGGCGGATCAGGGCGTATGGCAGTACCACAACGGCACGGACTGGGTGGATATCGGCAGCCGCACCCTGGGTACCGCCCTCTACCTCGACAAAACCACGGAAATCCGCTTCGTGCCGTCCCTGAATTTCAACGGCACGCCAGGCGCGCTTTCCGTGCGCATGGTCGATGCAAGCGTGGCCGATGCGGCGAACGGAAACCCGGGCAAACCGGGAACGAACTATTCCGTGCACGATTTGAGCGGCGCGGGCAAGACCGGCGGCAATACCTGCTTCGCGGCCTCGGACGTCACGCTGAACACCTTTGTGCGGGCCGTGAACGACGCGCCCGTGGTAAAAACCCCCGGCACCCCGGTTGTTCTGGCAGCGGTAAACGAAGATGCGACGAACCCGGGCGGCAGCACTATACCCGCGCTGTTCGGCGGCAAGTTCGACGACGCCACGGATAACCAGAAAACTCCGGGCGGCAGCGACGCTTCTGGCGCCGACACCCTGGCGGGCGTGGTCGTCACCGGCAATGCGGCCACGGCGGATCAGGGCGTGTGGCAGTATAAGAACGGCTCAAGCTGGGTGGATCTGCCCGGCGGCTTAAGCGAATCAAACGGCCTTTTCCTGCCTTCCGCCAGTTCCCTGCGCTTCCTGCCCGCCACGAACTGGAACGGCGCGCCCGGCTCCCTGACCGTGCATCTGGTGGACGGTAGCGCCACGGATACCGCCCACGGCAACGCCGCCCTGCCCGCCGCCTTCAGCCGCGTCAACCTGACGGATACGGGCGTCGACCCCAAGGACGCGGGCGGCACCACCCGCTATTCCGTCGATACCGTCACCTTGAACACCTCTGTCACGGCCGTCAACGACGCCCCTGTGGTGGTGAACGGCAACAGCGTCACTCTGGACACGATAGCCGAAGGCCCGGCCAACGACTCGGCCAACCCCGGCAAGACCGTCACGGACCTGTTCGCTTCGCATTTCAACGATGATACCGATACGGTCGCGGGCGGCTCCGGCGCGAATGCGTTCGCGGGCGTGCTGGTGGTGGGCAACGCGGCCCCGGCGGCGCAAGGAACCTGGCAGTACCACGACGGCGTAAGCTGGAAAGACATCCCCGTCCCGGAGGAGGGCCAGGGTTTTGCCCTGAAAGAAACCTGGGCCTTGCGCTTCAACCCGGCCGACGATTTTAACGGCGAGCCCGGCAAACTTACCGTGCGGCTGATCGACTCCTCCGCAACTGTTTCCGGCAATCCGGCGGCAAGCTACGGAGCGGCTGTCATTATCACCGCCACCGGCGACGTGACGCGCTATTCGGCCGGAACCATTGAGGCGGGCATCAGCGTCACAGCGGTCAACGACGCGCCCAAGGTCACGTCCCCCGCCACCGCACTTGACGTGCCGCCCCTGCCCGAAGACATTCCCGCCGCCTCCAACAACGGGCATACAGTCGCGGATCTCTTCACCGCCCGCTTTGACGATTCCAAGGATGCGCAAAGCGCCTTCGGCGGCTCCAGCGCGAACATCCTCGCCGGTATCGTCGTCGATGCCCTGCCCACGGGCGCGCAGGCCGCCAAGGGCGCGTGGCAGTATTACGACGGCGCGCTTTCGCAGTGGACGAACCTTGAAACCGGCATGTTCATCAAGAGCACGGACAAGATCCGCTTCCAGCCCAATGACGGCAGCGACTACAACGGCACGGTCACCGGCTTGAAAGTGAAGCTGGTGGAAAATTCCGGCGCCTTCGCCGACCCCGCGGCCCACGCCAGCGGCGAAGAGCCCGGCCTGACCCACGCGGCGGACGGCCCCCTGTCCCAGGACGCCCTGGCCGTGAACATCAAGGTCAACGCCGTGAACGACGCGCCTGTGGCCCTGAACCCGCAGGACGTCATCAACTACCCGGCCATCAATGAAGACGGCGCCGTGCCCGGTGAGAAGGTAAGCGACCTTTTCGGCGGCCGCTTCTCCGACATGGCCGACGACCGGTATAACGCCGCCAGCAACCCGGACGGCTCACAGCCGAACACCCTGGCCGGCATTATCGTGCAGAGCGTGACCAACGACGCGGCCAAGGGCGCGTGGCAGTATTACGACGGCACCCAGTGGAACAATCTGGCGGTCGGCATGTTCGTCGGCAAGGACACGAAAATCCGCTTCCAGCCCCAACCGGACTGGAACGGTACCCCGCCTGATCTCAAGGCATATCTGGTGGAAAATTCCGGCGCCTATGCCGGGGCCTCGCCCCCGGACGGCTCGCAGGCCGACGCTTCTCAGCGCGGCGGCACAACGCCGGTTTCCACGGACGCCCTTACCCTGCACGCCGTGGTGCAGGCCGTGAACGACGCGCCTTTCTGGAACCCGGACGCCTATTCCCCCAACGGGACGTATCTGGACTTCACCGAGATCGCGTACGTTGCCGCCAATCCCGGTTCCGAATATTCCGCCGAAAAAACGGTGGAACAGGCGCTTTACGGCACGAACGGCGCCCACGCCTACCTTGACGCGCGTGACGACGTCACGGGCGGCAGCAGCGCCCAGGAGTTGCGGGGGGTACTGGTCACCGGCGTCTCGAACGCCGCTTTGGGAACCTGGCAGTATTACAACGGCACAAGCTGGGTGGACATCGGCGGCGTTTCCGAGAGCAACGCGCTCTATTTGAGCAAGGATACGCAAATCCGCTTCAAATACGATACCAGCTACACCACCTACGTCACGGGGTATTCCAATCTCTCGCTGGCTCTGGTGGATTCCTCAAGCGCAAGCAACGGTATGACCACCGGGGATGCACGTGACGTCTCGGGCACGAACCGCGGCGGCACGACGCCGTTTTCCGGGGACATAGTTCCCCTTACGGCCACGGTGGCGGGCAAGAACAGCTACCCGGAATTCACCGCCAACCCGGCCCCTGTCACCGCCACCGAGCGCACGCCCCAGCAGCTGGCTCCAACCGTGGTGATCAAGGACTACAATCTCGACAGCGCGCAGTGCGCCACCCAGTGGGGCGGGGCTTCGGTTACGATCAGCCGCGACGGCGGAGCGAATGCGGAGGATGTTTTCAGCTCGCATGACCCGGGCGTTCTCTCCGAACTGACCGAAGGCTCGGCCCTGGAATACAACGGCACCGTCTACGGCACGGTGGCCAAAAACAGCGGCGGCACCCTGACCCTGACCTTCAACGGCAGCGCGACGGCGGCGGAAGTCAACGCGATTTTGCAAAATATCGATTACACCAACGCCTCCCACACCCCATCCCCTTCCATCGGCCTGCGCTGGACCGTGGATGACGGCAACTACGCGCGAAACGGCGCGTACCCCCAGGGGCCTAATGACGGCAATGACAGATCCGGCACGGTAAGTACCGTACAGACCATAACCATCACCCCGGTCAACGACCCGCCCGTGGCCGTGGACGACACGGCTCTGCTGGACGTCCAGAAAACGGACACCGTATCCGGCAACGTGCTGGACAACGACTGGGACTGGGAGGGCGACACGCTTACGGCCATCCCCGGTACGGCCACGGGCACGTACGGTACCCTGGAATTGAACGCCGACGGCACCTGGACCTACACGGTGGACATGACCAACCCGGACGTGATCGCGCTGCGGCCCGGCGAGAGCCTGACCGAAACCTTCACCTATACCGTCAGCGACGGCTCCCTTACGGACACGGCCGAGCTGACCATTACCATCACGCCCAAGAACCTGCCGCCCGTGGCCGTGGATGACGCGGCCACGCTGGACAGCTTCGCCTCCACGTCCAGCAGCGGCAACGTGCTGGGCAACGATTCCGACCCGGACGGCGACCCCATAACCGTCACCGGCCACGGCGCGGCGCGGCACGGCAGCCTGGTCATCAACCCGGACGGCTCCTGGACCTACACCCTGAACGCGGACGACCCGGCCGTCAAAGCCCTTATCCCCGGCCAGAAGCTGAGCGAGGAAATCTTCTACAGCATCAGCGACGGCAAGGGCGGCACGGCCTCGGCCAGGCTGGTCATTGACATCAGCCCCAGCAACCGCCCGCCCGTGGCCGTGGATGATACGGTCGTGGTGAACGCGGCCCAGCCGGAACCCCTGTCCGGGAACGTGCTGAATAACGATACCGACCCGGACGGCGACCCGCTCAAGGTCACGGCCCATGACGCGGCCAGGCACGGCAGCCTGGTCCTGAACCCGGACGGCACCTGGACGTACACGCTGAACGCCGGCGACCCGGCCGTGGCCGCCCTTATCCCCGGCCAGACTCTGAGCGAGGAAATCACCTACACCATCAGCGACGGCAAGGGCGGCAGCGCCTCGGCCAAGCTGATTATCAGCATCACCATGCCGGAAGACGGGGGAACGCCGGGCAATCATCCGCCCCTGGCCGTGGATGACGCCGCTTCCGTCAACGCGTCCCGTCCGGAATCCTTGTCCGACAACGTTTTAGGCAATGATTCCGACCCGGACGGCGATCCACTGACGGTCACGGAACACGGCGCGGCCCAATACGGCAACCTGGTCCTCAACCCGGACGGCTCCTGGAGCTACACGCTGGATATGAACAACCCGGCCGTGGCCAAGCTGCCGCCGGGCGGCACCCTGAGCGAGGAAGTGAGCTACACCGTCAGCGACGGCAAGGGCGGCACGTCCACGGCCAAGCTGGTCATTACGATCACCATGCCGGACGACCCGCAAAACACCCCGCCCCTGGCCGCGGACGACGCCTCCACCTTGAACACCGGCGGCAGCGGCGCGCTTTCCGGCAACGTGCTGCGCAACGATTCCGACCCGGACGGCGACCCCCTGCGCGTCATCAACTACGGCGCGGCCCTGTATGGCGATCTGGTCATCAACCCGGACGGCACCTGGAGCTATGCGCTGCACAAGGACCACCCGGCCGTGGCGGCATTGACGCACGGCCAGTCCCTGACGGAGGAAATCGCCTACACCGTCAGCGACGGGCGCGGCGGCACGGCCACGGCCGTGCTGCGCCTGACTCTGCTGAGCGGCGACGACCCCGTGCGCACCCCGGTAACCCCGGGCATTCCCCCGGCCGTCCCGGCTCCGGCGGCCCTGCCGGACAACCCGCACGACCTGGCCGTGTTCAAGCCCGTGGTGCTGGAAGTGGCCGTCGCCAGGGAAGCCATGGCCACCTCCATCAGCGGCGGCCTGGCCCGCCTGCGGGATACCCTGCATGACATGGGCACGGGGCAGGAACGCCAGCACGTTTCGCTTACCGGCAGTCTGGACGACGGGGAAATCCGCGCCGGATACAGCCAGACCCTGAACCTGCCCCGCGACCTGTTCCGGCATTCCAACCCCAACGAACAGCTCACCTTTACCGTGACCCTGGAAGACGGCCGCCCCCTGCCCGCCTGGCTGACCTGGAACAGCGAAACCATGAGCTTCACCGGCAAGCCGGAACGGGCCCTGGATTCCCCCCTGGTCATCAAAATCGTGGCCAGGGACAGGAGCAATAACAGCGCTGCCACCCTGTTCCGCCTGAACGTGACGGATACCGCCCTTGACCCGGCCAAACCCGCCGGACAGGAAAAGGAAGAACCCGCGCCCGCGTCCCTGACCGTCAGCCCGGAACAGGAAAGCGGCGAGGAGCGGGCGGAAGAGGGGCAAAACCCGCCCGGCGCCACGGGACTGAGCGGCCAGATCGCGCAAAGCGGCATGCGGGCTCTGTTCCTGGAAGCCAGGGAAACCATTCACAGGCTGTACGGCTAGGTACCGGAGCGCAGCTCGACAACACGGCACTTCATCGCTAAAGGCATGGCTTCATGAACGACGCTCTTTCCAAAAAAGGTGGCTCAAGCTTGTTTCCCGCACGAATCCTCACGCTTATGGCTCTGCTGTTGGCCCTGGCCCTGGCGCAGGGCTGCGCCGTCAAACCGGACCCCATCACCCTGGACGAACACCAGAAGCGGGTGGCCGACGATAAAAAACGCCTGTACGAAGGCCAGGAACCCATTACCGGGCCCCTGACCCTGGAAATGGCCCTGGCCCGCGCCCTGAAGTACAATTACGACAACCGCCTGGCGATCATGGAAACCGTGTTCCACGACCAGCAGCTCACGGCGGCCACCTACGCCATGCTGCCGCGCTTCGCGGCCAGCGCGGGGTACACCCACCGGGACAACGAGCTGGCTTCCTCGTCCGTGTCCTACAAAACCCGGCAGCAGACCTTGGAGCCTTCCGTCTCCTCGGAAAAGGACAGCCGCACGGCCGGGCTGAACCTGAGCTGGTCGCTGCTCGATTTCGGGCTCAGCTATTTCCAGGCCAAGCAGCAGGGGGACCGGCTGCTGATTATGCAGGAACGCAAGCGCCGGGTGATGAACAACATCGTCAAGGAAGTGGTGGACGCCTACTGGAAAGCCGCCACCGCGCAAAAGCTGCTGCCCCTGCTGGACAGAGCCCTGCAGGACGCGCACGCCGCCCTGGAAGCCTACGAGGCCATCCAGAAAGAGCGGCTCGGCCCCCCGCTGGAAACCCTGGAGCAGCACCGCGATCTCCTGGCCATTGTCAGCCTGCTGCGCCGCCTGCAGGCGGACATGACCATGTCGCGCATCAAGCTGGCCGCGCTCATCAACGCGCCGCTCACCGCGTCCTTTGAAGTGGCGCTGCCGGACAAGGCCCGGCTCACCCCGCCCGTGCTCAAGGCTTCGCTGGAAGAGCTGGAGGACAAAGGTCTGGCCTTGCGTCCGGACCTGCGCGAAGAAGCCTACCAGGAACGCGTGGACAAGATGGAAGTGTACAAGGAAATCGTGCGCATGCTGCCGGGGGCCACGCTTTTCGGCGGCTACAACTACGATTCCAACAAGTACCTGGTCAACACCAACTGGGCCGACGTGGGCGCCCAGGCCACCATGAACCTGTTCAGCCTAATCACCGGCCCCATGCAGATCAAGGCCGCCCAGACCAGGGTGGAGGTTTCCCGCACTCACCGCCTGGCCCAGACCGTGGCCGCGCTGGTGCAGATCAACCTCAGCTATTACCTGTACAAGCAGGCCCTGGAAGATTACGAATACACCCGGCGCATCAACAGCGTGGAAGAGAAAATCTACGGCATAGCCCGCGCGGAACACGCCGCCGCCGCCCAGAGCAGACTGGCGCTCATCCGCCGCTTTGTCAGTTCCGTGCGCTCGCAGATAGAACACGACCGCGCTTTCTCCGACCTGTACCAGTACTGGGGCAACATGTATTTCTCCCTGGGCGGGGACATCATTCCCCAAAGCTTTGAGGACGAGTCCCTCGAGGCCATGGCCGCGTCCATAGGCGAGCGCATGGACGCCTGGTGGGGCGGCAGGCTGCCCTACGAACCGGATCGAACTCCGGGCCAGGCTCCTGCTCAAGCCCCGCTCCGGGGCGCGCTGGAACTCACGCCGGAAGAGCGGGCGGGCCATGCGCGGTCCGCACAAACCCCGCCGGGCGGCTTCCCGGAACGCCGGGGCAGGAACCGCGCCCAGAGCCCGAGTTAGGACCGTCAGTGAACCCGCGTTATTCCGCACCATCCGGCCGCCATGCCGCCCTGCTCCGCTCCGGGCTTCTCGCCTGCGCGATTTTTGCCTTCTGCGGGCCGCTTCCGGCGCGGGCTGCCGATCTCGGCACGCCGGGCCTGGCCCCGGCCCTGCGGGTGAAAGTGGCCGCCGTGCACCGCACGGTGCTGTCCAGCGGGCTTACCGGCCGTATCCTGCGCATCAACGTGCGGGACGGGGAGAGTTTTGCCAAGGGCCAGGCCCTGGTGCAGATGGACTGCTCCATGCCCCAGGCCCAGTTGCGCCGCGCGGAAGCGGCGGCCCGCAAGCAGCAGGCCGTGTACGCCGTGACCAAACGCCTGGAAAGCCTGGATTCCCGCAGCCGCCTGGACCTGGACGTGGCCAGGGCCGAAGTGGAGCAGGCCCTGGCGGAAGTGGCCGCGGCCAAAGTCTTTGTGGACCGCTGCACCGTGGCCGCGCCTTTTGCGGGCCGGGTGGCCGCGCGTTCCGCCCAGGAAAACCAGTTCGTCAGCGAAGGCCAGCCTCTGCTGGAAATCGTGGACCCGGCCGCGCTGGAGCTGGAATTCATCGCCCCTTCCGCCTGGCTGCCCTGGTTCAAGCCGGGGCATACCTTCAGCGTGCGCCTTGAGGAAACGGGCAAAACCTACCGGGCCAAACTGCTGCGCCTGAGCGGCGAAGTGGACGCCGTCAGCCAGTCCATCAAGGCCTACGCCGCTTTTCTCGACCAGGGGCCGGAACTTTTGCCCGGCATGAGCGGGGAAGCGCTGATCGCGCCGCCCGCCGCCGGGAGTTAGCCGTGACCGCGCCCCAGTCCCCCCAGTTGCGGGATGTGCTCATGCGCCTCGGCCTCTTGCTGCAGCTGCAGCGGCGGGCGCGCAAGGCGGAAGAAAAAGAGCTGCCCTTCATCCTGGTCAACGAAACCCGCGCCCTGGTGCCTTACCGCCAGGCCGTGTTCTGGCGGGTGCAGCCGGACGGGAGTTGGGAAGTGGCCTCGGTTTCCGGCCTGGCCGCGCCGGACAGCGGCGCGCCTTTTGTGCTCTGGCTTAACGTTCTCGCCAAGGCCATGCGCCGTCTGCCGCAGCATACGGCTCCGCACCTTCTGGACCGCGGCCTGCTGCCCCCGGCTGTCAGCGAAGCCTGGGCCGAATGGCTGCCCGCCACGGGCCTGTGGCTGCCCCTGTACAACAAGGAAACGCTTACCGGCGTGCTGGCCCTGTTCCGCGAGGAGCCGTTCGCGGACCGGGAGCACGAGCTGCTGGGCCATTTGACGGAAGCCTACGGCCAGTGTTTTCCCGTGCACACGCCGCGCGCCACGTTGCGGGCCAAATTCTCCCCGTCCCTGAAAAACCGGCGGCTGTGGCTGGCCTCCGCCCTTGCCCTGGCCCTGCTTTTCCCCATCCGCCAGTCCGTGCTGGCCCCGGCGGAGGTCACCCCGCTGCTGCCCGCGCATATCCGGGCCGGTCTGGACGGGGTGGTCAAAACCCTGTTCGTCGCGCCCAACCAGGCGGTGAAAGCCGGGGACAAGCTGTTGAGCCTGGAAGACGACAAGCTGCGCACCCAGCTGCTGGTGGCCCAGAAAAACCTGGAAACCGCCAGGGCCGAGTTGCAGCAGGCCCAGCAGCTCAGCCTGATGGACCCGCGCGGCAAGATCCGCCTGCCCCTGCTCCAGGGCCGCGTGGAACAGCTGACGGCCGAGGCGGCCTTTGTGCAGTCCCAGCTGGACCGGGTGCTTATCACCAGCCCCGTGGACGGGGTGGCGGTGTTCGACGACCCGGACGCCTGGCTGGGCAAACCGGTGAGCCTGGGCCAGAAAATCATGGAAGTGGCGGACCCGGCCCAGGTGCAGCTGCACATCAGCCTGCCCATGAGCGAAACCCTGCCCTTGGGCCAGGGGGATTCCCTGCTTTTTTTCCCCAACATCAGCCCCTACGCGCCCCTGTCCGGCAAACTTTCCTTCATCGGCTACCAGGCGGCGGAAACCCCGGAAGCGGGCCTGGCCTTTTCGTTGCGCGCGTCCTTCGCGTCCGGGGAGAGCCTGCCCCGCCTGGGCCTGCGCGGCACGGCCAAGCTGTACGGTTCCCGCGCGCCGCTCATCGCGCTGCTGTTGCGCCGTCCCGTGCTACAACTGCGCCAATGGCTGGGGGTGTGATGGAACAGGCTGCTCCCTGGCCCCCGCTGCGCGACGAGTTGCGTCTTTCCCCCGGCCCCCGCTCGGAGCACGGCGCGCCCACCTGGACCCTGCACGACCCGGCGGCGCACCGCTTTTTCCGCATCGGCTGGCTGGAGTTCGAAGTGCTCTCGCGCTGGGCCCTGGGTTCCGTGGAAGCCGTGGGCCGCGCCCTGGTCCGGGAAACCACCCTCATCCCCAGCCCGGAACAGATCCAGGCCGTGCACGATTTCGCTCTGCGCAACAGCCTGCTCGCGGCTTCCGGCCCGGCGGACACGGCGCGTCTGATGCGCATGAAGGAAATGGGCGTCACCAGCCTCGGCCACAAGATCGTGCACGGGTATCTGTTCTTCCGCATCCCGCTGGTCTCTCCGGACGCCTGGCTGGCCAGGACCGTGCCCGCCCTGCGCTGGGTGTTCAGCAAGGCCTTTCTGGCGGTACTGCTCTGCGCCAGCCTGCTGGGCCTGTACCTGGTTTCCCGCGAATGGGTCTCGTTCATGCTGGGCCGGGACATACTCTGGAGCTGGCAGCAGAGCGTGGCCGTGGTGCTGGCCATTGGCCTGGCCAAGACCGTGCACGAGCTGGGACACGCCTTTGCGGCCAAGCACCTGGGCCTGCGGGTGCCGCGCATGGGCGTGGCCCTGATGTGCTTTTCCCCGGTTTTGTGGACCGACGTGACCGAGGCATGGAAACTGCCCAAACGCGCGGACCGCCTGCTGGTGGACCTTTCCGGCGTGGGCGCGGAACTGATGCTGGCGGCGGCTTCTTCCCTCATCTGGCCGCTGCTGCCGCCGGGGGAGATCAAAAGCGCCGTGCTCACCCTGGCCGGGGTGACCTGGCTGGCCACCCTGGCCGTCAACGCCAACCCTTTCATGCGCTACGACGGCTACTACGTGCTTTCAGACCTGTGGGAAGTGCCCGGCCTGCAGCAGCGCGCCTTTGCCCTGGCCCGCTGGCGGCTGCGGGAGTTCGTGTTCGGCTTCGGCGACCCCCAGCCTGAAGCCATGCCCGAACCACTGAAGTGGCGCCTGCTGCTCTACGCCTACGGCACCTGGGTGTACCGCTTTTTTATTTTCCTAGGCATCGCGCTGTTGGTGTACCACCTGTTCTTCAAGATTCTGGGCATCGTCCTGATGCTGGTGGAGATCGTCTGGTTCATCGCCCTGCCCATTTACCGGGAACTGGCGGCCTGGCATGAGCGGCGCGCCGCCATACGCCTTACCCCGCAGACCCTGCGCAGCGCGCTTTTCCTTTTCGCCGGGCTGGCGCTGCTTATCGTGCCCTGGCATACCCGTATTGAAGGCGCGGGCCTGCTGGCTTCCGGCCGTTCCGCCCCGCTGTATGCGCAGCAGGCGGCCATGGTGGCGTCCGTCGCGGTTCAGCCGGGGCAGACGGTGCGGGAGGGGGAAACCCTGCTGGTGTTCAGTTCCCCGGACCTGGAAGGCCGCATGAGCATTGTCCGGCGCAAGCTGGACACCCTGCGCGACAAGCTGGCCCTGGCCAGCCTGGACCCGGAACTGCGCGCCTCCTACGCGGCGGACATGCAGGAAATGCTGGCCGCGGCCTCGGAATTGGAGGGGCTTACGCAGGAACAGGCCCGCCTGACCGTGACCGCCCCGTTGGACGGCGTGTTCCACGACCTGCCCGCCTGGGTGCGCCCCGGTTCCTGGGTGCCCCGGAACATGAAGCTGGGCACCGTGGCCCAGAGCAACGGCCTGGTTACCGCCTACGTGGCGGAAGAGGACATGGAACGTCTGGCCCTGGACATGCCGGGGAAATTCTACCCCGGCAGCGGCCTGTTTCCCCCCCTTGGCCTACGGGTTATTTCCCTGGAACACGCGGCCGCGCGGGATATTCCCCAGGTAGAGCTGCCCGCCACGGTGCGCGGCGGCGTTATCCCGGCCAAACGCACCCCGGACGGGCGCGTCGTGCCGGAACAGGCCCTGTACAAGGTGCTCTGCCGCGTGGAAAGCGGGGAAATCCCGGCCCAGTCCGTCAGCGGCACGGTCCGGATCAGCGGCACGCGGCGCAGCCTGGCCCTGAGCTTCTGGCAGGCGGCGCTGGGCGTGCTCATCCGCGAAAGCGGCATCGAATAGTTGCGGAACGCTGTTTCCCGCCCCCAAAAGGTTTGCGGCGCGGCCCGCGCGCGGCGGAACCCGCAATGTTGCGCGCCAAGAAGGGGCGTAACATTGCGGGTTTGAATTCAGGGAACATTTTCAATCGGCCAGGTTGTTCTGTTCCGGCTTCAAATATTGCTCCGCGTAACGCCGGGGGATATCCGAAGCCAGGAACAGCTCGTACACGTCCGGGTCTATGTGGTTGCGCTCCCGGAATCCCTCCATAATTTCCAGCGTCTCTTGCAAGGTTTTGCTGGTTTTGTAAGGTCTGTCCGAGGCGGTCAGGGCTTCGAAAATGTCCGCCACGGCCATCATGCGCGCGCTCCAGCTCATGTGTTCGCGCATAAGGCGGCGGGGGTAGCCCTGGCCGTCCATGGTCTCGTGATGCCCCCCGGCTATTTCCGGCACGTTGCGCAGGTGCCTGGGCAGGGGCATGGCTTCCAGCATCATGATCGTCCGGGTGATGTGGTCGTTGATTTTGTAGCGCTCTTCCTCGGTCAGGGTGCCCCGACGTATGTCCAGGTTGTAACACTCGCCCCGGTTATACAAATACCGCGG
>JAVBNC010000030.1:0-17258 GCA_031551765.1 Desulfovibrionaceae bacterium
AAAATCGCCGCGTTCCTTGCCAGGGAACAAAATCCACCTGCCGCTTGTGGTGGTTTGATTATGAAAAGCGGCGGGACGCATCTGCGTCCCGCCGCTTTCTTTACGCCAATACTCGCGGCTTACACCGAAAGAATCACCGCCACGATGAGCGAGGTAAGATAGGCCCCGAAGCCGGGCACTATGGTGCGCCGGGCCAGGTCAAAGGGCGAGATGTTGGCCAGGCCCGCCACGGCCGCCATGACCGGGGCTATGGGGCAGATGATGCGGCCCAGGCTGGCGGCGAACTGCATGGTCAGCAGCATGGCCACGGCCTGGAAGTTCATGGTTTTGGCAATGGTGGGCGCCAGGGCGGCAAAGGCGAAAAACACCGCGTTGGCCGAACCCATGACCACAGTGGCGATCAGAATGAACGCGGAGGTGACCAGCACCATGGTCATGGCCCCCAGGCCCGCGGACTGGGCGGCGGAAATCAGCATGTCTATGCTGCCCGTGGCCATCAGGCCCTGGGCAAAGGTTTCGCCCGCCACGATCAGGGAGACCACGTTGGCGAACTGCCTGCCCATGGTGTCGAAAAAGGACATGGCTTCCTTAAGCGCCACTTTGGCTTCCTTGCCCTTGCGGCAGCACTCGCAAAGAATGGACACGGCCAGCGCGATAAACATGGCGCTGATCACGTCCACCTTGATGCTCTTGATGCCCACGTTGCTGAACACCAAAAGCAGCACCAGAGGGATCATGGGCAGAAACATGTAGCAGGTGGGCGGGGGCGGGGCGTCGTCCTTGCCGTCCTTGGGCGCTCCTTCCGCCGCCATGCCGCCCGCCGCGCCCACGCCTTCCTTCTTGTCCAGATAGCGCTGCACGAAAAAGTGCAGCACCGCTATGGTTCCGGCGGCCGTCAGCGCCACGGGGATCTGGTAGTTCAGGAAATAGTGCATCACGTCCAGGTCGGAGTTCTTGGCCGCCAGGATGGTCACGGCGGAACCGGGCCCCAGGTCCATGCCCCCGCAGGTCACCACCATGGCGGCCGCCGCCATGCGGCTGGCCCCCAGGCCCACCACCACGGGGAAAATGGTGACCATCAGCAGCATGGACAAACCCGCCGCGCTGCCGATGAACAGCTTGAGAAACGCGCCGATAAGATAGCCCAGGGCCAGCAGGATATACGGGGCCTGGAGCCGCAACAGCGGCGCGGTCACCGTGTTGACCATGACCTTGCTTGCGCCGATGACGTCCATATACTTGGCGAACCCGCCGGAAGCCATGATGATCAGGCCCAGGCCCGCCACCCTGGCGCTCATGGTGGTTTCCATCATTTTAAAGATATCGAAGAAAATAAAGCCGCTGCTCGCGACTTTTTTCGGAAGCAGAGCGGAAGGCGGCGCGCCCAGCAGAATGGCCACCACCATCAGGGTGATGCCAGCTATGAACAGCACGTACTGGGGCTGGTACCTTTTGAGCAGGAAGCGGGCCATGATAATGGTGACCACAAGAGAAATGGCGGACCCGATAATCTGGTTCATACAGACTCCTTTGTTGCGGACAGAACAATCAGCGGACAAGGAACGGGAAATCAGGACGGTATCGGGAAACAAAAGCGGGCCGGACGCGCCGCCTTACAGGCTAAAAACCTCCTTTCCATTTTTCCGCCGCGACCGGGCGGGAACATCGTGCAAAACGTTTTACCCGGCATGATAGCGCCAGATGGTGCCTATTGTCGACAGGTAAATAAGAAAATGAATTCCATATCATGGAAAAACTCCCGCATCGCAGCGGGGGCTGTTCCCAGGTAGATGTCGAAGCCAATTAAGAGTGAGAGCAGGGCGCTGCCCTGCGTCTTTTATCCGCTCCGGGGCGGGGGATAGGCGTCACCGGCAAAGCCGGACACGCCCGGCCCCTGCGCTCCAGAGGCCCTGGCGGGCCTGGCCTGCGCTGCGCTCCGGCCCCCTCCGGGGGTATAGGGTACCCGCAACCGGAAGGATTCCTCCATACCGGGAAGGTTCCGGAGCGACGAGGCGGCTGCCCGCTTCTTGCGTCCCGCTTCCGCCTGGATCCCCCGGTCAAGCCGGGGGATGACGGGTGGAGGGGGCGGGGCTTCCGTACCTTCACCCCGCGCAACCGGCCCCGTATGCGCGTAACTTCCGTTTACCCCCTGTCGCGGGGTCAAGGGGGCTCAGCCCCCTTGCGGGTGCGGGGCGGAGCCCTGCTCTCACTCTTGGATGGCTTCGACAACTAATCCGGTGCGCCTTCGGATTCTGCCGCGCGCCGTTTTTCCCGGTGCTGGAGCAGGACGCGGGCCAGACCCGCTTCCGCGTAGCCCACCGGGCCGCCGGGCGGGGGCGGGGCTTCCACTACCGGGGTGAGCCGCCAGTCTCCGGCGGCGCGAAACAGGGCGGCTATTTCTTCCAGCCTGGGGGCGGCCATGAACTGCCGTTCCGGAAATTCCATGCCGCTGTCCAGCAGCTCTTTCAGGTGCAGCAGAATGGTGGCGGGCTTCAGGCCGCGCAGGGCCGCCGTCTCTTCCAGGTCCATGCCCTGGGCCAGAAATTGGCCGCTTTCCATTACCGTGGCGGACAGCGCGCCCTCTTCTTTCCGCTCCTTGCGCTCGGCGCGGGTTCTGCGGGGCGCGGAATCCTCTGAAACGGACGGGGCGGGCGTCGCGGGCACTTCTTCCGGGTGCCGGGTGGCGTAGTCCGCGATGCGTTGCAGGAACAGCTCGCCGTACAGGTCCAGCTTGTGTCGACCCACCCCGGAGACGGACAGGAACTGCTCCGGCGTGGCCGGAAACAGCCGGGCCATGTCCCGCAGACTGCGGTCCGCGAAAACCGCATAGGGCGGCAGCCCCTTTTCCCTGGCCAGGCGGAAGCGCTCGGCGCGCAGCTCCTCGAACAGGCCCTGCGAGACGCCCTCCCCTGCCGCGACCGCCGCCTTTTCCCGCTTGCGCTTTTCGCGCGCGCTTTCCTCGGTGCGCAGCATCAGGAAGGGCTCTTCCCCGCGCAGCACCCGCCAGCCCTTTTCCGTTACCGCCGGGGTGGGGAATTGCGCGTCTTCCACCCAGGCGTGGCCCTGGGCGATCAAGGCGTTGATGAGCTTGCGCCAGTAGCTTCTGTCCCGGTCCTTACCCACGCCGTAGGTCGGCAGGCCGTCGTGCCCGGCGGACAGGATGCGCTCCGCTTTGGAACCCGTGAGAATGCCCCCGATATGCGCCGCGCCGAAACGCCCGCCGGTGCGGACCATGGCGGACAGCGCCTTTTGCGCGTTCACGCTGGCGTCTTCACGCACGGCCTCGCCGGAACAGATATCACAGCCGCCGCAGTTCTCCCCTTCCAGCTCTTCGCCGAAATAGGCCAGCAGGGCGCGGCGGCGGCAGCCGTCGCTCTCCGCGAAACGCAGCATCTGGTAGAGCTGCTGTTCCGCCACCACGCGGGCCTGTTCGTCTTCCACGCCGCGCGCGAAAAACAAGAGCTGGGCCATGTCCTTACGGCCGTAGAACAGCAGGCAGTGGGCCGCGTCCCCGTCCCGGCCCGCGCGGCCCGTCTCCTGGTAGTAGCCCTCCAGGTTCTTGGGCAGGTCCGCGTGCACCACATAGCGCACGTTGGGCTTGTCTATGCCCATGCCGAATGCGATGGTGGCCACCATGACCGGACATTCGTCCAGGCGGAAGGCATCCTGCGCGGCCGCCCTGTCCTGGTCCGCCATGCCCGCGTGGTAGGCCGCCGCCGCGACGCCGTTCTTGCGCAGCATGGCCGCCGTGGCTTCCACGCTTTTACGGCTGGTGCGGTAAATAATGCCCGGCTCCCCGGCCCGCTCGCGCACAAAGTCCAGCAGCTGTTTCTGCTCGTCCTCTTTGGGCAGCACCTGGTAAAATAGATTGGCCCGGTTGAACGAGGCCCGCGTCAAATGCGGTTCCCGCAGGCCCAGCCGGTCCACGATATCCCGCGCCACCCTCGGTGTGGCCGTGGCCGTGAAGGCCGCCACGGGCACCTCCGGAAACTCCTGCGTCAAACAGGAAAGCGCCAGGTAGTCCGGCCTAAAATCATGCCCCCATTCGGAAATGCAGTGGGCTTCGTCCACCGCGAAAAACGCCAGCTTCTGCCGCTTCAAAAACTCGATAAACCCCGGCGCGCGCAACCGTTCCGGCGAAACGTACAAGAGGTCCAGTTCCCGTTCCGCCAAAGACTGGCGCAGCAGAAAGCGTTCCCGCTCCGAGCTTGCGCTGTTCAGGGTCGCGGCCCGCAGCCCGTTGGCGTTGGCCCCGTCCACCTGGTCTTTCATCAGCGAAATCAGCGGGCTGATGACCACGCACAGCCCGTCCATAACGTGCGCCGGCAACTGGTAGCACAACGACTTGCCCCCGCCCGTGGGCATGACCGTGAAACTGTCCCGCCCGACCAGAGTGGCCCGCACCACGTCCTCCTGGTACGGCCGGAAGCTCCGGTAGCCAAAAACGGATGCCAGCGCGGAGTATACTTGGTCCACTGTGTTGTTCCTTTGGATGGGGCGGGTGGTGGCGCTACGCCCGGAGGAGGGAAAACCCCCTTTTTGGAAAAAGGGGTTTTCCCTCCTCCGGACCTCCTCCCTTTCCCCTAAAAACTTTGACAGGGGTATGTCGGTCGTCTCGTTGACGGCATGGCCCCGTACAATCACGGGCAGTACCGTTTTTAACCTATAAATTCAGCACCCGACAGTATGTGAGCGCCGTGGCGCGAACAGAACGGCAGACGCGCACCGGTTTCTTAGTCACCCTGAATGGGTTCCAAGGGGCGCGCCCCTTGGCGGGTGAGTCCAGAGAGGGCAGAGCCTTCTCTGGCCGCCGGAGGCATGCTATCCATTGGCTTCGACAAAATTGCCTTTTACTTCTTCCCCAACGCGTCCGCAAAAGCCTGGGAGATGAAACGCAACATGTCGGGCAGTTCGCCGCGCCAGTATTCCCAGTCGTGCTCGCCGGGGTGGACGCAGTATTCGTGGGCCACCTGTTTTTTCTTGAAAATGGTGTGGAGTTGGGAGGTGCCGCAGACGAACTCGTCTTCTCCGCCGCAACTGAAAAAGAAGCGGGTCTTGCCGAACTCCGTGCCGTCCCCGGCTTCCGCGACGCACAGGGGGCAGACCTGGGGGTATTGGGTGGCGGCCACCCGTTCCTTGCCCTTGAGGCCCGTGCCCAGGACTTTGGCGTAGCGGCGCTCGTATTCGGGCTGGCTCATTTCCTCCAGATCGTAGGCGGAGCGGAGAGAAGCGCTGAGGGACGCGGCGGCCACGAAAAAACCGGGCCGTTGCAGACCGTAACTGAGCGCGCCGAACCCGCCCATGGAAATGCCGGAAACGGCACGCAGACTGTCGCCGGTGTCCGGGCGTTTCAGGACGCGGTAGCGGCGTTCGATGTAGGGGATGAATTCCTGGAAGAACATGTCTTTCCAGCGGAACACGCCTTCCACGTCGTTCATGTAGAAGGTGGCGTGGCGCACCTGCTCGTCCCGGCGGGCGTCCGGGGAGATGATGATCATGGGCAGCACGCTTTTTTCGGCGATGAGCTCGTCCATGAAATGGGGAATGCGCGAAGGCCCGGTCAGGTCCGTGTCCCGGCCCGGCCCGCCGCCGTGCAGATGGTAGAGAACGGGGTAAGACTGCGCGCTCAGGGAGTAGTTCGGGGGGAAATACCCGCTGTAGCGCACTGTTTTGCCCAATATTTCGCTGTACATGTCCTGGCTCCTCAAGCGGGCATCGGTGGGCGGCGTCCGTATCGGACTGGCGCGCTTTGCAACCCCCGCCGCCATGCGTGTCCCGGTGATGCGGAATGTGCCGCCGCACCCACGCGCCGTGGCGGCAGCCCGTATATATACGACCGCCGCCGCCCGCACAGCAACAGAAAAGTTGCCCGTTTCCGCGCGCGGCGCTGCCATTGCTTGCTTTATCAGCCCATGTATGGTTATTGTTGCCACGATTTCGCAGGGTCTTTGCTTTCCCATGCCGCGCGGATGCCCTTTCATGCGCCGCGCCGCCACAACCGAACCCAAGGTGCAGCATGCCCAACACAGCTCCCCCGGCAGACGACGATATTCTGGAACTTACCGACGTGGTGGCCCCCGGCAACCCCCTGCCGAAAGAGGCCCCCAAAGCGCAGGCCTCCCCGGTCGGGGACCCCAGCCTGGGCGCGGACTTCGGCGCGGACCTGGACGCTCTCCTGGACAGCCTCGGCGCGGAAAGCCAAGTCGCGGCCCCGGCCCCCCAGTCCGGGCAGACCCCGATACCCGCCCCCATTGCCGACCCCACGCTCGCGGACCACACGGTGGACCCCAACGAAGAGCTGAAGCTGCCGGAACTTTCCGACATAGACTTGCTGCTGCAGGAACTGGGGGTTTCCGAAGCCGCCGCTCCCGCAGCGGCCCCGGCCGCACCGGCCCCCGCCAAGGCCCAGCCCGTGCTGGACGATCTGCCGGACGACCTGGCGGCCATGATCAGCGAAGCCGCCCCAAAAGCCCCCCCGGCGGAAGCGAAAGCCGTAGCTGCGGCTCCTCAGCCCGCTGCGGCCCAGCCCGTGCCGGACGACCTGCCGGACGATCTGGCGGCCATGATCAGCGAAGCCGCTCCCAAAGCCGCGCCCGCCATAACAATAGCCGCCGCGCCGCCCCCAAAGCCGGCATCCCCGTCCGCGCTGGACGGCCTGCCGGACGACCTGGCGGCCATGATCAACGAAGCCGCTCCCAAAGCCGCGCCCGAACCCGCTCCGGAACCTGAAGCCGCTTCCGGCAACGACGGCATTGACCTGAACGAGCTGGACGCGCTGCTGGACGATATGCTGGCCACCGCGCCCAGCCCCGGCCCCGCGCCCGCGGAAAACGGGGCCGCGGCCGCCCCCCGGCCGGAACCCCAGGCGGCCCCCGCTCCCGCAATGGAGCCGGAACCCATTTCCGCCGCCCCGGAAAGCGCCGCTTCCGGCGTTATGGCCGCCGCCCTTGCGGCGCGGCTGGACGCCCTGGAAAAGGAGCTGGAAGATCTGCGCACGGAACGCGAAGCCGCTCTCCAGGCCGTCCCGCAAGCGGAGCCCCAGCCCGCCCAGGACGCCCCTGATCTGGACGCCCTGTTGGAAGAGAAGCTCATTCCCATAGCCGCTTCAAGCTCGGAAACGGCCACCCGTCTGGACGCCCTGGAAAAAGACCTGGGCGACCTGCGCGCGGCCCAGGAAAGCGCCGTCCAGGCCGCGCCCCAGACCGAAGAGGACGCCCCGGACCTGGAGGCCCTGCTGGAAGAAAAGCTGGCCGCCCTTACCGCGCCCGGCTCCCCCCTGATGGAAACCCTGGCCGCCTCCGTGACCGAACGCGTGCTGGCCGCCTTTGCCGCCACGGAAGAGCAGGAGGACGCCCCCCTGCGTCAGGCCCTGGACAAAAGCGCGGCCGCTGCCGCCGCCAAGGTCATACGCGAGGAAATTGCCGCCCTGTTGCAGGAATAGCCCTCTCCGCATTTTGTGCATTTATTTCACGGCGTTTCCCTTTGACAACGGGGAACGCCGTCTTATTATGCAATTACAGGGCTGTGCCCTGCTCATGGACGCGGTGAAGACCCAAGCGGTAGCGTTCACCCTGGACGGCAGACCGGCCGCATAGGCATGACGGGTTGAGCGCGGCGGGGTGACCAGTCCCGCAGAGTGCGGGGAAACCCTTTCTGCCGCGAAAGAAAGTCCCGAATGCCGGTCCATGAGGGTGAAACTCTGTAATCCGGCATCAGCCCGGCGTGACCGCGGGACCAGGAGCGGCGGCCGCCACGGCAGACCCGATCATCATGGAGGAACGCCAATGGACAACGTCCCGCCGGGGCGGCGCGCTCAGCACCGCCCCGGTCGTTTATGGAAAAGGGTCCGTTTTTTTTCGCTCTCCAACCGCGCGTCCCTGTTCCCAGCGGGGAACCTCTCCGCTGTTTCGCGCATGGTTCACGCCGCCGTTGGCAGGGCCTTTTGCATTCCCGCTCCAGATATGCTATAAAAGACCGGGAATCCCGGCATAGACGCCGATTCGCCTTTTCTTCCGCATCACGGCCTTTCCAGACCTGGAGGCACCCATGACCCATGATCCCATCACCTTGAATACGCGGCTTCCCCGCGCGGATGTGGCCGGGCTTATCGAAGCCCTGGTGGAAAGCATGAAGGAAGGCTGCCTGAAGGTTCAGAAAAGCGACGCCTGCTGCACCCTGGACGTGCCCCGGGTAGTGGACCTGGAAGTGGAAGCCGGAGAAAAGGGCGACCGCACCGTATTCCGCATTGAGGTTTCCTGGCGCACCAACCCCCCGGAAATTCCCGACGAAACAGAAACGGCCCCCCAAAAGCCCGCCGCCCCGCGCCGGAAAAGCGCCGCGCCCGCCAAAACCGCAAGCACTTCCGGCAAGACGGCCAGCAAGGCCGCGGACAAAAGTCCCGCTAAAAACGCCGCGAAAAAAACCGCCAAAAGTGCGGGCAAATCTAAAAAATAACCACTCTGGGGGCGGTCTCTAAAAAGATGGATTTTGTTCCCTGGCAAGGAAAAGAACAATTTTAATCCAGGGATAGTACTCTTACGGTACAGCCCTGGACTAAAATCGTTCTTTGACGCAGTCCAGGGGGCAAAAGACGCTTTTTAGAGACAGCCCTTTCAGCCCTGGAGCACGCCATGCCCGACACCCCCCAAACGTTCCCGCAAGGCCTCACCGGCCGTTCCCTGCCTCCCGCGTGGGGCGGCTGCGCGGCCTGGATCACCATGAGCGACGGGGCCGCCCTGTGGTATTCGGAATGCGGCACGGGCGACCCCCTGGTACTGCTGCACGGCTGGACCTGTTCCTCCCTGTTCTGGCAGCGCAACGTCCCCGAGCTTGCCAAGCACTTCCGCGTCATCACCATGGACCTGCGCGGGCACGGCAATTCCGCCAAGGTGCTGCACGGCCACACTCTGGCCCGTTACGCCCTGGACCTGCGCGAGCTTATCCTGCGCCTGGATCTGGCCTACCCCGTTCTGGCGGGCTGGTCCATGAGCGGCAGCGTGCTTATGGACTACTGGCGTCAGTTCGGGCACCACAACACCATCCGGGCGCTGGCCCTGGTGGACAGCAATATCGGCCCCTTTTCCGAAGGCGGCTGGAACTGCTTCCGCATGAAACCGGGCCGCATGGACGCCTTCAACGAATCCGCCAAAGCCCTGCGCGCGGACCACAGCGCCTTTAGCGCCAATTTCATCCGCAGCATGTTTTTCGGGGGCAGCCCCTCCGACGCGGACCTGGCCTGGATGCTGGCGGAAATAACCAAAACCCCGCCCTGGATAGCCACGGCCGTGCATTCCGACTTTGTGCTGCGCAACTACGAGCCGCAGCTGCGCGGCGTCAGCGTGCCCACCGCCGTGTTCGCCGGGGTGTTCGGCGAGGGCAGCCTGGCCATGGGTCAGCATTTTGCCCAGCGTCTGCCCAAGGGGACGCTCTTCTCCTACCCGGACGCCGGGCACCTGCTCTTTTACGAGCAGGCCCAGCGTTTCAACGCGGAGCTGATCGGTTTTATCAACGGCACGGACCGCGAACCCGCGCCCTGGACGCCCGGCATCTCCGACTACGACGACCAGGCCGGGTAATGCCGACCCGGGCGTTCGCCATACCATGAGTAAAGACGCCGCAGACCAGCTTCGCGCCGGAGCCGGGCACCGGCTTTCCCTGCCCCGGCTGGAGCGCCGCCACCCCTGGCTGGCCCTGATGCTGGACGCTTTCAGCGTCGTGGAAGCCAGTATCGCGCAGGCCGTTGCCGCCGCCCCCGCTCCCCCGGCCTGCCGCGCGGGCTGCATCCCCTGTTGCCGCCAGGCCGTCATCCCCCTCACGCCCCTGGAAGCCGAAACCCTGCATCTCTGGCTGCGGGAAGAACTCGCCCCCGCCCCCCGGGCCCGCGTCCTGCACGCCCTGCGCCAAAACAACCCTTCCGCCCCACCCGGCCCCCCTGTTTCCAAGGACTGCCCCTTTCTGCTCTGCGGCACCTGCGCCGCCTATCCCGTGCGCCCCATCGCCTGCCGCCGTTTCATGGTGCTCTCCAGCCCTTGCGGCATGGGCGAAGACTGCCTCACCACCCGCCCCCGGGACGTGCTCCAGCCTTCCCGCGAAGCCCTGCACGCCGCCCTGGCCCTTACCGCCCCCTTCTACCGCCGCATAGGTATGTTGCAGGAAGGCCGGGAGCCTGATTTCGCCTTTTTTACGCGCATTTCTTTGAACGTGCAGTGTCTGCCTTTCAAAGAATAGCTGTCGAAGCCATCCAAGAATGAGAGCAGGGCTCCGCCCTGCACCCGCCAAGGGGCACGCCCCTTGGAACCCATTCAGGGTGGGTATGGGAGCGCCGTTTTTTACTGCACGTCATCCTGAGCGCAGTGAGGGATGACGATTTCGACGCCCATGCCCGCCACAAAAAAAGCGGGACCGCCGTGAACGATCCCGCTTCATCAACGAAAAGTCGTGCTTTTTTCTTCGGCGTCAGCACAACCCGCCCCACAGGACGTGGGGCTGCGGAGCGGCGGGGAGATAGAAAAACAAAGGATCAAGGCACTTAGCCGGCGGTCGCGCCCGACGGCGGCTTATGCGCCCTGCACGCCATCCCGCCGCGAGAGGCCGCGTCCGCCAGGAAGGCGGACCGGCCGTCATCTTGGGCGGAACCTTTCCTCCAAGAAAGGTTCCGCCCTTCCCCCGATTCGCCTTTTACCCTTCCAAAGCGGCTTTCACGGCGTCGCCGACTTGCGAGGTACTGCTGGTGCCGCCCATGTCGCCGGTGCGGACTTTACCTTCGGCCAATACTTTTTTCACGGCCTTGAGCAGGGCTTCGGCGGCTTTCTTTTCGCCCAGGAAGTCCAGCATCATGCGGCCGGATTCAATGGACGCGATGGGGTTGACCTTGCTTTGCCCGGCCAGGGCCAGGGCGGAACCGTGGATGGGTTCGAACATGGACGGGCCCCGGCGTTCCGGGTCGATGTTGCCGCCCGCGGCCACGCCTATGCCGCCCTGGAGCACGGAACCCAGGTCGGTGATAATGTCGCCGAAAAGGTTGGAGGCCACGATGACGTCGAACTGGCCGGGGTCCGTGAGCATGAGCATGCTCAGCGCGTCCACCAGGTAGTAGTTGGTTTCGATGTCCGGATACTTGGCGGCCACTTCCTTGAAAATGCGGTCCCAGAAGACCATGGAGAAATTGAGCGCGTTGGACTTGGTGCAGTTGGTGACCTTGCCCTTGCCGCCGGCGGCCTTGCGTTCGCGGGCCAGTTCAAAGGCATAGCGTATCACGCGCTCGCAGCCGGTACGGGAAAACACGGCCAACTGGGTGGCGAAACCGTGGGGCGCTTCCGGCGAGAAGATGCCGCCGAGCTGGCTGTACTCGCCTTCGGTGTTTTCGCGCACCACCACCATGTTTACGCTGGACGGGGTGCAGGTGGTCACGGGCGAGGAAACGCCTTCGTGCAGAATGATGGGCCGCAGGTTCACGTACTGGTCAAACCCTTTGCGGATGGCCAGCAGCGCGCCCAGGGAGATGTGGTCCGGCACCTTGGCCGCATCGCCCACGGAACCGAGGAAAATGGCGTCGAAAGCGCGCAGGGTTTCCAGCGCGTTTTCCGGCATCATGCGGCCGTGTTTCAGGTAGTAGTCGCAGTCCCAGTCAAAGGTCCGCACGCTGATGCCAAAGCCGAAACGCCGCGCGCAGGCTTCCAGCACCTTGACGGTTTCCGCGGCGACCTCGGGGCCGACGCCGTCGCCGGGAATAAACGCCAGTTTGTAATTTTTCATGACACGCTCCAGGGTTGAGTGGTGGCGGCATCCGGAACAAAGAACGTCCCCTGTCATACCCCCTGTCACAACTCTTTGGAAGGGAAGAAAGGGCCGAAAAATGTTGGTACGCCAGTCGGATGATCAACGAAAAGCGGCCCCATACCCCCTGTTAAAGTTCTTTGGAAGGGGATAGGGGGCCGGGGAAACCTTTCTTTCAAGAAAGGTTTCCCCTTTCCCCCGATTCCGCGTCAGCAGCCCGCGATTTTCTGGACGCCCTCCAGCAGCTCGCTGACGGAGCGGTACCAGCAGTGCACCATATGGCGCATCAGGCCCACGTCTTCGGCCTTGGCCAGCAGGCCCAGGACCTTGACTCCCGCGCCGTGGGCCGCGCCCACTTCCGCCCAGGCGTCGCAGCCGGAGGGGCCCAGATAGATGACCAGGTCCGCCTTGGTGGCGGATTCCGCGCAGAAGCGGAAAATGCGCAGCCCTTCGTCCGAACTGATGAACGAGGCCAGCTCCAGGCGGGAGAGAAAGGCCTCTTCCGGCCTGCCTTCCCGCAGCCAGGAAAGCACGGTGTGGCCTTTGTCTTCCAGGCGTTCCGTCAGCATTTCCACGGCGTGCTGGTGTTTCCATGAGGCCGCGATATAGATGCGCATAAAGGCTCCTTAGTGTTGGCAGCAGTCTCTTTTGACGTGATCCTGCGTCAGGCTCGTCCCGTGCGAAGCTCATGCATGCCGCAATACACTTCGCTCCGCCCGGAACTCGCCTTCCTTGTCTGACGCCAAAATAGGCCGCTCCCTCAGATATAGGCCGCCTTGCGTAAAAAACGGGCGGCTTTTATGGTGCGTGCGTGAACGCGTCGTATACCACGAGGAAAGCCCATGCCCAACCCCCTTTTTTCCGTCGTTATTCCCCTGTTCAATCGCTGGGAACTGACGGAAGCCTGCCTGAAAAGCCTGGCGGAACAGACGGCCGGTCTGCCCTTTGAGGTGGTGACCGTGGACAACGGTTCCACCGACGCCACGCCGGAAGCTCTGCCCACTCTGGGCCGCGAGCTGTTCGGGGACCTGTTCCGGCCCCTGCGCTTTGAGGAAAACCGCAACTTCGCGGCCGGGTGCAACGCGGGCGCGGCCGCCGCCACCGCGCCGCTGCTCTTTTTCCTGAACAACGACACGCTCCTGACCCCCGGCTGGGCGCCGCCGCTGCTGCGAGCCCTGGCCGGCGACCCGGATCTGGGCGCCGCCGGGCCGCTGCTGCTCTACCCGAACAGCAACCGCGTGCAGCACATGGGCGTGACCATGTCCATGCTGCGCCTGGTGCACCTTTACGCCCAGTTCCCGGCGGAGCACCCCGCCGTTACCCGCCCCCGCCTTCTGCAAGCCATTACCGGCGCGGCCCTGCTGCTGCCCGCCGCCCTGTTCCGCGACTGCGGCGGTTTTTTCCCCGAGTACCGCAACGGGTTCGAAGACCTGGAGCTGTGCCGGAACATCCGCTTGCGCAACAAGCGTCTGGCCGTCGTGCCGCACAGCCGCGTTATCCATTTGGAAAGCCAGAGCGCGGGCCGCAACCGCTACGACCAGAGCAACAGCCGTCTGTTCACCGAGCGTTGCGGCGCGGACTATCATCCGGACCTGCACCAACACGCCGCCCTGGACGGCTTCGTCTCCCGTCTGGAGCCGGATCTCTCCCTGCTGCTCACCCTGGCCCCGGAACGCGCCGCCGCCCTCGCCCCCCTGCTGACCGAGCCGGAACGCGCCCTGCCCGCCCTGCTCGCCGAGCCCCTGTGGGAAGAAGCCTACGAGCCGCTCATCGCTTTTCTCCAGGCCCAGAGCAAGCCTGCGGAAGCCCTGGATCTGCGCCTGTTGCACGTGGAATTTTTCCCGTCCCCGGCCGCCTATCTCAGTCTGGCCAAAGCCGCCACCAGGGTCCGCCAGCCCCAACTGGCCGAGCAGGCCGTGGGCATCATGAACGCCCAAACCAAGCGCGCCAAAGACACGCCCAGGCTGACGGCCCAAGCCCAAAACCTGGCCGCTGCCGCCCGCGAGCGCGGCGATCAGGCTTTGGAAGCGCTGTTGGATGAGTGGATGAAAGGCAATAGGGATTAGTTGTCGAAGCCATCCAAGAATGAGAGCAGGGCTCTGCCCTGCACCCGCCAAGGGCTGGCGCCCCTGGACCCCATACAGGGTGACTAAGAAAATAGTGCTTTTATCTGCCGTTCTGTTGATTCGGGCCGTCCTGGCCCTCACCCCTTCGGGGCGCCGGGGAGGACCCCGGCGGACAATTCCGCTCTCCTGCGGAATTCTCGCGCCACGGCGCTCATATACTGGCGTGCGCTGATACGAAGGTTGAAAGGGGCGCTCCCGTTATTGTGCGGTAGCGCCTCATCAGCGAGAAACGGCTCTCCCCTGTGTCAGCACAACCCGCCCCACAGGACGTGGGGCTGCGGAGCGCCGGGGAGTCAGAAAACAAACCACTACGTGCACCGAGCCGGCGGTCGCGCCCGCCGGCGGCTTACACGCCCTGCACAACATTCCGGCGCGAGAGGCCGCGTCCGCCAGGAAAGCGGACCGGCCGTCACCCGAAGCGGACGTTTCCCCCTTCCCTTGGCCGCCGGAGGCACCTCTTCTACGCGGCTTTTCTGCTGCGCTTGGAGGCTTTGAGGGGGTTGACCTTTTGGGCGGTATCCCCTTTGGACACCTGAATTTTGTGCTGATTTTGGGCGGCAAGGGCTTCCGGGTCCAGGCCCAGGGCTTTCAGACGCTCAAGAACGCCCTGGCGCGCGCCGGAATAACGGTTGGGGTCGGCAAGCTGCGTATCCAGCCGGTTTTTCGTGGTCAGGTACAGGCCCTGGCTGTCTATGGCCAAAAGATAGGAAACCCCGCCCTCTTCAACGGGCTGGATAACCATGTCCGTGGTGGTGCCGAAACGGTTCGTCATGCGCTGCTCCTCGCTGTTTGCAATCAATGGCGCGCAACCGTGTCGCCGGCGCGCGCATGCCGGGACTTTATTGAAAATGAAATTCATAGTCAATATATACAACTATATTCTCACTTTCGTGCCTGCGGGCCAGCTTACGCTTTTACGTGGTGAATGGCGTCCAGCAGCCAGGGGGCACCGGGCGCCTCGCGGAAAAAAAGCCAGACTTCCCGTTCTTCCTGCACTTCGCCGCCCCGCTCTTCTTCGCGCAGCAGTATGGTGAAGTAGACTTCCGCCCGGGCTTTGCCGTCCTGCTCGTCTATTTTCAAAATATCCGCTTTCAGCCGGAGTATGGCGGTGCGCGAAGGCTCGGGGTCTTCTTCCGCCTGGGCTCGCACCTGGGCGGCCATGGCCGGGGTGGTCAGGGCATCAACGCTTTCCAGATCGCGGACGTCCCAGGCCTCCTGCAGGCGACGAAAAAGCTGCTCCGCCTCTTCCGGACGGAAGGGCGCGGGGTCGTTGCCGGGCGCGGCGGGAGCGGACGGAGCCTTGGGAGCGGGGGGAGCGGGCGACGCGGGCCGCCCCGCGCCTTTGGCCGTGTTGCGGACGGATTTTTTGCGGCGGGCGTGCCCCAGCAGCTTGAGGGCGATAAACAAAAGCAGCGCGAGCAGCCCCAGCGCCAGGGCTATCTGCCCCGCGCTGAACCCGGCGATTTCCGTCTGGCGCACGGCAGCCTGCTGCGCGGCCAAAGCGTCCGCACTCCAAAAGGACGGAGCAATCGACGACACAAGACTGAACAAAGCAAGGAACAACGCGCGCACGGTACCTCCCAGGCAGGTTGTTGCGGCCATTGGTCCGGAAACAGTTCTCCAAAAAGTATACGCGGACGGCAAAAGACCGCAAGAGGAGCAAAAGGCCGTTCTGAACGGGCGAATTTTTCGTTTTGGCAAGGAAGGGGGCCGTTTTGGCGAAGAGAGCGTATCACGACATACGTGACCGTAGCCAAAACGGCCCCCTGACGCAGTCCAAAACGGAAAAGGCGCCCGTTCAGAACCCGAATTCGGACTCGCTCCCGGAAGTGGCTGTGAGCGTTTCCTTGCCGGAAACAGGACGGGGCGAACCGAAGCGCACGAGGAACATACCGGCAAACGCTTTGCCTTTGTATAACTCCACGCGGTAGGTGGTACCGCTTTTGTCCACGGAAAAACGGGGGGTGAAGTCTTTTTTGCGCAGCAGGACGCTGCATTCGCTGCCGTCCGCTTTTTCCTTCACCGCTCCGATAGCGTTGGCGCGATAGCCGGGGATGCTTTTGACCAGGAAAGAGTCCCTGGCGACAATGGTGGAGCCTATGCGCACGGTGGCGGGCTTGCCGTCCAGCATGACGTCCACGCTTTCCAGGCTTTCGTCGTACTCCATGTACTGGGGCACGATACGGGTCAGGGTGCGGTTGCCGTAGGCCACGCGCCAAGCCCCGGCTTCCGCCACCAGGGCCAGCAGGGGTTTGCTGAAACGCGGGGTCTGCTCGCCGCCCTTTTTCAGCGGCACGTAGCCCATGCTGGGCCGGGCGTCGTCCAGGGGCAGCACAAAGCGGCCGTCGTGAAAAGCCACGGCCACGTCGCTGTTGATGGCGTTTTTCACGCCCTGGGGCGAGAGGGAAAATTTGCGGGTAAAGGCGATGCCCATCTGACGCATGAAGGATTCCAAGATGCGGATATGGTAGTAGCTGCGGAATTCCGTGGTGAATTCCTTGCTGGCCTCCACCCCGAACGCCGGTTTGCCGTTGCGCACGGCAAAATAGCTCAGGGTTTTTTCCATTTCCTTATCGCCCTTGCTGGTGTGGGTATTTTTCAAGTGGTAACGGTGCTCGGGCTTGACCAGGGCCTTGTTGGCCTCGGCCACGGCGGTTTGCCCCATGCGGGCCAGTGCGCCGAAGGAACGCGCGTCCAGGTTGTCTTGGTCGATGATGACGCACTGACCCCAGCGCTTGGGGTTTTTCAACGGACTTTCGTAACTGGGCCGGTAAAAGCCGCTGCCGTCGTGCAGGTTGAGGATGAGGTCCACCTGCGGGTCCACGATAATGCCCTGAATGCGGCGCACGGCCGAATAGTCCGGGTCTTTGGCGTCCACATGGGCGAACTTGCGGTTCATGTCGCCGCAGCCGCCCCGGCTGCGCACGAGAATACTGGGGAAATTGAGGTTGGGCACCACCCAGACCTGGCCCTGGGTGATGGTGTAGTGCGTCACCAACAGGGCGGCCGCGGAAAAGCCGCCGGGTTCGTCCCCCTGGATGCCGCCCACCACCAGCAGCGTGGAACCGCCGCCGGGTCCCAGCCGGTGCAGGGAAAAATCGGGCATCTGCGCCGCAAGGGCGGAAGAAGCGCCCCCCAGCGAACAAGCCATCCAGAACAACAGCAGAAACCGGCGGGGCAGCGTCATATGCGGGGGGTCCTGGTATGCCGGAACGTCCGGCGTTGTGATGAAAGCCCTGTATAGCGCACTTCGCGCCATAAACCAAGCGCGCACTTACGCGACGCCCGGAGGCGGGGGGGGGGGGGGTGGTTTTGGTTATATTTGAAAACCCACAACACCACACCACCCCACAACAA
>JAVBNC010000175.1:0-13642 GCA_031551765.1 Desulfovibrionaceae bacterium
ATCAAAGAGATGCCTTGCATACCCCTGTCAAAGTTCTTTGGAAGGGGGAAGGAGGTCCGGAGGAAGGGGGAAACCTTTCTTTCAAGAAAGGTTTCCCCCTTCCTCCGGGCGTCGTGTCACCCTTTCCTAAAACCAAGGGCACCCGAAATATTCTTGCAGGCCCTGACGAGCAGCGTTGTGAGTTCGGCCTGGTGTTCCTTGCTGCTGCGCACGGTGGGGCTGGAGATGCTGACGCCGCCCACGACCTTGCCGGAGTAGTCAAAGACCGGCGCGCCCACGCAGACGATGCCCAGTTCGTTTTCTTCCAGGTCCAGGGCGTAGCCCAGCTTTTTGGCTTCCGCTATTTCGGCGAGAAAGACGCCGCGGGTGGTGATGCTGCGCGGGGTGCGCGGCTCGAAGGTGAGGCCGTCCAGTATATAGGCCTGTTCCTGTTCCGGGAGAAACGCGAAAACCACCTTGCCCACGGCGGTGTAGGTCCACCAGGCCCGGCCGCCTATTTTGGAGTGCATGCGCAGGCTTTTGGTGCCTTCATACTTGTCAATGTAGATGAGGTCGCCGTTCTGGTAGCTGGCCAGGTTGATGACTTCGTTGGTGGCGGCTTCCAGCTCTTCCAGGGCGGGGCGCGCGGCCCGGCGGATGTCTATGGACTCGATGAGCCTGGTGCTCAGTTCTATGAGCTTGTAGCCCAGAAAATACTGGCGGGAAGCGGGGTCGCGCCGCACGTAGCCATGCATGGCCAGGGTGGAGAGCATTTTGGAAATGCTGGCTTTGGTGATGCCGGTTTTCTCCGCAAGGTCCGTCACCCGCGCGCCGCCTCGGGTCGCGCCCACCAGGTCCAGAAGGCGCAGCGCGGTGTGCACGGACTTGATGGTGCTGCCTGTGTCGTTGCTGTTTTCATGCTTCATGCGAACATCCTCACGCGGACGCGGTGCGCGCGTAGGCCGAAGCCGCGCGGTTCGAGCCGGGCTTTGCCCCGCCGCCGGTGCGGGCGGGCCTGCCTTGACAAATTTCAGCTTTGGCAGTGTTATTCAGAGTGCGACCTCACGTCCACCCGCTCTATGCCAAATTGAAGGCGTAAGGTCCAGGGATATCGTTCTCTTTCCACATGTTTGCGCTTCGATATAGACTTTTCCTTACTTTCCTGGCAGGGTAATTCGTCAGGTTATCATACAAACGGGCCGCCGTTTCCGGCTCCGCCGCTTTTTCTTCCTCCCGCTTCTGCGCGACAGCGGCTTTGCGTCTCGGCCCGTGCTTTTTTGTCATAACACCCCGCAACCTTTTGAGGAGGTACCGCTTTTCATCCCCGCATGCCGGCGTGTGCGCTATTGGCGCCATGTCCGTAACGCTGATTCGTGATTGTTTCCCATGAACCGTTACCCAAGGAGCGTTGCCGATGAATAAAAAGTACCTCAGCCTTATAGCCGCCCTGGCGGCCATGCTGGCAATCATTTTTCTGACCCCCCCCATGCAGGGCTTGCAGCATCCGGGCAAGGTCGCCTTGGGCGTCGGCGTGTTCGCCATTATCGTCTGGATGACCCAAGCTCTGGATGACGCGCAGAGCGGTTTCTGTATCGTCTGCTTCCTGGTGTTGTTCGGCGGCGTCAGAATCGGCGCGGCTCTTTCCGGTTACGCCACCACCGGGGTGTGGATCGTGGTGCTGGGCATGGTTATGGCGGCGGGCATGGAACGCAGCGGCCTTTCCCGGCGCATGGCCCTGAAAATGGTCACCATGGCGGGTTCCTCGCCGGACCGTCTGTACTGGATGGTCGCCCTGATCACCCTGGTCATGACTTTCTTCATCCCCTCCTTGGGCGCAAAAACCTTGCTGCTGATGCCCATTCTGGCTCAAATGGGCGCGGCTTTCGGCGCGGAAAAAGGCCAGAGCACCCTGGTTAAGGGCCTGGTGTTCGTGGTGACCATTTGCGGCACCATGTTCTGCGTCGGCATTCTTACCTCCCACGCGGCCAACCCCATTACCGCGAGCCTTTTGGAAAAGGCCACCAACCAGATGGTCAGCTGGGGCCAGTGGTTCAAAATCGGCTTCCCGCCCGCGGTGGTCTGCGGCCTTTTGGCCGTGCCCGTTCTGCGTTGGATGTGGCCTGTGGATATTAAGGACATCAGCGCGGGCCAGGCGTACGTGCGTGACGAGCTGGACAAGCTCGGTCCCATGACCAAGATCGAAACCTACACGCTTATCGTGTTCCTGCTCACCCTGCTGCTCTGGGCCACGGACGTGTATCACAAGATCAACAGCACACTGGTGGCCATGATGGCCTGTATCGCCATGATCGCGCCGGGCCCCCAGCAGATCATGACCTGGAAGGAAGCGGAAAAGAAGGTGCCCTGGAACATCTTTATCGTGTACGGCGCCGGTCTTTCCATGGGTTCGGCGCTGGTCGGCACCGGCGCGGCCAAGTGGGTGGCCAACACCTTCTTCTACGGCCTGGCCGGTATCGACATGAAGCTGCAGGTGGTCATTTTCATCTGGCTCATGCTTACGTTGCAGGTGCTGTTCACCGGCGCAGGGCCCAAGACCACCGCGTTCACGCCGGTCATTATCGCCTACGCCATGTTCGCGGGTCTCAACCCCACCCCCTTCGTCATTCTGGTGGGCATGAACATGCTGCACCAGTATCTCCTGCCCGTGTCCAACCTGCCGAACATCATCGGCCTGGCCACAGAGGAGATAACGCCCAACGAGCTTATCAAAACAGGCGCGGTCATGAGCCTAATGGGCGCCGGGTTCATGACCATAATGGTCTACACCTACTGGACCTGGATCGGCATGTTCTGATCCGGGTGACATAACCCAGCGCCATGCCCCCGTCAGGGACGGCGGCCCGGTTGTTTGCCGGGCCGTCCCCCGGCGGGGGTTTCGCATGCCCGGCGGACGAGCGAAACGAACCCGGCCGGCTTTCCAATCTCGGGAAAACCGGCCGGGCATCATCTTCCGCGCTCACCCGCCTTTAGGGCGGGTTACGCGGGAACCTCGCGAGAAACTGCTCTATTTGGCGGCCTTTTTGAACCAGCCGCGGAAGGGTTCCATGTACATGAACAGCGCGGGCGCGCCGCCGGTGTGCAGGAACAGCACTTTCTGGCCTTTCTTGAAGGTGCCCTTGCGGATCTGGTCGATGAAACCGGCCATGCACTTGCCGGAGTACACGGGGTCAAGCAGGATGCCTTCCGTGCGGGCCAGCATGGTCACGGCTTCCAGCATGCCGTCGTTCACCTGGGAGTAGCCGGGCTTGTAGTATTCGTCGTAGCAGCGCACGGCGTCACGCGGGATGCCGCCCTTGACGCCGAGCAGTTCGGCGGTCTGCTGGGCCAGGCCGTACACTTTGTCTTCCTGGATATCGCGGGGGCGGGAAACGTTGAAGCCGTGCACCGGGATGTTGGCGTTGCAGCCCACAATGCCGGTGACCATGCCCGCGTGGGTGCCGGCGCTGCCGGAGGGCACGATGACGGCGTCCAGGTTCAGGCCCATCTGGAAGCACTGCTGCAGCATTTCTTCCGCGCAGGAGACGTAGCCCGTGGCGCCGATGGCGTTGGAAGCGCCGCCGGGAATGATGTAGGGCTTTTTGCCTTTGGCGGCCAAGTCGTCAGCCACTTTTTTCATGGCCGCGTCCATGTCCGCGCCGCCGGGCACCACGGTGATGGAGCCGATGCCCATGAGCTGGAACAGGAAGTTGTTGCCGGAAGCTTCTTCTTTGTAGCTGTCTTTCACGCGCTCTTCGAGCACAAAGTGGCAGCCGATCTGCTCTTTCACGGCGGCGGAAAGGGTCAGGCGGCAGTGGTTGGACTGCACGGCGCCGCAGGTGACCACCGCGTCCGCGCCCTTGGCCAGGGCGTCCGCCATCACAAAGTCCAGTTTGCGGGTTTTGTTGCCGCCGGCCGCGCCGGGCAGTTCGTCGTCACGCTTGATGTAGATTTCCGGGCCGCCCAGCAGTTTGGTCAGGTTGGGCGCATACTCGATGCGGGTGGGCTGGGTGACGTAATTCCTTCTGGGCATTTTCGCGAGGTTCATGGAAACTCCTTTAACGCTGAAGGTTCGGGGGCCTTTCCCGCGCAATGCGGCGCAAGCGGCCCCAGGAAAAAAACAGGTCTGCCTGTCACTTGTCGACATTTTTTGGCAGCATACCCCCCGCCTGATAGCGTGTCAATGAGCCTTGAGAAAAAAAGAACGTGATGTCTTTTTTTGCTACGGGTTCCCGGCCGACACGGTGAAGATGCTCGCGTTCATGGCGGTGGCGTCCGCCTGGCTGAGGCCCGTCAGCTTGATCACGATGTCCGTGTCCGGGTTGAAATTTCTGTCCGCGTCGTTGATGAACAGGTAGCAGTCGCCGTCGTAGCGGAACAGCCCGGCCTGGCCCGCCCCCGCTTTGCCCGTGCCGGAACCGGCCACCGCGCTGAAATCTTCCACGCCAAGACCGGTAAGCGGCACGGCCCCCTTGATCAGCGTGCGCACGGCGGAAGGCAGCGCGATACGGTCCTGTGTCCATTCAAAGCCGATGATTTCATCTATTTTGGCTGACGAAGACGAGGAAAGCACGCCCTCCTGGCCTTTCACATCTTCCGTCACGGTCAGGGCCTTGCTGGCGGCGGCAGCGCCTTTGACCTCTTCTTTCACGGTCAGCGCGGTGTTTTTACTGCCGTAGGTCAGCTTCAGCATGTCCTTGTCCACGCCCGGCGTCTGGCTGGTGAACAGCACCCTGGCGCCATCGAGCGACATGGCCCAGCCCTGCGGGGCGGTCGCAGCGGCCACGGCGACCGCCAGGTCGGCCCCGCTCTGGGAAGCGCCGGCCGCGTTCCCATACAAGGCCACGCCCCCGGCGGAGATGGACTGGCCCACTTCCAGAGTGATCTTGGCAAGGTCAATGCTCTGCACTTCCGCCACCGCCCCGGTGAGAGTCAGCTTAAGGTCCGCCTTGTCGCCGCCCGTGGTGGCCGTAAAGGCCAGGATAGTGCCGGCGGAGCTCATGGCCCAGCCTTCCGGGGCCGCGTTGGAATCCGCGATGAATTTGGCGAAAGCCGCGCCGCTTAGCGTGCCTGAAGTGTTATTGGTCACAACGCTTTTCAGCGTGCCCAGTTCCATGGTCAGGGTCTGGCCTACGCCCAGGGTCAGGGCCGTGCAGTCCACGCTCTGCTTTTCGAATATCGGGGCCACGCCCCAGCCCCCGGTGTAGCTGTCCGCCTGGTTGTGGGTAAAAAGAAAGCGTTCCGCGTCTATCGCGGCCACCACATGCTCCGGGTCAAAGGGCACCGGCTTGACGGATGGCACGGCGAGGTCCCCGCCCACGGAACCCGGCGGCAGCGCGCCGCTTAAGGAACCATTGGAGCTTACAACCGTGGCGCTGCCGTCCACGGGGTAGACCACCACCCAGTCGTCCGTGGCGTTGCCCGTGCCGGAAGTGCTGGGCGGAATAACCCGGTTCGCGTTGGTGTCTGTCAGGCCGGGAGGGGGCGCCTTGTACCCCGCTTCCCCGGGCGCGGGCGGGGAATGCTCCGGATACACCACGGCCGGGGAAAGCGTAGCCGGAACCTTGCCCCCCACGTCCGCCGGTTTCACCGGGGCGGAAGGCGCGGTCACGCTTTCCGGCGCGGGGGTGGCGGGGTTGTAGTTGGCGGGCACGGTTTCGCCGGTAATGCCGTCCCGGCCGGGGTCGTTGGCCACGCGCTGGGCCATGGGCACGGTCTGGACCATGGCCAGATTGGCCGCGGCCGCCTCTTTCGCGCCGTAAAGAATATAATGGCTGACGGGCGAAAGATCTGAATCCCGCATGGCGGAAAGCAAATCGTCCATGGTGATGCCCGCGCCCTTGTGGCTGTTCAGCGTGGCCCCGCTTTTCCGCATCTGCAGCAGCTTGGCCGAAAAATAGGCGTTGGCGTCAAAGGCGTTGGAAGGGTTGATATAGCGGCCGCCCGCGTCGGTCTCATACGCGCCGTACAGCTCGTAATGCTCCGCCGGGGTAAGGCCCGCGTCCGTTATGGCCTGTTTCAGGCTGTCCAGGGTGTACCCGGCGCCCTTGCCGTCCTTTGCGCCCAGGGACTGCAACTGCTTGAGCTTGGCCGACAGGTACTCGTTTTCATTAAAGTAGGCGTTGGGGTTCAAGCCTTCAAAACGGCCGAAGCGCTCGTAGTGGGTCTGCGGGGTCATGCCGCCGGCGGCAACGGCCTGCAGCAGGGTCTCCGCCGTGTACTCCGCGCCGGAAGCGTCCAGCGCGCCCGCGCTGTGCAACTGCGCGAGCTTGGAGGCGAGATAGTGGTCCTGGTCAAAGGCATAGGGCATGGTCCGTGCTCCTCTGGCCCCGAAAGGTGGTGTGTGGCGGCGGGGCGCATTTCATATCGGCAGGCCGGGAACCCGGCTTTAGCCGGACCGGGACTTCATCGCCCGAGGACGGAAATTTTATAATATCATTCGGGCTTCCCCCCGTAAAGCAAGAACAAAAAAACTTTCGCCTTTTTTCCCCCTGCTGCCGCGCCTTTGGGGACGGCATTCGTACTTTTCTCTTGCTGGAGGCCATTTCGCAGTTGTCTTCACGTCCCGTCTTTGATAGACCAATCCAGCCCGTTAGATTATAACGGGACATTTCGCGGTTTGGAGAAAGGGTATTATGGCAGCAACTCAGGAACAACAGGAACTCGGCATGGATGCCGACATCAATTTTGCGAACGCGCTTGAAAACTATCTGAGTTCCGATTTCGGGGACTTGGAAGAGGGCTCCATCGTCAAGGGCGAAATCGTGCGCGTGGACGACGATTACGTGCTGGTGGACGTCAACTTCAAGTCCGAAGGGCAGATCCCCGCTTCGGAATTCAGAGATTCCACCGGTGAGATCCGCGTGAAAGTGGGCGACCAGGTGGACGTGTTCGTGGTGCGCAAGAACGAAATGGAAGGCTCCATCGTTCTGTCCTACGAAAAAGCCAAGCGCATGCAGCTGTTCGACCAGCTGGAAGACATCCAGGAAAAGAACAGCACCTGCAAGGGCCGCATTCTGCGCCGCATCAAGGGCGGCTACACCGTGGACCTGGGCGGGGTGGAAGCCTTCCTTCCCGGCTCCCACGTGGACCTGCGCCCCGTGCCCGACATGGATGCCCTGGTCAACCAGGAATTCGAGTTCCGCGTTCTGAAGACCAACCGCCGCCGCAGCAACGTCATTGTCTCCCGCCGCGTCCTGCTTGAAGAAGAGCGCGATTCCAAGCGCGCCGGTCTCCTGGGCACCCTGGAAGAGGGCCAGATCGTCCAGGGCCGCGTCAAAAACATCACCGAATACGGCGTGTTTGTGGACCTGGGCGGCCTGGACGGCCTGCTGCACATCACCGACATGTCCTGGAAGCGCATCCGCCATCCCAAGGAACTGGTCACCATGGGCCAGGAGCTGGAACTCAAGGTCCTCTCCTTTGACAAGACCAACCACAAGGTCTCCCTGGGCCTCAAGCAGCTTATTTCCGACCCCTGGCAGGACATCACCGCCAAGTTCCCGCCCGAAACGCGCCTGAACGGCAAAATCACCAACCTGGTGGACTACGGCGCGTTCGTGGAATTGGAACCCGGCGTGGAAGGCCTGGTGCATATTTCCGAAATGTCCTGGACCCGCAAGCTCCGCCACCCCTCCCAGATGGTGCGCGTGGGCGACGAGGTGGAAGTCATCATCCTCAGCGTGGACCAGGAAAAGAAGCGCATTTCCCTGGGTATGAAGCAGGTCAAGCCCAACCCCTGGGTTATCGTGGCCGAGCGCTACCCCGAAGGCACCATCCTTGAGGGCGCCATCAAGAACATCACCGAATTCGGCATGTTCATCGGCATTGAAGACGGCATCGACGGCCTGATCCATGTGTCCGACATCAGCTGGACCAAGAAAATCCGCCACCCGTCCGAAGCCTTCCAGGTGGGTGATGTGGTGCAGGCCAAAGTGCTGGTGGTGGACCAGGAAAGCGAAAAGTTCACCCTGGGCATCAAGCAGCTGACCGAAGACCCCTGGTCTTACGTGCCCAGCCGCTATCCCGTGGGCGCCATCCTTGACGGCCTGGTGACCAACATCACCGATTTCGGTCTGTTCGTGGAAGTGGAAGAAGGCATTGAAGGCCTGGTCCACGTCTCCGAAATCAGCCAGAAAAAGATCAAGTCGCCTTCCGAACTGTTCAAGGAAGGCGTCACCATCCAGGCCAAAGTCATTCACGTCTCCGCTGAAGAGCGCCGCCTCGGCCTGTCCATAAAACAGCTGAAAGACGATGAAGACAAAAAGAAACCCAAAGAGTTCCGCACTACCGGCGAATCGGCGGGCGGCCAAAGTCTGGGTGATCTTCTCAAGCAGAAGCTTGAAGGAGACGGCGCCTCTGAGTAAAGAGCGCGCATGAAAAACCAGCGGGCCGCCCTAGTAGGGCGGCCCGTTTTTTTTAAGAGTAGTTGTCGAAGCCATCCAAGAGTGAGAGCAGGGCGCTGCCCTGCACCCGCCAAGGGGCGCGCCCCTTGGAACCCATTCAGGGTAATTTGAAGGAAAGCGCTTAGATACTAGCGGACGGCGGCATAAAGGGATAAAGAAACATTTTTCCCATAAGGCAACATGTAAACACGGCGGCTCCATCCCCCCCTGTCAAAGTTCTTTGGAAAGGGATAGGGGGTCCGGGGGAAAGGGAAAACCTTTCTTCCAAGAAAGGTTTTCCCTTTCCCCCGGGCGTCGCGCCACCGCGACACCCGCCCGCCGGAGGCATTCATCCCATGAGATTCGCGCCACACTGCTGTTCCGTGCCGGAGATAGACGCGCTGTTAAAGGCGCTCTATCCGCTGTGCCGCAGTCTGACCGGCCCCGGTAACCGGGAGACGCTGGAGATTCTGGGCGGGGTCATTCCGCTGATGGTGCACGAATATCCGTCCGGGACGCGGGCTTATGACTGGACCATCCCGGAGGAATGGCGGGTTTCCGAGGCCTGGATCAAAGGTCCCAAAGGCCGGACCCTGGTGGATTTCGCGGAACACAACGTGCACCTGGTGGGCTACAGCGAACCCGTGCAGGGCACGTTCACGCTCAAGGAACTGCGGCCGCATCTTCACTGGCGGGAAGATCTGCCGCAGGCCATTCCCTACCGCACCAGCTACTACAAGCGGGACTGGGGCTTCTGCCTCAGTTACGAGCAGTATCTGCGCGATTTCGCGCCCCTGGGGGATGACGCGCGCTTTACGGTGCGGGTGAACAGCTCGTTCCGCCAGGGCTCGCTGTCCGTGGGCGAGTTGGTCATTCCCGGCGAGACAAAGCACGAGATATTGCTCTCCACCTACTTTTGCCACCCCTCTCTGGGCAACGACAACCTGTCCGGCCCGGTGCTCACGGCATATCTTGCGCGGGAACTCCTGCGCCGCAAGACGCGCTATTCCTACCGCGTGCTCTTCGTGCCGGAGACCATCGGGGCCGTGGCCTATTGCGCGCACAACGAAGCGGCCATGAAGGCCCTGGACTGCGGGTTCGTCATCACCTGCACGGCGGGCCAGGGGCCGTGGGGCTACAAGGCTTCCTTTGACGCCAACCACCGCGTCAACCGGGTGGTGGAACAGGCGTTCCACGAATTTTCCCTGCCCGTGCTGCGCTACCCCTTTGATCCCCACGGCAGCGACGAACGCCAGTACGCCAGTCCCGCTTTCCGCATCAACACGGCCAGCATCCACAAGGACAAGTACTACGAGTATAAGGAATACCACACGTCCCTGGACAACCTGGACTTTATCAGCGCGGACGCCCTGTCCCGCACCCTGCTGCTCTATCTGCGGGCCATAGAGCTGCTGGAAGAGGAAGAGTTTTACCTTAGCGCCAACCCGCACTGCGAGGCCATGCTTTCCCCGCGCGGCCTCTACCCTTCCGGCGGCGGCGGCATGATGCCCGGAACCAATTCCGGCCGGCAACTGGACGCCATCCTCTGGCTGATGATGCTCATGGACGGCAAGACCTCCGTCCAGGACGCCGCCGCCCGCACCGGCCTGCCCGTAAAGGACCTGCTGGATATGGCCAAGTTTCTGGCGGAAAAGGGCCTTTTGGAACATTTGCACGCTCCCTTGAAGAATGGGGGCGGGTGGTAACGAGACGACGTGAATATATCTCCCGTACCCCCTGAATGGGGTCCAGGGGCGCTAGCCCTTGGCGGGTGCAGGGATCTCGCAACCGCAGGAAGCGGTTGCGCACGGAGCGCCAGCGACGCCCGAAGGGGGCGGCACAGGACGTGCCGCATGGAGCCCTGCTCTCACTCTTGGATGGCTTCGACAAAATTGCCTTTTCGTGGAGCATGAATGGAAACGAAATATCGCGTCGAGAAAACAGAATTGGGCGAGCGCTGGGACAAGCTGGTTGCTTCTTCGCCCAACGCGACGGTGTTCAGCCATGGCGAATACCTGGCCGCCCTGCGCCAGCCGTGGAGCGTGTACTTCATCTACAAGAACCAGGAAGTGCGCGGCGGGCTGGTGGTGGCGGAATCTGAAGACCGGGCAAGCGCGGTGTTCAACCCGCTGCTGGTGTATACGGGCGTGATTTTTCCCGGCGCGGCGCACAAGCAGAACCGGGCGCAGGTCACCACGGAACGCTTTGAACTGTGCGAGGCGGCGGCAGCGGCCCTGCCGGAACTGTACAAAGACGTGGAACTGGCGCTTTCGCCGGGGGTGACGGATATCCGGGCTTTCCTGTGGCACAATTACGGGCAGGAGACGGGGCGCTACGTGCCGGACGTGCGCTATACGGCCGTCGCGCCCATAGCGGAACTGGCGACGGTGAGCACGGACGATGCCGCGCTGTTCGCGGAATGCTCGGCGGCCCGGCGGCAGGAAGTGCGCTATGCCCTGAAAAAGGGCGTGAGCACCAGCGAGGAATTTTTGCCGGACGAATTCACGGCGTTTTACGCCATGACCATGGGCCGTCAGGACATTGCGGTGTCCCCGGACCAACTGGAGGATATGGGCCGTCTGATCGCGGCCCTGGGTAAGACCGGCAAGGCCCGCATGTTCGTGTCCCGGACAGCGGAAGGGGCTATCGGCAGCATGGCCGTCATGGCGCTGGACCAGTATCGCGCCTACTATCTGTTCGGCGCGTCGGACCCGGCCCTGCGGGATACCCACTGCGGTTCCGCCGTGATTTGGGACGCTTTCGTGGCCCTGGCCAAGTCCGGAGTGGCGGAAGTGGACATGGAAGGGGTGAACAGCCCCAAGCGCGGCTGGTTCAAGCTCAGCTTCGGGCCGGTCATGCGCACGTACTACGAACTGGTTTTACGGTAAGCGTTTTTTTCGTTTCGGGATATAACTTAATACTTTATACTAGACGCAAGGAGTCTGACATGAGCGCGAAGAAGTTGGTTGTAGCGGTGGCCGGCGCCACGGGGGCCGTCGGCCGCGAAATGCTGAAGACGTTGGAACAGCGTAATTTCCCGGCCACGGAAGTGGTGGCCCTGGCCTCTTCCCGTTCCGCCGGCAGCAAAGTGCCTTTTCAGGGCGGCGAGCTGACCGTGCAGGAACTGACGGAAGATTCGTTCAACGGCGTGGATATCGCGGTGTTTTCCGCCGGCGGCGGCACTTCGCAAAAATTCGCCCCGCACGCGGTGAAAGCCGGCTGCGTGGTGGTGGACAACTCCAGCGCCTGGCGCATGGACGACCGCTGCCCCCTGGTTGTGCCGGAAGTGAACCCGCAGGCTCTGGAAAACCACCAGGGCATTATCGCCAACCCCAACTGCTCCACCATCCAGATGGTGGTGGCGCTGCAGCCTCTGCACGCGGCGGCCAAAATCAAGCGTGTGGTGGTTTCCACGTATCAGGCTGTGTCCGGCACGGGCCAGAAGGCCATTGAAGAGCTGGACAAGCAGGTGCGCCAGATGTTCAACATGCAGGATCCGGAAATCAAGGTCTACCCGCACCGCATCGCCTTCAACTGCCTGCCGCACATCGATGTTTTCCTGGACAACGACTACACCAAGGAAGAAATGAAGATGGTGCACGAAACGGTGAAGATCATGGGCGACCCCGGCATCAAGGTCACGGCCACCACGGTGCGCGTGCCCGTGTTCTACGGCCACTCCGAAGCCGTGAACATCGAGACCGAAAAGAAGCTCACGGCCCAGGAAGCGCGCGTGCTGCTTTCCCGCGCCCCCGGCGTCCAGGTTGTCGACAACCCCTCGGAAAAGATGTACCCCATGCCCATAGACGCGGCGGGCGAGGACGAGGTGTTCGTGGGCCGTATCCGTGAAGACGAAAGCATTGCCAACGGCCTGAACATGTGGGTGGTGGCGGACAACATCCGCAAGGGCGCGGCGCTCAACACCGTGCAGATTGCGGAAGTGCTGATCCAGAAGGATCTGGTCCGCGTTAAAAATCCCATGGCTTTTATGTAATCAGTGCGGCGGGGAGGGAGCTTCCTCCCCGCCGCCAGCGCGAACCACGCTCCCTGGCAAAAAACGCGGCCTGTCAGCGCCGGGGAAGTACCCTTGGGATACCCCGGCGCTTTTGCGCCGTACAACGCGGGCGGGGAGCGGAAGGCGCGTGCAGAACCTTAAGGAGGTCCGGATGATTCCTTGTGTTGACTCGGCAACCTATTTGCAGCGCATGCTGTCCCTGCCCCGGCCGGGCGGGGAGAACACCCTGGCCTTCTATGAACACCGCGTCGGCCTTATCTGCACGGATGTGAAGCTCATGCTCCTGCCCCTGGACGACCATCTGGCCCACAGGGGCGACGGCGTGTTTGAAACCGTCAAGTACACGGGCGGCAGGCTCTACCAGCTGGACGCGCACCTGGACCGCCTGAAGCTGTCCTCCCAGGGTATTTTCCTGGAACCGCCCTGCTCCTGGGACGAGCTGCGCGATATCATCATTGAAGTGGCAGCGGCGGGCAAAGAAAAAGATGGGCAAATGCGCATTCTCATCGGCCGGGGGCCTGGCGGTTTCGGCATTGACCCGGCGGAAAGCCCGGCCTCCAGCCTGTATGTGGCCGCCTACCGCTTCGTGCCCAAGCCGGAAGCCTGGTTCGCCAAGGGTCTCAAGGGGTTCCGCACCAGCATCCCCGCCAAGCAGGGTTATATGGCGCGCATCAAGAACGCCAATTACTTGCCCAATGTCCTGATGACCCGCGAGGCCAAGGAACGCGGCGCGGACATTCCCTTCTGCTTTGACGATGTGAACAACCTGGCGGAAAGCGCCGTGGCCAACCTGTGCATAGTGGAAAAAAACGGCACGCTGGTGGTGCCGGAGTTCACCAATTCCCTCCAAGGCACGACTCTGCTGCGGGGCATTGAGCTGGTGAAAAGCGAAGTGCCCGTCGTCTTCCGCACCATTCCGGAAGCGGACATTTTCGCGGCCCAGGAAGTGATTCTGCTCGGCACCGGCCCGGACTGCGTGGCCATTGTCAGCTACGAAGGCCGCCCCATCGGCAGCGGCAAACCCGGCCCGGTCTGCGATCGTCTGCGCCGTCTGATCGCGGACGATATCGTGGCCACCGGCGTTCCCATTCGCGGCCTGGTGTAAAAAGCCGGCTTTTGCCCCCTGGACTTCGTCGCGGGGGGGGGTTTTGGGCCGGGGGGTCATGCCAAAGGATTAAAAACGGCCAGAAAAAGCGCCGGGCAGCGCCCGGGGCGCAAAACCGGAGCTTTGTAAAAAAACAAAAGGAGAGGGAACCCCCCCAGCTCT
>JAVBNC010000149.1:0-29182 GCA_031551765.1 Desulfovibrionaceae bacterium
CCAAAACGCTTCTCCTTAAAAAAACCTGGGGGCCGCAAGCGGCCGCGTCAGGACAGCACGATCTTGCTCAGCATTTCCGCGTCTAAAGAAGCACCGCCTACCAGGACTCCGTCCACATTGTCAAGAGCCAGAATTTGTTTCGTGTTTTCAGGCTTGACGCTGCCGCCGTATAGAATGCGCAGGGCGTTCCCCTGAATGGGAAAACGCAGGGCCAGCAACTTGCGGATAAGGGCGTGCGCTTCAAGTATTTCAGCCGGTCCCGCCACTTTGCCAGTGCCTATGGCCCACACGGGCTCGTACGCGATGCCCAGCTCATCCGCTGTCACGTTGTTGGGCACGTCTTGAAGGCCTTTTTCCAACTGTTCGCGCAGCACGGCTTCCAGTTTGCCGTTTTCGCGTTCTTCCAGGGTTTCCCCCACGCAGAGAACAACCTTAAGACCGTTTTTAAGGGCAAAGACGGCCTTTTCGCCGACAAAAGCGCTGGATTCGCGGAGCAGGGCGCGACGTTCGGAATGGCCCACCAGCACGTGGGAGCAGCCGCAGTCTTTGAGCATGGCCGCAGAAATTTCGCCTGTAAAGGCGCCCTGCTCCGCAGGGTACAGGTTCTGGCCGCCAGTGGCAAAGCCCTCACGGCCGCCAAGGCCGGCCACGCAGGCGGCCAGTGCGGTGTAGGGCGCGAAAATAGCCACTTCGCGGTCATCCGGCAGATTGGGAACGCGGGTTATCAGGTCGGCGGCTGTTGCCTGGGCTTCGGCTTGCGTTTTGTGCATTTTCCAGTTGGCGGCGATCAGCTTTTTCACAAAAAACTCCTCATGGCGTTGCGGTGAGCAGGGCGGGCGCGCCCGGCCTTCTCATGGGACCTAGGCATCCGACAGCGAACAGGTGTATACCAGGGCGTCTTCCCCGGTATCTTGATAGTAGGCGGGTCTCACGCCCGCCCGAACAAAACCCAGTGATTCGTACAGCGCAATGGCTGGGGCGTTGCCGCGCCGCACTTCCAGTACGGCCCGCTCCACACCCAAATTCGTTGCGGCTTTCAGCGCGCTGGCCAGCAATTTTTTGGCCAGGCCCCGGCGCCGGGCGTGTTCCGCCACCGCGATGTTGTATACTTCCATTTCCCCGGTGCCGGGCTGCATGGCGACGGCAAGGTATCCCACCAGCTCCTCGCCCAGGTACGCGCCGAAAAGCGTGCACGCGCCCGCCGCCAGCACCAGCCGGTACTGTTCCTCGGACCAGGGGGTGGGGAAACAGCGCTCCTCCAGCCTGGCTACGGCGGGAGCGGCGTCCGGGCCCAGCAGGGTAAAGGTCGGACGAGGGGTATCCGGGTCGAAAGGCATGCGCGTTCCATCGCTCCTTTGGCCTTGCGGCGGCGCACAGACTACAGTATTTGCATGCGGACGGAAACACTTTTCCGCCGGAGTTCCCATGCCCGCTCCTGTCACCCGCAAAAAGCACCCGCCCCGGACCTCCGCGTTTTCGCCCGTGGAGCAGGAACAGCTGGAGGTTCTGGACAGTGCGGGCAACCCCCTGCTGGTCATGCCCCGGGAAACCGTGCTCCGCCAGCGCCTGCCCTACAAGGTGGCGCTTGTGGCCCTGCGCGACCAAAACGGCGGCATTTACCTGCACAAGCGCTCCGGAGCCAGGACGCGCCGTCCCGGCCTATGGGGCCTTTCCGCCGCCGGGGTTGTGCTGGCCGGGGAAGCGCGGGAAGACGCCGCCCGGCGCAACCTTGCGGAAGAGTTGCGCATCCGCGATGCGGACCTGCGGGTGCTGGCCTGCCTGCCGCCTTCCGAGGAAACGGGCCATGCGGAACTGACGCTCTTTACGGCCGAGCGGCCCGCCTCCTCTTTGTTCCGCGACCCGCTGGCGGGGGAGGGCGGCATGTATGTGGACCAGGATGAGCTGGAAGCCTTGGCCCGCGACCTGCCCCACCTGCTTACCCCGGCCCTGCACTGTGTTATTGCCGCAGGCGTGCTGTTCGACGGCGGCGAAAAAAAGCAAAAGCGCGCGGCAGCGGCCGACGGGGCGTGATGCGCCAGTAAATAGTCGGCGAAGCCATCCAAGAGTGAGAGCAGGGCAGAGCCCTGCTTCGACTCTTAATTGGCTTCGACAACTAATTAGAAATAGCCACTAATACAGCCACTTGGCTACGATTTTCTCCCCGAACAGCTCCACAAGCATTTCCTCCACCAGGTCTTCCGCTTCCGGCTCTTCCAGCAGATCCTGCTGGGCCTTGATCAGGCAGCCCTTGAAGTAGTCGCCCGCGTCGTCGAAAAAGCGGGTCAGGGTCGGGTCCGTGTCGTGGTCAAAATACCAGACGCTGTGGTCTTGCGTGTGGAAGCAAAAGGCGTTGCCGTTGCCCAGATATTCGCTGAACGTGACCAAATGGGGCAGGGCGGCGGCTTCTTCCGGAGAGATGGAGTCCCACGGAAATCCTTCTACCCAGTGTTGCAGGGGTTCCATGTCTTTAAGGGCCTGCAGCTGTTCCCCCACATCGGCGGGGCCGAAATTGGCGTAAAGCAGCCGCAAAGCCGGGGGCAGGGCGGCTCCCAGCCGCCTTTCCGTTGCCGCCAGCTCCGCTTCCGCGCTGGGGCTGACGCGCTCGTCGCCCCAATTGTCGGCTATGTCCTGCAGAATGGCGTCCGTGGGGCCTTCCCAGCCGGGCTCGCCTATTTGTTCGAAGGGAACAATAATTTCCGGCTCTTCATTCATGGCTGCACCGCAAAGGGTTTGATCAGGCCCAGCATGGCCTCGTGGATACGGCCGTTGCTGGCCAAAAGATCGTGGGAGCGCAGATGGTACGGCTTGCCGTTCATGCGGGTCATGGTGCCGCCCGCTTCCTGCAGCAGCAGCCACCCGGCGGAAACGTCCCAGGGGTTGAGGCGCAACTCGTAAAAGGCTTCGTAGCGCCCGGCGGCCACGTAGGCCAGGTCCAGGGCGGCGGCTCCACAGCGGCGCAGGCCCTGCGTTGCGGACAGCACCGCTTCCAGGCGCTTAAGAATGCCGGGCAGCTCTTCCTCTATGGCGTAGGGGAAACCCGTGGCGATCAGCGCGTCTTCCAGCCTGTCCGTGGCGGTCACCCGCAGCGTTTTCCCGTTGCAGAACGCCCCGCCGCCCTGCAGCGCGGTGAAGCATTCCCCCAGCAGCGGGGCGTTGATAATGCCCAACGCGACGCCGTCCTTGTGCCACAGACCCAGGGACGTGGCCACGTGGGGCAGGCCGTGGGCAAAGTTGGTGGTGCCGTCCACCGGGTCGATGATCCAGGTGTACTCGGAAAGCTGCGCGTCGGCCGCGCTTTCCTCCGCCAGAAAAGTGGCTTCAGGCAGCAGGGGCTTCAGGTGCTCTTTCAGGTAGTTTTCCACCGCAATATCCGTGGCCGTGACCAGGTCGATACGGCCTTTGTGGTGGATATCCCGGGGCTTTTGGGCGTGTTCGCGGATAAGTTCGCCCGCGTCCAGGACAACGGCCTGGACTTTGGGCAGCAGGGCCTGCCAGTCGGAAAGGGAGGGCATGGGGGAGTTACTCCTGAAGATTAAGGCGAAAAGATATGGAATGCCAGCTGCCGCAGCGGGGGCAGCGGTAGAACACGCCGTCCTGCTTCAGGCCGCACACGGCGCAGGTAAAACGCTTGCTGTGGCGCATCTGACCGATGAAATAGTCCAGCTGGTGGTCAATGACCGGGGGCAGTTCGTGATTGGCGGCGGCCACGGCCAGCAGTTCCAGGCGCGCGGCCCAGAAATCCGGCTGCACCACCAGGGCCTTGGCCAGCCAGATGTTGGCCGCTTCCAGATCGTTGCAGCGCCGCAGAAAGAGCGCGCCGTAATAGTGAAGCAGAATGTGCGGCTCCTGTTTTTCCAGGACGGGGATCACGGCGGCGCAAAGGCGGGCGGCGAAATCGTCCTCAGCGAAGGATGCGTCGTCTCGATCGCCGCGCACGGCCATGCCCGCGCCGCGCAGGGCTTCCAGCAGCAGGAAACGCAGGCGCGGCTCCACCTTGCCCAGCCCCTGCGCGAGGAGCGAGCCGGTTTTGCGCCAGTCTTCCGCCTGTGCGGTCATACTGAGCAGGGCGCACCAGGCTTCCACCGAGCCGGAATAGACCCGCAGCGCCCGCTTGACCAGGCGTTGGGCCGCGCCGTCTTCCCCGGCCCCGGCCAGGTCCTGGGCCTGACGCACCAAATAGTGGGCTTCCGCCAGCTTGTGGCCCAGGGCGTGGTATTCTTCCGCCGCCTGTTCAAAATCGCCGGCTTCCGCGTGCAGGTTGGCCAGCTCCACGGTGACGGCTTCCATGTTGTAGCCCAGTTTGGCGGCTTCGCGGTATGCGGCCAGGGAACGGTCCACCACCCCGGCGCGGCGGTAGTCCTGGCCCAGCTCAAAAAGCGCTCTGGCCTTGAACCGGTTGTTCAGCCCCGGCCGGGCCATCAGGCCTTCGCGGATGAGCACGGCCCGCTCGATGTCGCCCTGGGACCGGAACAGGTTGCCCAGGGCCAGGTAGATGTCGATGGCGCCGGGGTCGTTCTGCACCAGGCGCGAGAGATCGTGGATGGCGGAAAGCGTGTCCCGGCTGCCCGGCGTTTCCCCCTCGCCCGGCAGGGGCAGGGGGGAAGAGGAGCTGAAAAGCGCCCGCAGGCCGCGCGAAACGCGCCGGAAAAAGGCCATCACCTGTCTCCTTTTAGAGCATTTCACCATGAAAATATCTATTCGGATGAAATGCTCTGGCGGTGCGAAGCGAAGCGTAGCAGCGCCCGCGAGATTGGCGTAGGCGGGCTTTGCCCGCCGTTAAGCGACAAGCTCAAAGCGAATATGCTGTAAGCAGACGCGAGAAACCGGCGCGAAAACGCGCCGCCCGGTCAGGACTTGTTTTCAGCGCTGGTGGCGTTGGTTGCCTTGGCCTCCGCCGGCTGGGCACCGGACTCCAGCATGACCGGGGCCGGCTGCAGGGGAATTTCACGCAGGGCTTTCAGTTCACGGGTAAGGTCGCGGGCTTCTTTGCGGGCGCGGCGCAATTCCAGGCGCAGACGGATGCGGTCCATGATCAGAAAACCCAGGGTGCTGAGCGCGCCGACCAGGAAACCGGCCAGTACCACGAAATAGAAGGGAACAGCCGTGCCTTTCCAAATGTAGTTAAAGAAGTAGAAATCCAGCTGCAGCGACATTTTTTGCCCCAAAACACTGTCGTTCTGGATGAAGAAAATGAGGGCGGCAAAGAAAAATACAGCCAGCCAGAGTGCTTTCAGAAAACGCATGCTGCCTCCTTAGGAAGGGGAAAGGCGGTCGAAATGGGGTTTGAGCCTGGCGTACGTGGCGTGCAGGTGCTCCGGCACCGTGCGGACCTCTCCCAGGACGGCCATGAACGATGAATCCCCGTTCCAGCGGGGCACAATGTGAAAGTGCGCGTGTTCCTTGATGCCCGCTCCGGCGGCGGCCCCAAGGTTGAAACCCAGATTGAAGCCCTGCGGGTCGCTGAGCTCGCGCAGGATGGCCACGCTTTTTTGCGTTGTGGCGAACAGTTCCGTGTATTCTTCCACGCTCAGATCGCAGATATCCATGACGTGACGCAAAGGAGCCACCAGCAAGTGGCCGGAATTATAGGGGAACTTGTTCATGACCACAAAGACGTGTGTTCCCCGGTACAGCACCAGGCGCTCTTCGTCCTCTTCCCGGCCTTGCGGCAGGCAGAACACGCAGATGCCGGGCTTGGGGCCGAGTATGTAGTCCATGCGCCAGGGCGCCCACATGATGTCCATTCGTTTTCCTTGCGGCACCTTCGTGCGTCAGTTCTGTCTACACCGCCGCCGCCGCAAGGGCAAGAGGCGGACTTGATGCGGCAGGTCCTGTGCCGCCCCCTTCGGGCGTCGCTTTGCTCCGTGTGCTCCGTATCCCGCTCCGCGACAGGCCCGCTGCCGCGTGGTTGTTCACAGTGTGAAAAATCAGAGCCGCCCGTTCAGCACTTCCCCAAGGGCTAAAGGAGCCGGTTTTCCGCCCCTGACGGCGCTAAGCAGCTTGGCGGCCAGGGCCAGCTGTTCATCCCTGCTTTTGACCTTGCCGTCCAACTTGGCCGCCAGCACTTGGCTAAGCACCCTGCCGAAAACCGGGCCCGGCACTTCACCCAGCTCGGCCAGGTCCGCGCCGGTGATGTCCGGTTTTTCCATGTGCAGACGGGTCAAAAAGTGCGCGATATCCTTGTTGAAAGGTTCTTTCGCGGTCAGCGCGATAAGCACCAGAATGCCTTCCACGGGCATCTGGCAAAGCAGGGTGTACAGGCCGCTCATGCTGCCGTCCTCGTTTTTCCAGGAAGGCAGCTGTATCTGCGCGTGACGCAGGGCTTCGCGCAGGCGCAGAAAGTCCGTTTTCGCCTTCTGGATAAAGCCCAGGCGGTTCAGCACGGCCGCTATGTCCTGATGCTTGGCGCCCCGCAGCAGAATAAGCAGAAACACCGTGGTGGTTTGCGGGCTTTCGCCCATGTACATGCGCCGGTACCAGGCCAGCACGTCCTCCATTTCCTTGAGCAGGGCCACCTTGGACGGCTGGAGCTTGAGCAGGGGGTGGATGAGCCGCCAGATGTCGAACTGCTCCATACGCTGGATGCACTTGACGGCTTCATGTTCGTCGAACATATGGCGCAGCTCGTTGCACAGACGCACTCCGGAAACACGTTGCAGCATGCCCAGTTGCAGAGCGTTTTTCGCCAGCCGCTCCGTCTGCGGCCCGAACTTGAAGTCGTAGCGCGACTCAAAGCGTATGCCCCGCATAATACGCGTGGGGTCTTCGATCAGGCTGAGGGAGTGCAGCACATTGACGGTTTTTTCTTTGATATCCCGCTGCGCGCCGAAAGGGTCTATGAGCACGCCGAAACGGGAAGCGTTGAGCTGCACGGCCAGGGCATTGATAGTGAAGTCGCGGCGGGACAGATCCATTTTGATGGACGAAAGCTCCACCGTGGGCAGGGCGCCAGGGTGCTCGTAGTACTCCAGGCGGGCCGTGGCCACGTCGATGCGCTGTTCTTCCCCCTGTTTGTTGGTGAACACCACCACGGCGGTCTTGAACTTGTAGTGGGGGCGCACGCGGCCTTTGAGCTTAGCGGCCAGCAGCTTGGCAAAGGCGATGCCGTCGCCTTCCACGCTGAGGTCAATATCCAGGTTGGGCCGGCTCAGCAAAAGGTCGCGCACAAAGCCGCCCACCGCGAACACGCCACAGTTCAGGGAATCCCCGAGTTTTCCGGCCAAGGCCAGCAGTTCCACGTGCTCCGCGGGCAGGCGCTCTTTGACCAGCGCGCCGATGTTGCGTTCCCGGGCCGCCGCGTCCAAGGGGGTGCCTTCCGGAATGCGCAGCATGGCGTCGCCCACCAACAGGCGCATAATGTCCGTACGGGTGAGCACGCCCACCACTTCGCCGTTCTCGACCACGGGCACCAGGCGCTGGCGCTGGGTAAGGATGATTTCCATGGCCGGAAAGAGTGTGGATTCCGGCGAGACGGTCTGTACGCTGCGGTGCATGTATTCGGTCACGCCCAGTTCGCCCAGGCCGTGGGCCATGGCCCGGGCCGCGGTTTGCTGTTCCAGATAGCCCACGCAGCGCCTGGTGCCCGCGGCCAGAATAGGCACGGCTTTCAGGCCGAAACGGGTCATGATCTCTTCCGCCTGGGCTATGGTTTGGTTATCGTCCACGCCTATGACCGGGCTGGTCATGTGCTCGCCCACAGTCACGTGCGGGTTGACGGAAGAGAGCAGCAGCGCCAGCAGCTCGGCCTTGACCTCGGCCAAGGTCTTGTCCTTAACGGAAGCCGAAGCCGCGTAGCTGTGCCCGCCCCCGCCAATGGAAGCGCATATTTTGCCCACGTCCACTTCCGCCAGGCGGCTTCTGGCCACCACCTGCACCCTGTCCCCCATGCGGGCCAGGGCAAAAAGCACCTTAACCTGCTCCAGATCCATGATTTTCTGCGCCAGCACGGCAAAGTCACCCAGAAAGAAGTCCAGGGAAGCTTCCGCGAACAACACGGGGATGCCCTTGATGTCGTGGGTCTGGGCGGATTCCAGCAGCGTGTTCAGCACCAGAATCTGCTCTCTGGTCAGGTCGCGGCTGATAAGCTCGCTGACGATTTCCAGGTCCATGCGCTGTTCGCGCAGCCAGGCAGCGGCAGCCAGGTCATGCGTCGTGGTGGAGGAATAAAGGAAGGATCCTGTATCCTCATAAATGCCCAGGCCCAGCATGGTGGCTTCGTCCGACGTGGGCAGGACGCCCCGTTCCTTCATCAGATCCACCAGAATGGCGGTGCAGGAACCCCAGGGCTTGACCACGCAGATTGCGCCCGTAAGGTCATCCTCCGCGTCCGGGTGGTGGTCATAGAGATGGATTTCCAGGCCAGGATTGGCGAATACCGCTTCCACATGGCGGATACGCGATTTCTGGCGGGTATCCACCACCACCAAGGTTTTCACGCCGGAAAAATCCACGTCCCTGGGCTGGCGCAGGCTGAACAGGTAGGCGATACTGTCCGTGAAATAATGGGTGGCCTGGCGTTCCTGCGTGGCCGGGGCTATGAGCAGGGCGTTCGGGTACAGTTTGCCCGCGGCCACCATGGCGGCCAGGGCGTCGTAATCCGCGTTGTTGTGGGCGGTAATGATGGTTTTGGGACGCGGTTTAGCGCTCATGGTCTTCCTGTGGGGGCCGGGGAGGCGGAACGGGGGTGGTGGGCCTTGTGCACCTGGCTCACGCGTTCCGCCTGCACGTGGGTGTAAATTTCCGTGGCGCTGATATCCGCGTGGCCCAGCAGAAGCTGCACGGCCCGCAGATCCGCCCCGCCTTCCAGAAGGTGGGTGGCGAAAGAATGGCGGAAGGTGTGCGGGGAAATGGGCCGCACAATGCCCGTCGCCAGAACGTGGCGCTGCACTATTTTCCACAGCGCCACCCGGGAAAGGCCGGTGCCGGAGCGGTTTAAAAACATCGCGTCACAGCGGGGCGTGAACTGGGGCCGCCAGTGGCGCAAATATTCATGGACGAAACGGGCCGCTTCTTCATGCACGGGCACCAGGCGTTCCTTGGAGCCTTTGCCGAAAACCCGGATGATGTTGGCGGAAAGGTCGATATCCAGGGGTTTCAAAGCGCAGAGTTCCGAAGCCCGCAGCCCGCAGGCGTAGAGCAGCTCCAGTATGGTCCGGTCGCGGAAACCCAGCTTTTCCGTAAGCTTGGGCGCGGCGAGCACCGCATTCATTTCCGCCTTGGAGAGCACTTCCGGCAGGGAACGGGTGAACTTGGGGTTTTCCAGGAACTGAGCGGGGTCGCTGCCGAACAAGCCTTCCGCGCGGGCAAAGGCGAAAAATCCGCGCAGGGTGGAAAGATGCCGGGCCAGGCTGCGGCCGGAAATGCCGCGCCGCCGGATATCCACGATATACAGGAACAGGCTCTGGTCCGTGACTTCCTCCAGGGGAAAGGAGCGTTCCGCCAGAAAGGAAAGAAAATCGGAAAGATCGGCTGCATAGGCGGCAAGGGTGTTTTCCGCCAGGCCCTTTTCCACCAGCAGGTGCTGCATGTAGCCGTCCGCCAGCGGGTGGACGGTCTGGCCGTCCTGGTTGGCGGCGGGTTGCGCGGGAGGAAGAGTGCTCATGATGCCGATAGTATACCGTCACGCGGCCTTGGACAAGAGGAGAAGGGCATTTGGCCCCCACCCGCTTTGACAGGCCGGACACACCGGGCTAAACAGGGGCGGATGAACAGGGAACAACGCGCCTATATCAGCCTGGGCGGCAACCAGGGGCGGGAAGTGGAGCTTTTCCGCCTGGCGCTGCAGGCTCTGGAAGCGTTGCCGGGTGTGCGCGTGGCCGCCGTTTCGCGCCTGTACCACACGGAACCGCAGGGCCTGGCGGACCAGCCCTGGTTCGTGAATCAGGCCGCGGCCCTGGATTGCACCGGAATCACGCCGCAAGAGCTTCTTGCCGAATTGCTGTTTATTGAAGCGACACTGGGCAGAAAGCGGGAAACCGCGCCGCGTTTCGGCCCGCGCCCCATTGACCTGGACCTGCTTTTGTTTGAAGATACGGTCTGCAAAACGCCGCTTCTGACTTTGCCCCATCCACGCCTGGCGGAACGGGCCTTTGTGCTGGTGCCGCTGTTGGAGCTGGATTCCGGCCTGGTTCTGCCCGACGGCGGGTCTTGCGCCGCACTGCTGGCGGCCTTGCCGTACCGCGTGGTTGATGACCGCATCTTACAAGGAGTTTGACGATGCTTTTCACCGCTCCCAATAAAACTTTGGGCATTCTGGGCGGCATGGGGCCGGCCGCTTCCTCGGAATTCTGCCGTCTCATGGCGGTCAAGGCTCCGGCCCAGATCGACCAGCACCACCCCATCATGTGCATGCTTTCCGACCCGCAAATTCCCGACCGCGTGGCCGGTATCAACGGCACAGGGGAAGACCCCACGGAACGTCTCAAAAAGTGCCTGCTGACCCTTTCCGAATGGGGTTCCGATTACCTGACCGTGCCCTGCAACACGGCCCACGTGTTCATCGACCGCTTCCGCGACCAGCTCCCCAAGCCCCTCATCCACATTGTGGAAGCCACCATTTCCGCCACCCAGGCCAAAAGCCCGGAAGGGGCCTGGCTGCTGGCCACCACCGGCACCTGCCGTTCCGGCCTGTACCAGGGATACGCCAAGAAAATGGGCTACAGCTACCTGGAAGTGGACGACGCCATGCAGCAAAGGGTGCAGGCCTGCGTGGTGGAAGTGAAAGCCAACAGGATGAAGGAAGCGGGCGCGGCCATGCGCTCCATTGTCGAAGACCTGTGGAAGATAAAAAATCTGCCCGTGACCACGGCCTGCACGGAACTGCCCCTGGCCTACGACGCTTCCTGCCTGCCGGAAGACCGTTCCGTCTCCAGCCTGGGCGCGCTTTCGGACGCCTGCCTCAAGGTCCTTTACGGCGACGCCTACCGGCCGCGTTAAGGCATGAGAGGATACACCACATGATGCGCTGGATAGTTTTAGCGGTAGTCGGCTTTATCCTGTACACGCTTATCCGCAACGAGCTGCGCAAGCGCTCCGCGGGAAGCTCCCCTCAGGAGGGGAGCAAGGTTTCCGGCAAGCCGGCCGCCGGCATGGTCAAGGATCCCACCTGCGGGGCCTATGTGGAAGCGGAAGGCAGCATCAGCGTGCGGGACGGGGACACCATCCACCGTTTTTGCAGTTATGAATGCCGGGACGCCTTTTTGAAAAAACTTCAGGAGGGCGGCCGGGAGATTCCGGAATATAAGGAAAAAGACGAATAACGCACGCGCCGTTTTCTAAGTAAAAGGCACAATAAAGGCGCCGCCGGGAGCAGATCCGGGCGGCGCCTTTCGCGTGGGTTTTGCCGTTTATATGAAGAGCATGAACAGTCGCATCAGCCACATGGCGATAAGCCCGTTGACGATGCAGAGCAGAATGTGCCAGCCCCAGTACTTGCGGTTGGCGTCCGCCGTGCCCAGGCAGCGGCCGATGTACTGGATGAGCGAACCCATGAGCATGATGGCCGGGGCAAGGACAGTGGCGTCCGCGCCGCTCAGCTTGCCGGCGGTCATCAGGCCGGCGGCCACGCCCACGGCGCCGCCCATGGACATGAAGGCCGCGCAGAGCACGACCAGGGCTTCACCCGGCAGTCCCCACAGCCCCATGACGGGAGCGGCCACGGCGCCGATAATGTCCAGCAGTTTGGTGATTTTCAGAATGTGGATCAGCACGAAAGCCATAACCACGTTGGGCATCATGCTGCCGATAGCGATATTCCAGCCTTGCTTGGCCCCTTCCACAAACAGGTCCAGGGCATTCTTTTGAGTGCTTGCGCTAGCCATGGTGCATTCTCCTTACGCGTTAGGGGCGGTTTTTTCTTTCTTTTCCATGGCCATAATCAGCCGGAGCAGGGTCACGCCAATGCATTTGCAGATGAAAATAACCGCCAGAGGCAGCACGATGGGAGCGGTGAACACGGCGAACAGCGCCGCGATGGATGAAAAATAGTTGGTGATGGTGCCGTCGCCGCTGAGCTGGAGCTGGCAGAACAGGGTGCGCTCCTTGTCCGTGATGGACCCGGCTTCGTACAGCTGCTTGGTCATGCCGGCCGCGCCGTCCGTGCTTTGCAGGCTGGTGATAAAGGCCAGCCCGCAGATGCCGGGAATGCCGAGCAGGGGCTTGAACAGGGGGGAAATAAGCTTTTCCGCCGCGATCAGGCCGCCGTACCCGTCCACAATGCGCACGATGCCCAAAGCCAGGATGATGGCCGGGGCAAGGCCCAGGGCGAAGAGAAAGCCGCCCCTGGCCCCGGTGCCGCCGCTGCCCACAAAGTTGCCTTTAGCCCCGGAAATGGTGCCGAAAACGCCGTTCAGCGTGTTAAAATCCAGAGCCTGCCAGGCGCCGCTGACTTTGGTGAGCAAGCCGGAGAACATGACAATGGCTAAAAAGAGCAGGAGATAGCTTACCCAGGTGACTTTGGGCTGTTCGTTACTCATAAAAAATCCTTTCTCATGCGGTTAAAGGGTTGGTTTTCAGCACAGCTTACAGGCCGCCAGGTGGGCCAGCACTTTGGCGCCGTGGGGCAGGGCGCTAAGGTCCAGGCACATGGTGTTGGTGTGGCCGCCCGTGGTCATGTCGCCGCCAATGCCGATAAAGGCGCTTTTGATGCCCGCTTCCACGCTGTAGCAGTGGAAATCTTCGCTGCCGGGCGTGTACACCGGGGGCAGGCACTTGCCCTTGCCCAGCACGGCTTCAATGGAAGCCGCCGCGTCCGCCACCAGGGCGTCGTCAAAGCTGGCGGCCGGAACCCCGCCCACCACAATGATTTCCGCCGTGGCGCCCACGCTGGCCGCGCCGGTCATGACGGCGTTCTTGCCCTTTTCCTGCAGCACGGCCATGACTTCGTTGGTCTGGGCGCGCAGGTCAAAGGAGAGTTCCGCCAGGTCGGGAATGATGTTGGCCGCCTCGCCCCCGGCAAAACAGCGGGTGATCTTGATGGAATGGCTCACCGTGGGGTCGGCGTGGATGGCGTTGGTGGCGTTGACAATGGCCGCCACCGCGTCAATGACGTTGGTGCCCTTGTGCAGCCAGGCGGCGTGCGCGGCCTGGCCGTGAATTTTGGCGTTCATGCGCCAGCAGCCGCCGTGGTTGATGGCCGGGCAGCCTTCTCCCACAAGGGCTTCCTTGTTGTTGCGCATGTGGATGCCGACTATTTCATCCACGCCTTTCAAAGCGCCGCTTTCAATGATGGCCCGCGCGCCGCCCAGAATTTCCTCGGCGGGCTGGAACACGATTTTCAGGGTGCCGCGCTTGATGCCGCCGTTGGCGGTAATGGCCTTGGCCGCATACAGCAGCATGGCGGAGTGCGAATCATGGCCGCAGGCGTGCATGACGCCGGGGTGGGTGGAAGCGTAGGGCAGGCCGGTCTTTTCCTCCATGGGCAGGGCGTCCATATCAGCGCGCAGGGCAAAGGTCGGGCCGGGCTCCTTGCCTTTAAGCGTGCCGACAATGCCGGTACCGCCAATCTTGTCCTGGACTTCGTAACCGGCTTTTTTCAGCTCATCGGCCAGGAATGCGGAGGTTTTGAATTCCTTAAAACCGAGTTCGGGGATTTTGTGGAGTTTTTTGTAAGTTTCAAGAAGCTCGTCATTGTGCTGATCAATCCATGACAACAACTTGTTCATACCCGCTCTCCGTGGGTAAAAGGATAAAAAAGAGGCAACGGAGTAAAATTCCGTTGCAAAGGATGATTAGTATACATGTACGACAAAGGGAAAGCCATAAATTTTCTCTCTGTGAAAATAGTATCCAAAAATACCCGTTACGCGATACAGGCCGCTCTAAGAGCGGCCTGTATCGCAAAGAGCCGGCGCAACCGGCAAAGAAAAGAGACGTTGCGGGATCAGCCGAGCTTGGTCTTAGCAAGATGGGCCATGATCTTGGCGCCGCCGGGCAGGGCTTCCAGGTTCAGGCACATGGTGGGCGTGTGCCCGCCCGTGCCCATGTCGCCGCCCAGGCCGATGAACGCGGTTTTAATGCCCGCCATGGTGCTGTAGCAGTGAAAGTCCTCGCTGCCGGGCGTGACCGTGGGCGGCAGGCATTTACCCTTGCCCAGCACGGCTTCGATGGAAGCGGCGGTATCCGCGATCAGGGCGTCGTCGTAGCTGGCTGCGGGCAGGTCGTGGGTTTCGATCATTTCCGCTGTGGCGCCCACGGTGGCGCAACCGGCGATAACGGCGTTCCTGGCCTTTTCGCGCAGGTCCGCAATAACCTCGTTGGTGCGGGAGCGCAGGTCAAAGGTCAGCTCGCCCCGGTCCGGGATGATGTTCGCGGCTTTGCCCCCGGCCGAGCAGCGGGTGATTTTGGCGGAATGGGGCACGGTGGGGTCCGCGTGGATAGCACAGGTGGCGTTGACCACGGCGGCCATGGCCTCAATGACGTTGATGCCCCGGTGCAGCCAGGCGGAGTGGGCGGCCTGGCCGTGCACGATGACGTTCATGCGCCAGGTGGCGCTGTGGTACACGGCCGGAACAGCTTCGCCCAGGCCCGCTTCCTTGCTGGTGCGCACGTGAATGCCCACCATTTCCTCCACGCCTTTCAGAACGCCGCTGTTGACGATGGCTTTGGCGCCGCCCAGGCCTTCTTCAGCGGGCTGGAACAGGATCTTCAGAGTGCCGCGCCGTATGCCGCCGCTGGCCGCAATGGCCTTGGCCGCGAACAGCAGCATGGCGCTGTGCGCGTCGTGCCCGCAGGAATGCATGGCGCCGGGGTGGGTGGAAGCATACGGCAGCCCGGTTTTTTCCTCCATGGGCAGGGCGTCCATGTCCGCGCGCAGGGCAAAAGTCAGGCCGGGCTCCTTGCCTTTCAGGGTGCCCACAACGCCGGTGCCCGCGACTTTATCCTGCACCTCGTAGCCCGCTTTTTTGAGCTCTTCCGCGAGAATGGCGGAGGTTTTGAACTCCTGAAAGCCGATTTCGGGAATGGCATGCAGCTTTTTGTACATTTCCAGCAGGTCGCCACTATGCTGGTCGATCCATGAAAGCACTTTGTCCATGAGAAGTCTCCTTTAGGTACGATAAACAGATGGGAGAACAGATTCCGGAACGCCGGATGAACACGGTGTCAGAGGTTACCCGAGCTTGGCCCTGACCAGGTGGGCCATGATTTTCGCGCCGTTGGGCAAGGCGGAAAGATCCAGGCACATGGTGGGCGTGTGGCCGCCCGTGCCCATGTCGCCGCCCAGGCCGATGAACGCGGTTTTGATGCCCGCAATGGTGCTGTAGCAGTGAAAGTCCTCGCTGCCGGGCGTGATGGTGGGGGGCAGGCATTTGTCCGGACCGAGAATCGCGGCGATGGAGGCGGCGGTGTCCGCGATAAGAGCCTTGTCGTGGTCCGCGGCCGGGCTGCTGCGCAAGATGACCACTTCCCCTTTGGCGCCCACAGTGGCGCTGCCCGCCAGCACGGCGTTTTCCACCTTGGCCTGCAGGTCCGCCATGACCTCGTTGGTTTGCGAGCGCAGGTCAAAGGTCAGTTCCGCCAGGTCCGGGATAATGTTGGCGGCCTTGCCCCCGGCGGAACAGCGGGTGACTTTGACGGAATGGGTCACGGTGGGGTCCGCGTGAATGGCGCAACTGGCGTTGACCACGGCGGCCAGGGCTTCAATGACGTTCACCCCCCGGTGCAGCCAGGCGGAATGAGCGGCTTTGCCGTGGATGGTCGCCTGAACTTTGCAGGAAGCGCTGTGGTACACGGCCGGAACAGCTTCGCCCACGCGGGCTTCGTTATTGTTGCGCATGTGGATGCCCACCATTTCATCCACTCCTTTAAGTATGCCGCTCTCAATCATGGCCCGCGCGCCGCCGTAGCCTTCTTCACCCGGCTGGAACAGGATTTTGAGCGCGCCGCGCTTGATGCCGCCGTTGGCCGCAATGGCCTTGGCTGCAAACAAAAGCATGGCGGAATGTGAATCATGGCCGCAGGCATGCATGGTGCCGGGATGGGTGGAAGCATACGGCAGCCCGGTTTTTTCCTCCATGGGCAGGGCGTCCATGTCCGCGCGCAGGGCAAAGGTAAGCCCGGGGTCTTTGCCTTTCAGCGTGCCGATAATGCCGGTACCGGCAACTTTATCCTGCACTTCGTAGCCGGCTTTTCTGAGTTCCTCGGCAAGAATGGCGGATGTTTTGAACTCCTGGAAGCCAAGTTCGGGGATGGCATGGAGTTTTTTGTACATGGCAAGAAGCTCGTCGCTGTGCTGGTCGATCCACGAAAGCATCGTATCCATAGTTATTCTCCATGGTTAGTAAGAGGGGGATATGCAGTAAAGCGCAAGGCCGAAAACCGTTGCGGCAAGTATAGTCAGACCGGTCTCGAGCGCAATGCCTTTCTCTCATATGCAGTAAAGTTAACATAATTTACATTATGGGCCAATAGGCGGCGCGGAAACGGCCGAAATACGCGGCATGTTCCCATCCGCTCCAGGCTTTGATACACAGGGATTATAGACTCCTGCTGACCTTGAAAATCTCCGGCCCGGAGCCGGTCCATAAAGGAAAGACTATGCACAGCGCTTTTATCAGCGACGTCATCAAGTTGTATTTTGTGCTCACGCCCTTTTTTGTCCTGTCCATGTTCCTGGCGCTGACCCGGCACATGGCCGGCGCCCCCAGGCGGCACCTTGCCGTGCGCGTGAGCGTTGCCGTATTCGCCATCAGCCTGGTACTATATTTTTTCGGCGAACTGCTGTTCACGGCCTTCGGCATCACCTTGGACGCTTTCCGCATCGGCGCCGGGGGGCTCTTGTTTCTTTCGGCCATTAGCCTGGTCCGCGACCCAGCGCCTGAACAGACAGGCGAAAGCCAGGGGGACATCAGCGTGGTGCCGCTGGCCATTCCCATCACCGTGGGCCCAGCCACCATAGGCACGTTGATGATCATGGGGGCAGGCTCCCATGGCTTTGCTGAACGAATCTCAGGCTGTCTGGCCCTGCTGTGCGCCACCGCACTAGTGGGCGCCGCGCTCTACTTCTCCGACATCATGGAGCGGTTGCTGGGAACGTTAGGCATTACCATTCTGACCAAAATCACCGGGCTGATTTTGTCGGCCCTGGCCGCGCAGATTATTTTCACCGGGATCCGCAACTTTCTTATACCTTCATGAACCGTGTGAGCCCTGGCGCAATTCCATGAAAAAAAGCCGCCTGGATTCCTCCAGACGGCCTTTCTATTTATCAAGCCAAGCCTTTGGGCTGGACACTACAGCCAGCCAAACCAGTCTTTCCAGGATCCTTCCCGCTGTTCCCGGACCCGGGAGGCTTCGTTCTGACGGTAGCGGATAAAGGCGGCCTGCCCCTTTTCTTCCGCGTGGGCGTTAATGTCCGGCACGTCTTTAAAGTTATCCATCAGGTTTTTATAACGGAGCCAGGCGGACCCGTATTTGCCCATGCGGTAGTAAAAATCGGCTATGAACAGCTCGTGCTCGGCCATCAGCCTGCGGGCCTGAACCATGAACTCCGCCGCCCTTTCCGCGTATTCCGAATCGGGATATGAATCCCTGACCCGCTTGAAATAAGCGTAGGCTTCGTCCACCGGGGTAATGGGCCGGTCCACGGAGGGATACAGCTTCATACTGGCCACGCCTATGTTGAACAGCACATAGGGAATGGCCTCGTGGCGCGGGTGCAGGCTTTCAAATTCCTTGTAAATCTCAATGGATTCAGCCCAATCTTCGTCAAGGAAGTAGGCGTCGCCAAGGGAAAGCTCGGCTTCCAGCGCATAGGGGCTGAACTGATAGTTGTCTTTGAGCTTTGTATAGAACCCGATGGCCGCGGAATAGTTTTTATCCCGCATGGCGTCGTTGCCGGACTCAAACAGCTCTTGCGCCGTGTCTTCGCCGGGGGGCAGGTAGAAGAAGTCAATAATGCCGCAGCCGGTAAGCGACAGCACCAGGGCCAGGGTCAGCAGAAAGCGGACGAAACTACGCATGCGGCTCTTCCAAGAAGTGCCCCGGAAAACCGGGGCACCTTGCGCGCTGAGTGTTAGGGAACGTTATGCCAAAGCTTTTTGCTGCAACAGGTCTTTCAACGCGGCCTTGGAGGACGCCCCGGTAACCTGCTCCACCACCTGGCCGTTCTTGAACAGAATAAAGGTGGGGATGGCGCGGATGCCGAAACGGCCGGGGGTGGCCGGGTTTTCATCCACATTCATTTTCGCGATGAGCACTTTTCCTTCGTATTCCGTGGCCAGTTCGTCCACCACCGGGGCAATGGCCCGGCAAGGGCCGCACCAGGGAGCCCAAAAATCGAGAAGCACAGGAATGGAGGATTTAAGAACAGAAGCTTCAAACGTGCTGTCAGTGATCTGTATGGACATGAAAAACTCCTTGTGCGGCGAACGGTATTATGCGTAGCCGCCCCCTGTCACGTGCCGCGGCGTGTTGCAAATATGCGTATGTACCTAAAAATTGAGTAAGTTCGCTTGTCAGGCGGAATACTAAGCAGGTTTGATAGTAGGACGGGGACAGCGCGCTGTCAAGAACGCTTTTCGCGGCGCAAGTCGTCCGGCACAGGGGTGCCCCTGGGCACGCAGGAAACGTCCAGGCCGTGCCCGTACCCTTCTTCAGCCAGCCGCCAGCCGCTGTACGCGATCATAGCCCCGTTATCCGTGCACAGAATAGGCGAAGGCACGGCCAACGGCAGACCGGCCTGCTCCGCGCATTCGCGCAGGGCCGCGCGCACAAAGGAATTGGCCGCCACCCCGCCCGCCAGAAGACAGGAACGCACGTCCCTGCCCTGCTCCGTGCGCAGGGCGCGTTCAAATTTCAGCCTGAGCGTCGCGGCGATAACCTGATTAAGGGAAGCGCAAAAATCTTCCAGCCCCTCGCGGGCGGCGGACAGTTCCGGGTGCTGCCCGATGTATGTGGCGGCCGCCGTTTTCAGCCCGCTGAAGCTGAAGTCCAGGTTGTCGTTATCCATGTACGGAGGACGGAACAGGCCGGGAACGGCGCGGCCCGCCCTGCCTAATTCGTCCATGATCCGGCCCGCCGGGTACGGCAGGCCCAGCAGCTTGCCCACTTTGTCAAATGCCTCCCCTGCCGCGTCGTCCAAGGTTGTGCCCATCAGCGTAAATGCGCGCGGGGAGGCAATGCGGTAAATATGAGTATGCCCGCCGGAAACCAGCAACCCCAGAGCCGGGAAAAGCAATTCCCCTTCCAGCCCGGCCGCCAGCAGGTGGGCGTGCAGGTGGTTGATCCCGACAAGTTTCGCGCCGTGTCCCAGCGCCAGAGCCTTGGCGAACCCCGCGCCTATGAGCAGGCTGCCCAGCAGGCCAGGACCCCGGGCAAAGGCCACCACGTCCGGCGGGTTTTCCAGACCAAGGGAGTCGTACAGCGGGCCGATGAGCCGGGCGTGCTCGCGGGAAGCCAGTTCCGGCACCACCCCGCCGAACAGGGCGTGGACGTCCGCCTGAGAGGAGAGGATGGACGCCGTGAGACGCCCATCCTCCACCACCGCCAGAGCGGTTTCATCGCAGGAAGTTTCAATGCCGAGGCAGCGCATAAACGGGACGCGGCCTAACGGTAGAATTTCATGGCCGTTTCCACGTCCTTGCGGGAGCCTATGAACAGGGGCACGCGCTGGTGCAGGGCCGTGGGGGTGATATCCAGAATGCGGGTTTTCCCGTCCGTGGCCGCGCCGCCGGCCTGTTCCGCCACAAAGGACAAAGGGGAGGCTTCACAGAGCAGGCGCAGTTTCCCCTGCGGATTGTCCGGCTTCTTGTGATCCAGCGGGTAAAGGAAAATGCCGCCGTAGAGCAGGGTTCTGTGAAAATCAGCCACCAGCGAGCCCACGTAGCGCAGGGAATACGGCGCGCCAAGCGAGTTTTCACGGCCTTTGAACGAACCCACCAGATCTTGCGTGGGCTGGTCCCAGTATATGCTGTTGCCTTCGTTGACCGAAAAGATTTTGCCTTGTTCCGGCAGCCTCAGGTTGGGGTGGGAAAGCAGGAATTCGCCGACGCTGGGGTCCAGGGTAAAACCGTGCACCCCGTGGCCGGTGGTGTACACCAGCATGGTGGAAGGGCCGTACAAAATATAACCCGCCGCCACCTGCTCCGAACCCGGCTGCATGAAGTCGTCCACGCTGACGTCCTGGTTGGGTGACGATTTGCGGCGCATGATGGAAAAAATGGTGCCCACGTTGATGTTCACGTCAATGTTGCTGGAGCCGTCCAGGGGATCGAACACCAGCATGTAGTCACCGCGGGTGAAGCGGGAGGAAACGGGGATGATGTCCGCGTTTTCCTCGGAAGCCATGGCGCACAGCGCCCCGCTCCGCTCCATACGGTGGATCAGGACGCGGTTGGCGAACTCGTCCAGCTTTTGCACAGCCTCGCCCTGGACGTTGGTTTCCCCGGTGCCGCCGAGCACGTCCAGCAGACCGGCTTTGCTCACGCTGCGGCAAATGAGCTTTGCCGCCAGAATCAGGTCATACAGCAGTTGGGTGAACGTTCCCGTGGCGGCCGGTGATTTTTTCTGGTGCAAAAGAAGGTGTTCGGTAACAGTAATTTGCCGCATGAAAGCCTCCTGTGCTGTGTCGTCGGGTAAAAAAAGGGAGGGCATCCCCTCCCTTTTTTGTAAAACTATTCCTGCAGTGTCTGGACGGCCGGGGTTCTGGGCTGGGGCACCACCGGGCCCGCAGGAGGCGCGTCCGGCGCCACGTTGGGCTTGCCGATGTCGCCCAAATCCCCGTCCATGCCGCTGGCGGCGTCCGTTTGGGCCCGCGCGGGGGCACGATATCCATCGTCCGAATAAGGCATCAGCACGGGCACGTCGGGCGTTCTCGGCGCGCGTGGCGGCATGGCGGTGGGCCTGGCCGCCGCGCCGGGGATGTTGACCGCGCCCAGAGCGTAGTCATTGGCCACCGTAAGGGCGGAAAGGTTATCTGTATTCTGGGGGAATTCACCCTTTACCTTGATGGCGTAAATAAGGGGCAGGTTGCCCACGTAACGGGCCACCCAGTAGAAGGTGCCGTTGGCGTTGCTGATGGTGCCGTAGGAGCTGTCCTTGACCACCTCGCCCCACTTCACGGCCGCCACGGGCGTTGAGGCCGGTTCGTACAGGCCGGGCCAAAGGACGCCCTGGGGTGAGGCTATCATGAATTTGCCGGGGTCCGTAGTGCGGGCGATAAGCGTGCGCGGGTCAAAGTGCACGACCACCACACCTTTGAAGTCCGAGCCGGAATACACGGGGTTGCCGATATAGATTTCCGGTCCCAGCGGGTCTTCCTGCACGAAGGCGCGCAGATCTTTCAGGTGCTGCTTGGTGTCCACCTTGGTCAGCGCGGTGACTTCAAAGGGTTTGGGGTAATCCACGGGCACCTTGGCCCGGGCTTCCCCGGTGTTGTCGGCCAAGGCCACGCCGGCCAGCCAGGGGAAGCGCTTGGTTATCTTGCCCACCCAGGCGGGGTCCGGATTGCGGTCGCTGTTTTGCAACACCCGCTCCAGTTCCCGCAGTTGGAAGTCGAATTCGGAAACGGCCGCGCCCAGGGCCACCTCGTACTCTTCGCATCCGCCTTTGTTGTCCAGGTCAAGCGTAGCCGGGGTGTTCAGGTAAGCGCGGTAATAGGAACGTGTATCTTTTAAGGCGTTCTTCACAGTCTGGGGGGGACGGCAGCCGGTGACGAGCACGAGCATGGCCATACAAACAAAGATCACAGCGCGATACACAATAAGCACTCCTGAGATAACTCGGAATCAAGGCCGGCTGTGCGCCGTCTTGAGGTTGCGGTCACTGCAGAGACCGGGATTCAAGCCGCTGGGCCAAGGCTTCAAGCATGTCCGCGAGCCTGTTTCGGGGTTCCGCCTCATCGGATTTAGCGGGGGCAGACGCCGTGCCTGGAGAAGTGGAAGAGGCTTGTTTAAGCGTCAATTCGTCCATGCGGGCTTGCAAAGCCGCTTTTTCCTGGTCCGAAGAGCTGACGGCCAGAAGTTCCTTGTAGATTTCCAGCGCGCCCTGTATGTCGCCCTGCTCCGCCAGAATGTCCGCCATGGAGCGCGTACGCAGGGAGAAAGGCTCTTCCTGCTCTTCTTCGTCGCCCGCGCTTTGCGCCAAAGACGGATCTTTCTCCGGTGCGGACTCCACGGGGGTGGAGGACGGCGCGGCTTCCACTTCGGTATGGGGATCCGTCGGGGCCTCGTCCTCAGGAATTTCCGGCGCCTGGGGAGCGCTTTCCTGAGGAGTCGCGGGCCGGGCGGCCGCCATAGGGACAAGGGCCGGTTTCCCCGGTGCCTTTTGGGACAACAGGCTCAACAGGCCGTTGCCGATGATGTCGGGCCAGGAAATACGCTCATGCCGCAGCCCGGCGGCAAACAGAAACAGCGCGATGCCCGCGTCTTTGCCGGCTTCGGAAGCGTGCAGCCGCTCTCCCCAAGCCTGCCAGAAGTTGGGATAAGCGCTGAACAGCGCGCCCACCGCATCGATTTCCTCCCACAGCGCATCGCGGGAACCGTGGGTAAACAGCATTTCAATAAGCAGAAGGCGGGCTTCAAGATGGTCCGGGTGGCGAGCGGTGCCCGCGCGCAGGGTGGCGATGGCTTTGCCGGTCTGGCCGTCCTGGGCCAGCATTTTGGCCAAAGGAAAGAAGAGACCGGAATTCGGCTCGATTTCCAGGACTTCCTGGTACCACTCAATTTTTTGCTTCATCCGGGCCGGCTCCTGTTTTGGCTGCATCATGAGCGCCGGGGAAAATATAAAGTATTTCGTTGTCCTTTACAAAATTCAACCGCTTGCGGATGACTTTTTCCTGATACTTCTCGTCTGACTGCAGCAGGCGTATTTCCATGCTCAGGCTGCGGTTCTTTTCGTCCAGTTCCTTGATCCGCGTTTCAATGCTGCGCTGCTGTTCCTTCAGCGCTTTGTACGCAACAAAGCCCTGCTCGCTCCAGATCAGCTTGTACGCCAAAACCAGGTTGATGCAAAGGGAGAGCCCAAAGAGCAACTGGCGCCACATTTACTGCAAGGTCCTCTGCCCGGAAAGGCGCATACGCGAATTCGTCATGGAGCTTCTGAGTTCGGAAAGAAAGTGCGCGGTGGCCTTTTCAATGCGTTCCACATCATTTTCATGGAACGAAATGCAGCCCAGACGTTCGCAAATGTCTTTCAGCACCGCGAATTCGTCCGAAAGCACCCGGCTCATCCGTAACAATTCCAGGTCCGGTTCCAATTCCAGGATGGTTTGCAGGCAGTTGCGCAGCCTGCTTTGCAGACGTGGGTCATTTTGCATAGGCTCCTCCCTCTGCCTTTGGGCAGAGTGCGTTACGCAGGGCAAGCGCGTGTTCAGTCCGCAGTCTGCTTGGAGTTTGCCTGATGAATTTGCTGCCATTGCCTGTAGAACGTGTAAATATAGTTCAGCCCTGAAAATACCGTGAGGATGAGGGCTATGTAAAGTAAAAAGTGCCCCAGCGGGTTCGGGTCCAGGCCGAACAGGTGATAATGGGCCATGAGCGGGATAAGCGCGAGCATTTGCAGAATGGTCTTCAGCTTGCCGTAGCCGTCGGCGGCAATGACAATGCCTTCGTCCATGGCAATGGCCCGCAGGCCCGTAATGATCATGTCCCGGCAGATGATGACGATGGCTATCCAGGCCGCCACCCAGCCCAGAGCCACCAGAATGATGAGCACCGAGCTGATGAGCACTTTGTCCGCCAGCGGGTCCAGAAATTTGCCGAAACGGGTGACCATGTTGGAGCGGCGGGCGATGTGCCCGTCCACAAGGTCCGTAATGGAAGCGGCGATAAAGCCCAGCGCCGCCAGCAGGCAGGTTACCGGCCCGTGAAAGCTCAGCAAAACTACGATGACCGGCACCAGAAGAATGCGGCTCAGGGTAATTTTGTTGGGAAGATTCAAAAGCGGTGTCATACGGCGGCCTCGTAACCAAAGAATATCTGCAAACTCTCTACGCCATGCCCACCAGGAGCGCAAGCGTATGAGTACGGTTCAATTTTGGCGGATTGACGCAAAAACAACGCTCCGCCGCATCAGCGGGGGGCCGCCGGGCATTCGCGCAGCACCGCTTCGGCCAGGGATTCAAAGGCTTTCCTGGCCGGGCTTTCACCGGGCAGGTCCATGGCGGGAACGCCCCTGTCCGCGGCCACGATCATGGCGGGGTCAATGGGCACGGCCCCCAGAAAGGGTATGCCTTCCTTTTTCGCCGTGGCCTCCCCTCCCCCCTTGGCAAAGAGGTCAATATGGCCGGAACAGTGCGGGCAAGTCAGGCCGCTCATGTTTTCCACCAATCCCATAATCTTCGCGTTCATGCGCCGCAGAAAATGGATGGCCTTGCGCACGTCCGCCAGGGCCACCTCCTGCGGGGTGGTGACCATAAGGCACTGCGCGGCGGGAATGGCCTTCAGCACGGCCAGGTGCTCGTCCCCGGTGCCGGGGGGGGAATCTATGAGCAGGTAGTCCAGATCCCCCCAGGCCACGCCGCTGATGAACTGCTTGATGGCCGCGCTTTTCTTGGGGCCGCGCCAGATGACGGCGGAATCCCGGTTTTCCAGCAACGCGTCCATGGAAATGACCTTCACCCCGCCGGGGCTGCAAGCCGGGGCCAGGGTTTCCTCATCCGCCGGGCGCAGGCGTTCGGCAATGCCCAGCATGGTGGGGATGCTGGGGCCGTGCAGGTCCACGTCCGCCACGCCCACGCGCAAGCCGCGCCGGGCAAGGGCCACGGCCAAGTTGGCCGTGACCGAGCTTTTGCCCACCCCGCCCTTACCGCTGACCACGAACAGCACGCGACCGATACGCGAAAGAACGCCAGCAATGGCTCTGTCTTCCTTAGTCATGATGGAACTGCCCGCGGACGCGGAAAATCCCTTGCCTGCGCTTGTCATGGCGCGTATCTCCGGCGGCCCGCCGTTCCTGCCGTCAGGGGGCCGCATGCTGCTTTAAGGATATAAAAGGAATCCGTGCGGCGCGCCCTACCAGCCGTGCTTGCCGACCAGATCCACAAAGGCCACTCCTTCCCGCACTTCCTTGTGCAGGCGGCCCTGTTGCTTGCGCAGGCGCACCAGCCGCTGCGCGCGTTTGTCACCGCCTACGGGCATAACCAGAATGCCGGGGTCGGCCAGTTGTTCCAGCAGGGGCGCGGGCACTTCCGGCCCGCCCGCTGTCACCAGGATACGGTCAAAGGGGCTCGCTTCCGGCCAGCCCAGGGTGCCGTCCGCAAGTTTGAGGCGGATATCCATGAGCCGGAGTTGCCGGAAAAGGTCGCTGGTGCGGAAATGCAGCTCCCGCAGGCGTTCCACGGAATGCACGTCCAGCCCCATTTCCCGCAGCACGGCCGCCTGGTAGCCGGAACCCGTGCCTATTTCCAACACCCGCATGCCCGGCGCGCATTCCAGAAGCTGGGTCATGAGCGCTACCACAAAGGGCTGGGAAATGGTCTGGCCAAAACCTATGGGCAGGGGGCCGTCCTCATACGCCTGGCCGCGCAGCGCTTCTTCCACGAAAAGATGGCGGGGCACCGTGCGCATGGCTTTGAGCACGGCGGCATCGCTGATGCCGCGCGGCGCAAGCTGTTCCCGGACCATGCGGTCGCGGCTGATGCTGTAGGTGCTCATGGGGGGTCCTCTTCGCGCCGCGTGTGCGCCGCCGCTGTCTGGAAACCAGATTTTTTCCCGCAAGTCAATGGCGGTCTTTTCATACGGAGCGTCTTGAACAGCGGGCGAAATTGTGCAAAGGTTCTCCGCTGTCACGGTCCTACTGGTTCTGCAAAGATTTTTCCACCCCGCCCGCCCAAACGGAAGCCGGGCTTATGCGTATACGCAATAAGGTGATTAGACATGGCTCGCTCTTCCTCCCTTCCGGCTTTTGTGTTTTTGTTTGTCATTCTGGCGGTTATCGGTGGCGGCGGCTACCTGCTGTTCAAAGATACCGACGCGCCCGAGCTGATTTTGACCCCCTCTTCCGAGCGGGTTTCCGCCGGGCAACAGTTCACGGTGACGGCCAGGGACGCCAGTTCCGCCGTCAAATCCATCAGCGTGGCCCTGCGCAAAGGCGCCCGCACCCAGACCCTGCTGGACCAGTCTTTTTCCGACGGCAACAAGGAGCAGAAAGCCAGCTTTGTGCTCAAAGACCTGGGTTTCAAGGAAGGGGCCTTTGAACTGGAAGTGCGTGCCGTGGACACTTCCTTCGCGGGCTTCGGACGCGGCAACAGCGTCACCCGTACCTTCAGCATGCGGCTGGACTCCGCGCCCCCCAGAGTGACGGTCAAAACCATGCCCCCCTATGTGCGCCGGGGCGGTACCGGGTGCGTCGTCTACAGCGTGAACAAAGAGACGGCCGAAACCGGCGTCAAGGTGGGAGATCTCTTTTTCCCCGGCTACAAACAGCCCAACGGCGATTTCATCTGCTTCTTCGCCTTCCCCTACTTCCTTACCGTGCAGAACTACCAGCCGGAACTGGTGGCCGTGGACCTGGCCGGGAATAAGAGCACGTCCCGTCTTTCGCTGTACCGTATCAACCGGGCGTTCAGGGAAGACACGCTTCGAATCAGCGACAACCTGCTGGCCCAGAAAATGCCCGAATTCATGGACCAGGTGCCCGGTGACATGACCCCGATAGAGCGCTTCAACAAAGTCAACAGCGATCTGCGCGCCGCCAACCAGGCCGTGCTGCTCAAGCTGGGACAGAAGTCCGCGCCGGAAATGCTCTGGGCCGACTACTTCATGCGTCTGCCCGCGGGCGCGCCCAAGGCGGGCTTTGCGGACCACCGGGTCTACATGTACAACAACCAGAAACAGAGCGTGGAAGCCACCCACCTGGGCCTGGACCTGGCCTCCCTGGCCCAGAGCCCCATACCCGCCAGCAACGCCGGGGTGGTGGTGTTCGCGAGAGACCTGGGCATTTACGGCAACACCGTGGTCATTGACCACGGTCTGGGCCTGCAGAGCCTTTACGCGCACATGAGCAGCATGGCCGTTTCCGAAGGCCAGAAAGTGCAGCGCGGGGAGATTATCGGCAACACCGGCGCCACCGGCATGGTCATGGGCGACCACCTGCATTTCGGCATCACGGTCAGCGGGGTGGAAGTCACGCCCATCGAATGGCTGGACGGCCACTGGATACGCGACAACGTGGTGGACCGCATCGCCAGCGCCGGGGGGACCGCGCCCGCCCTCAGCACCCCGCCGTCCGAACCGGCTCCCCAGCCCGCCAAGACGCAGCCCAAGGCCGCGCCCAAGAAAAAAGCCCCTCCCGCCCCAAAACGCCGCTAACGGAACTGCAATAAAAGGGAAGTTTTTTAACAAAACTTCCCTTTTATTATGCCGTAAGGCTTACTTTAAAGAATAACCCCGGGAAAGGACCTGGAAAAACAAGGAAGAATTGTTTATAAGCGCACAACAGTCACATGGTACCGTTATCATCTTTCTTTGTGGTTTCCATAGCTTTTTTGCGGAATACGATCCTCTTTACTCTTTCAACGTGCATTCAGCGGCATTTACGCGTCCGGCATTCTTCTGCGTCGCTGCAAGACCGCGCGCAAAACCCTATAAAGAGAGGTTACGATGACTACGGCGAGAGCTTCAACTCCATGGATTCTCTTTGTTCTGTGCTCCATGCTTCTTTGCTTCAGCGGCGCCGCCTTCGCGGCTCCCGCGAAGCAGAAAGCCGCCCCCGCCAAACCCGCTTTAAGCACCAAGCTTCCCAGAGCTACCCCGGAAAGCAAGGGCATTAACTCGCTGTACATCATGGAAATGGTCAACGAGTATGAAAAGCGCAACCTGGAACAGCACAGCATACTCGTCGCCGTGGACGGGCAGGTGATCTTTGAAGGCCATTACATGCCCTATGGCCCGGACAACCCATACATCATCCACTCTCTTACCAAGCTTTTCACCAACACCGCCGCCGGCATTGCCTTTACTCAAGGCAAGCTGAAGCTGACGGACAAGGTGGTGGACTACTTTCCCAACCTGGTGCCCAAAGACGCCAGCGAGAACCTGAAAGCCATGACCGTCAAAGACCTGATCACCATGCGCAGCGGGCATGACCGGGAAATCAGCGGCAACGAGTGGCGCCCCCTGAAGACCAGCTGGCTTGAGGCGTTCATGAAAGAGCCCGTGCCGCACAAGCCCGGCACCAAGTACAAGTATTCCAGCGGCAACTCCTACATGCTTTCCGCCATGGTACAGAAAGCCACCGGCAAAACCTGCGAACAGCTGCTGCTGGAAACCGTGGTGCCCAAGCTGGGCATCAAGCAGTTCAGCTGGATGAAAAGCCCGGAAGGCATCTGCTCCGGCGGCAACGGCGTGATGGTCACGCCTGAGGACATCCTGAAGATAGGCATCCTCTATCAGCAAAAAGGCATGTGGAACGGCGAACGCCTGCTGACGGAAGAATGGTGCGACCGGTCCTTTGGCCTGGTGGACGACTACAATGACACCCAGACCAAGTACGGCTACCACTGGTGGAAGCGCGACGGCGGCTACACCGCGGCCGGGGTTTTCGGCCAGGTTCTGACCGTCATTCCTTCCCTGAACATGGTTATCTCCATGACCGGCGGCTACGCCCCGCCCTCTTCCGCCACCTATGCCGTGATCAAGGACACCCTGCTTGCCAGGACCAAGGCTGACGGCGACAACAGAAAGTACGACGACAAGTACACCCAGATCCTCAAAAGCAAGGGCGACCGCCTCAACCTGGCGGAACGGGTGGAGTACACCACCTCTCCCCTGGTGGCCAAGATCAGCGGCAAGACCTTCACTATTGCCGAGAACAAGGACGGCATCACTAAAATCAAGCTGGACTTCAATAAGGACAGCGTGAACTACGTGATGACCGACCAGCGCGGCACGCACAACATTAAGTGCGGCCTGGGGTCCTGGATTTCCGGCGCCACCACCATGACCGGCAACTACCTGCACCACCAGTACCAGAACCCCAGCCAGAAAGTGGTCGCTTCCGCCACCTGGGTGGACGCCAATACCCTGAAAATGACCTGGACCTACCCGGAAATGGCTTTCCGCGATTTCCTGACCATCAAGCTCACGGACAACACCATCTCCATGGTCCGCTCCGTGAACGTCAACTCCAAGGGTCCCTTCGGCGGCATGGTGCGGCCCGAAGTGACAGGCAAGATCAAATAGGGTTGCCTCTTCCCGCATAGACTCGCGACGCCCGCGCTTCAGCCTGACGGAAGCGCGGGCGACCG